>NZ_JBSFGS010000033.1:0-82085 GCF_053596675.1 Kitasatospora sp. NPDC001664
CCCTCTCCTCTTCCCCCCCCCTCCCCCCCACCGGGTCCCCCTTCCCTCCCTGGCCCCCCGCCCCCGCCGCCCCGGACCGCCCTCCGGGCGGTCCGGGGCGCGGCCCGAGGCGGGTCCGGGCGCGGTGCCGTCAGTGGCCGGTGAGGCGGCTGCGGATGACGGTGTGGACCTCGGCCTCTTCGGCCGGGTCGGCCGCGAGGCGGCGGAGGCGTTCGAGGACGCGGACGTCGCCGGTGGTGGTGACGTGGCGGGCGGCCAGCTCGCGGGTGGCCTCCTCGCAGTCCCAGAGGCACTCGACGGCGATGCCGCGGGCGAAGTACGGGTCGGTGAGGGAGAGGGCTTTCGCGGCCCGGCCGCGCAGCTCGGAGGAGGCGGCCTCGCCGTAGACGTGGCGCAGGGCGGGGACGGCACCGGCGGCGGCCAGCCGCCCCACACCGTCGACCAAGGTCCCCAGGCCGCTGCCGTCGACCCCGCGCACGGAGATCCAGCGGCGGAGGCCGGCCACCACCAGGGGGCCGTCGGCGGCTTCGCCGGCGTCGGCGAGGAGCTGGACGGCGGCCTCGCCGAGGGCGCTGTCGGCGCCGCCGGTGGCCGGGTCGGCCCAGCGGCGGGCGTGCTCCAGGGCGGCCTCGCCGCGCATCCGGCGCAGCTCGGACAGGGCGGAGGCGACGACCCGCTCGTCGATGTCGGCGGCGGCCAGCTCGATCAGGCCGGCCGCCTCGGGATCCTGCTGGTCCACCAGGTAGCGCAGGGCCGCGGTGCGGGCGCCGGGGGCGCCGTCGCGGGCGGCGGTCAGGACGGCCCGGCGGTCCTCGGGGCGGACCACGGCGGCCAGACAGCGGGCGGCGGCGGCCGCGCGGCGCTCGGGCGAGCCGCCGGGCTCGGGCTGGTCGGCCCAGGCCAGCACGTCGTCGGTGCTCCAGCCGGGGGTGACGCCGGTGCGGTTCATCTGGCGTTGCCAGAGGTCGAAGGGTGACTGCTCGCCGGCGGCGGCGATCCGCGGGTGGTGGGCGGCCCAGAGGCGCCAGGGGCGCGGCTCGTAGGCGGCCCGGACGGCCGCTCTCAGGGCGGCGTCGCCCTCCGGGCCGGCCGGGAAGCGGCCGAGCACCAAGGGGGCCAGCGCGAGCAGCGAGCGCTCGTCGTCGTCGCGCAGCGCCAGCTCGTCCAGGGCCCAGGCCCAGTTGCTGCCGGTGGCGACGTAGCTGCGGAGCAGGGTGAGGGCGTCCCGGCGGCCGTATCCGGCCAGGTGGCCGAGGACGGCCAGGGTGAGGCCGGTGCGGCCCTCGTCCGGGTCGAGGGTGTCCTCGACGGAGTGCAGGTGCAGCTCCAGCCCGGTGAGCGGTGCCTCGAGCTCCATGTAGAGCCGGGCGTAGTAGAGGGAGCGGTTCTCGACCTGCCAGTCGGCACGGGGGTCGGATGTGACGCAGGACTCCAAGGCGGCGACCGCCTCGTGACGGTCGGCCGCGAGCGCATGCAGTTGCCCGTCACCACGGCCTCGCTGGAGGAGGCCGAGGAGGCTGGCACTGGGCGCTATCACTGGCTCGAACATGACGTCAGCATCCGTTGCGGCGGTCTAGGTGGCAACGGGATTTCCGCCGCCGGGGGTCAGGAGGGTCGAACAATGGGCGCCCGGGCGCCGGAACCACCGAAGGTTACCGCCTGACCGCCCCTTACGCACACAGGACCGATCAAGCCACCCCGCGGCCGGGCCGTCCGGACGGACACCGACGGGAACCTCCAAGGGATCCGCACAATTTCCTCGCCCCCCACCGCGCTCCGTGGCAGAGTCTGCCCACCGGCGCGGACGGACCGCCTGCTGACGGTCCGTCCGCTGTCACTCCGTCAGTTCCGACCGGGCCCCGGAGCGGGCTCAGGCCAGCCCCGGCTCGCGGCGCGGGGCGGGCATCGCGGCCTCGATCTCGGAGCGCAGCTCGGCCACGGCCGGCATCGTGCGGTAGCGCCCGGTGAGCCGGTACATGGCCCGGAGCCTGTCCCAGGTACGGGTCGAGGAGGTCTGGCCGATCGAGTTGAGCGCCAGCTTGGCGTGGGTGAGGGCGCCCTCGGGCTCGCCGGAGAGCCAGTGCACCGAGGCCAGGGTGATCTCGTCCAGCAGGCTGGAGCGCTCACGGCCGGTCCGGTGCCGCTGCTCCATCGCCTGGCGGACGTGGTGCTCGGCCCGCCGGGCCCAGCCCGGGTCGTGCTCGGCCAGGGTGCGGTAGACCAGGGCCTGCATGCCGTGCAGCTCGGCCACGTCGAAGGTGGCCATCCAGCTGGGGACCGGCAGGTCGCTGCCGCGGGTGAAGAGCTCCTCGGCCTCGCCGAGCAGCCGCCGGGTGGCCTCGGCGCGGCCGAGCGCGGCCTGCGCCCAGGCCTCCACGGTGTGCAGCATCGCCTCGGTCTGCGGGAGCATCCGGCCGTCGCCGTTCGCCCGGGCCATCCGCATCAGTTCGAGGGCGTCGTCGGCCCGGCCGAGGTGGAGCATCTGCCGGGCGGCCCGGGAGACGGCCTCGCCGGCCCGGGGCCGGTCGTCGGCCTCCCGGGCGGCCTGGGCGGCGATCACGAAGTACCGCTGGGCGGTGGGCTCCAGGCCGACGTCGTGCGACATCCAGCCCGCCAGCACCGCCAGGTTGGCGGCCACCAGCCAGAGCCGGCGCTTGGCCTGCGGCCGGATGTCGTGGGTCAACAGGCCGCCCACCTCGTTGAGTTGGCCGACCACCGCCTTGCGCTGGAGGCCGCCGCCCCGGGAGGCGTCCCAGGCCCGGAAGACCTCCACCGAGCGCTCCAGCGCCGCCACCTCGTCGTCGCCGACCGGGCCCGGCTCGTAGACGTCGAGCACCGGTCTGCCGTTGGAGCTGGTCACCATCGTCCGGGGGCCCGGACGTTCGGCCGCGTACGCCACGTCGGCGCCGCGCAGCCAGTCGTAGAGGTTGTCGCCGATGACGGCGCCCGCCGTGAGCGCGGTGCCCGCGCCCACCAGTCCGCGTCGGTTGAGCATGAGGTCCATTCCCGTGAACTCGGTGAGGACCTCGGCCGTGCGATCCGGCTCCCAGGCTGGTTCCTTGCTGCTGCTCCCGGTCCTGGAGGGCCGGTGTCGTTCGAGGCCGAGGTCCTCAGTGGTGACGACACGGCCGAGCCGCTCGGTGAACACGGCAGCCAGTACTCTGGGCACCGGGTCGCGGGGGACCTCCCCCTGCTCGATCCAGCGCCGCACCCGCGAGGTGTCGGTGGACAGCTGTTGCTGGCCCATCGCCGCGCCCCGCCGGTTCACCAGCCTCGCCAACTCGCCCTTGGACCAACCGGTCAGGGCGAAGAGGTCGGCGAATCTGGCGTTCGGCCCCTTGCTCACGTGAAGCCCCCAGGATCCTCGGCTGCCACGACAGTAGTGGCGCTGGCATGTGCCGCGCGACCATTCGCCACGCTTCGCCAGGGTCCGCCAGATGGTGCACCAGTGGCCGCCGGGTGTCAGGTAGAGATGCGCCACCCCGACTGCGGGTCGGAGCGCCGAAAACGGCCCAGGGACTGCCCTGACGCACCGTCAACGGCCGTTCCGGGGCCTCATCCGAGGGGGTGGCGCGGCCGGGTGGCGCGCAGGCGCCGGGCATGGCCAGGGCTGGCGAACGGCACGCACTCCCCAGGGTGCGGGCCGACCACCGACCCACCGTTCCGTGCCCGGCGCCTGCGCTCCACCTCCAGCCCCGGCGGCACCCAGCCGCACCGGGGAGTCCGCAGCAGACACCGGCAGAGGCCAGCCGCCGGACCGGAAGGGACCCTCACCAGCCCATGTACTCCTCAGCGACCACCGGCACCCCCACCCAGCCCCGCACCGCGCTGCGCCCCCCCACCGCGGCCGGCGGTCGTCCCGGGCCCGGCCCGGTCCCCCTCCGCGACCCCCGCGCCCTCGCCACCGCCCGCGCCCTGCTGCCGCGCCAGGCCGACCAGTACGGCAACCGCCCCGGCTCCGAGCGGCTGCTCCGCGGCCGCCCGCTGGAGACCGGCGCGGACCGCCTCGACCCGGCCGCCCTGCAGACCCCGGCCGTCCGGGCCGTCCTCGCCAACGTCGCGCGGATATGCCCTGGCTTCCTCCCGCGCCAGGTCCTGCGGGAAGGCAGCCGACACATCATCATCGCCGGCACCATCGGCCGCGCCCCCGTGGTCGCCAAGTGCCTGGCGCCGCAGGCGCTCCGCAGCGAGCACTCCGAGCAGCTGATCGAGCGCTTCCACCACGAGATCGCGGTCTACCGGGCCTTCGTCCGGCACCGTCCGCCGGTCCGCCTCCCCCGGCTGGTGGCCGCCGACCACGACCGCTGCGTCCTGGTCATGGAGCGGGTGCCGGGCCGTCAGGCCGCCCGCGAGCGCCACCCGGTGAACGCGCCCACCCCGGGCGAGCTGCGCGCGGTGCTCGGCTCGATCCGCTCGCTCAACCTCTGGCGGCCGCCGACGGACGTCTTCGGCAAGCCGCTCGACTACCAGCTGGAGATCTCCCGCTACCACTCGGTCGGGCAGCTCACCGACCGGGACGCGGGCGACCTGCGGGCCCTGCTGCACGGGCTCTCCTCGGCGCCGCTCCAGCTCTGCCACGGCGACGCGCTGCTCGGGAACGTGCTGCTCGCGCCCTCCGGGCCGGTCCTGGTCGACTGGGAGCAAGCCGGCTGGTACCTCCCGGGGTACGACCTGGCGGTCCTGTGGAGCGTCCTCTCCGGGGACACCGCGGCCCGACGGCAGATCAGCCAGCTCGCACAGTCCGGCGGGACGGTGGCGCGGGACGCGTTCCTGGTGAACCTGGTGCTGGTCCTGATGCGGGAGATCCGCCTGCACGACGTCCCGGGGGCCGGCGAGGAGCAGCGCATCATGATCCGCCGCCTCTACGACGACGCCGCCCTCGCCCGCCGGGCCGTCCGCACCGCCGTCGGCACCCGCTAGCGAACCCCGCAGGGGTTCAGGGGCGCGGGGAACTGCGCGAATCGGAAGGCACTGACCCGTGTGCCGGGTACGGAGTTTCACTTGCACGTGAGCATCCGTACCCGGCACACGGGTCGTTCCGTTCCCCTTCGCGCAGTTCCCCGCGCCCCCGGCATGACCACTTTCGCGCGCCCTAGAAGAGCCCGTCGGCCAGGCCGTCCAGGGTGGCGTCCTCGGAGGGGAGGTGGGTGCGGCCGGTGAGGAGGTCGCGGAGGTAGCGCTCCAGGGGGTGGCGGCGGCTGAGGCCGGGGTTGCCGGTGAGGGTGACGGCCTGTTGGACGGCGGCGGTGGCGGCGCGGTTGATCAGGAGCTGGGCCGCCCCGGTGCGCTGGGCGGCGGTGCGCTCGCCCCGGTCGACGCGGGCGGCCAGCCCGTGCAGGAGCTCCTCGGCCCCGATCAGCGAGGCCTCGATCTCGGCCACCGCCGCGCGGTACCGCGGCAGGGTGGAGAGCGGCTCCGTCAGGTTGGCCGGGGTACGGCGGCCCAGGAAGGTGACCAGCCACTGCTGGGCGGCCCGGGCGACGCCCAGGTGCACGGCGGAGAGGGCGAGTTCGCGCCAGGCGCGGGAGACCTGGTCGGCGGCCTCCGCCGCCGGGTCGGCTCTACGGGCGGGTGCCAGGCCCACCACCGCGTCGGCGGCCACCGCGACCTCGCTGAGCTGCACCTCCTGGCCGGCCGCCGCCCGCAGGCCCAACTGGTCCCAGACCGGGTCGAGTTCGATGCCGGGGCTGTCCCCGCGGACCAGGAACCAGCCGGTCCGCGGCGGCTCCTCCTCGGTCCGGGCCCGGACCGCCATCCAGGCCAGCGCCTCGGCCCCGGCGCACCAGCCCTTGCGGCCGTTCAGCCGCCAGCCCTGGCCGTCCCGGCGGGCCACCGTGTCGGGGCGTTGGCCGGGCTCGGCGGGCAGGGTGTTGAGCAGGGCCGGGCCGCGGCGGGATTCGGTCAGCAGGCGGCGGTAGAGCGCGGCGGGCCAGCCACCGGTGCGGGCCTGCTCCGCGTGGACCAGCAGGGTGTCGGCGGCGAGCAGGGCCACCGAGGCGTCGCCCCGGCCGAGTTGGGCCAGCAGCTGGACGGTCTCGGCCAGCCCGGCACCGGGGCCGCCGTAGCGGCGGCCGACGGTGAGGGTGAGCAGGCCGGCCTCGTGCACGGCCTCGATGCCCTGGTAGGGGAAGGTGGCGTCCCGGTCGTGCTCCTCCGCGCGGGCCGCCAGCAGGTCGACCACGCGGGGCAGGCGGGCGAGGGCGTCCGGGACGGACGGGGTGCCGTCGGTGACGGTCATGGCGGGGTGCCTCCGGGGCGGCTGCGTGGTGCGCTGCGGACTGCGGACGACGCGCCGTCACCCGCTCGGGGGGCGCGCTCGGTGCCGGGACGCGACGGTCCGGAGATTGGCTGCTTTTCAGCCCCGGAGCACGCCGCCGGAGGAGTGACTCCTCCTCAGCCGGCCGGACAGACCGCGCTCGCGGTGCGCCGCAGGTCGAGGTAGCTGCGGCGGGTCAGCAGCGGGCGGTGCGGCATGCCGGTGACTGTACGAAGCATTGATCACGAGCGTCAAGCAAGGCCCGGAAGGTGGACCTCCGGGGCCGTCAGCCCTGCTGGAACATCTCCGCCGGGAGCGGCTTGAGCAGCTGGTACAGGTCGTCCGCGATCGGACGGTCCCAGGAGGCGATGGTCACCTGGACGCCGTCGCTGCGGCCGAACTGGGCGCAGAACACGCGCTCCTCACTGACCTTCACCTTCCGGACGATCAGCAGGTCGTCGCCGAGCATCACCGGGAAGTCCTCGGCCGAGACGAAGTCGACCGGCTCCTCGTTCTCCAGCGCGGTGAGCAGCTGACGGATCTCGAACGGGACTCCGTCGGCCGCGTCGCGGGCCGGCGAGCCCTCCGGGAGGTTGCCGATGAACATCGCGGGGCCGCGGCCGCCGAACAGGTCGTACCGGAGGAAGATCCCCTGACACGAACCGTCCGGGCCGCTCATGATCATGGCGCCGAAGTCACCGGGCCAGTCGCCCGGGTCCATCGCGAGCACGTCGAAGTCCGGGCCCGCGGGGGTGCCGGAGCGGCGGCGGAGAAATGACATGACGCCATCGTACGGTGCGGTCACGCCCTGCTCACGGGGCGGGTGGGTGCTCGGGCCGAGATCCACGCTCAGAGACCAATGTTGACTCTGAGCAACCGTCCGGGCTACGTTCGGTTCAGCACGACAGCCGCTGTGGGCATCGGTCCACCGGGGGGCGGCTTGTCGCAGCGCGCCCGCGTGCGCGTTCCCTCACTGCACATAGTCGTGCGACACACCGAACCATCTGCCCAAGCGTTTTCCGCTGTCCGTCGACCGTCGAGTAGCGTCAAGCAGAGCAGGAACGACCACAGACCGCACTTCGTTTTTTCACACACAAGCCAGGTTCGCGGGGCCCCGCCCGTCGCAGCTCGCGAACCTGCCCGGTAGACCGCCGCGTGGGGGCGTGCGGATACCGGGCACCGGCACCGGACGTCGAGTCGCTCTCGATCCCGGGGCCATCCCTCCCGGCGACGCGTACCGAGGTACGTCAGGGGTTCACACGGGAGGGGGCCCGGCACTCGTGCCGGACCGCACAGCAGGCGCCGTGCCTGGACGCGTGGGGGCGTTGGGCACGGCGTCTGTCTGGTCATACTGTGAGCCGTTACTTGTCGAACAGTCAACGACTATCCGACCATCAGATTTCTTTCCGGTGTTCCGGGGCCTACGGCCGCTCCTCCGATCTGACGGAGAACCTCCAAAGCCGGGCCCCACGGGACCTGACGGAGTGTCCGCTCAGACCGGGTCGAACTCCCCGTCCCGCGCACCCAGGACGAAGGCCCGCCACTCGGCCGGTGTGAAGACCAGGACCGGACCCTCCGGCTCCCGCCCGTCCCGCATCGCGATGAAGCCGTCCACGAAGGCGATCTGCACGTCCCCCGGCCCCTGGCTGCTGGAGAGCCACTCGGCCCCGGTCAGGTCCAGATCCGGCTTCTTCTGCTCGGTCACTGACATGTCCCCTCTCCCTCTGTCGGACGAAGGCCCAGCGTAGCCAGCCCTCCCCGCCCGGGCGCCGCTTGGCACCAACCGCCGTCTCCCCAGGGGCAGATGAGCCGTTCGGGTGCGGTGAGCGGGCGTGCTGTGCTAGGAGCGGCCGTCCGAATCGTGCTGCGCGCGGCGGGCGGCTGCGAGAGGGTTGGTCCAACGACCCGTCAGACCGCGCACCGCGCAGGCCCCGAGGAGCAGCCATGGACCGCCGGGAGGACCCCCGGGCCGATGTGATCCCCATCTCACAGGCCCCCTCCGCCCCGCACCCGGCCCCCGCGGCGGCGCCCCCTCCCCCGCCGCGGCCGGGCGGGCCCGGGCAGGTCGGCCGGGTGGGCGTGGTGCTGGTCTCGCACAGCCAGCGGCTGGCCGAGGCGGTGGCCTCGCTGGCCACCGGACTGACCAGGGCGACCGACCCGGCGCCGGTGGCCGCCACCGGCGGGAGCCTGGCCGACGGCCTGGGCACCAGCGCGGTGCTGGTCGCGGCGGCGGCCCGGCGGGTGGACCAGGGGCACGGGGTGGCGGTGCTGGCCGACCTCGGCAGCGCGGTCGGCACCGTGCGGGCGCTGTTGGCCGAGGCGGACGAGCACGGACTGCCCTTCCCCGTCCGGCTGGCCGACGCCCCCTTCGTGGAGGGCGCGGTGGCGGCCGTGGCCACCGCCTCGGCCGGCGGGGACCTGGCCGCCGTGCTGGACGCGGCCGAGGAGATGTACCGCCAGCGCAAACTCTGAGCCCCGGAGGCAGGGCCGGAAGCGGTCACCCCGGGGGCGCAGGGCTCTGCTGATCTGCGGCTCCGCCGCGCGGGCGCGCTTCGGAAGGCGGCTCACCTGGGGGTTGGTGGTCATCCCGGGGGCGCGGGGAACTGCGCGCTTCGGAAGGCGGCCCACCTGCAACTGAGGGCACGTCAGCCAGTTGCACGTGCTGCCGTTCCCCCGCGCGCAGTTCCCCGCGCCCCTGGCATGGCCACCAACCCGCGCCCCCCGGGGTGGCCGCTCTGCCCCGTTTGCGGCACGTCGGGCCTGGTGCGTCGATACGATGCGGCGCAGTGCGCCCGGGGCGGGAGACCCCGGGCCGACAGGTGGGGGGAGTACGACAGATGCGGGTGGTCGTGACCGGCGGAGCCGGTTTCATCGGGGCCAACCTGGTCCGCGCGCTGCTGGACCGGCCCGAGGTGGCCGAGGTCGCGGTGGTGGACAACCTGAGCACCGGGAGCAAGGCCAACCTGGACGGTGTCGACGTGACACTGTACGAGGGAACCATCCTGGACCCGGCACTGCTGGACGAGGCCTTCGCCGGGGCCGAAGCGGTGGTGCACCTGGCCGCGCTGCCCTCGGTGCCGCGCTCGGTGGCCGATCCGCTGGCCAGCCACCACGCCAACGCGACCGGCACCCTGGAGGTGCTGGAGGCCGCCCGCCGGGCCGGCGTCGGCCACGTGACGGCGGCCTCCTCGTCCTCGGTCTACGGGGCGAACCGGGAGCTGCCCAAGCGGGAGACCATGCGGACGGCGCCGATGAGCCCGTACGCGGTCAGCAAGCTGGCCACCGAGGCGTACCTGGCGGCCTATCACCACTGCTACGGGCTGGGCGTGCTGCCGCTGCGCTTCTTCAACGTCTTCGGCCCGCTCCAGCCGGCCGGGCACGCCTACGCCGCCGTGGTCCCGGCCTTCCTGGACGCCGCGCTGGCCGGGCGGCCGCTGAGCGTGCACGGGGACGGCGGCCAGAGCCGGGACTTCACCTACGTCGGCACCGTCACCCAGGTGATCAGCGAGGCCGTGGTCCGCAAGGTGGTGCACGCCGACCCGGTCAACCTGGCCTTCGGCACCCGCACCTCGCTGCTCGAACTGATCGGCCTGCTGGGCGAGGTGCTCGGCGAGACCCCGCAGGTCGAGCACACCGACCCGCGGCCCGGCGACGTCCGCGACTCCCAGGCGGACAACGCCAGGTTGCGCGAGCTGTTCCCCGAGGTCGTGCCGGTGCCGCTGCGGGAGGGCCTGGAGCGCACGGCGGCCTGGTTCCGCACGCTCTGACCGCGCCCGTGAGGGGGTGTCAGGCCGGGTCGCCGGTGCCGGGGGTGAAGCTGAAGGCGGCCTCGGCCTTCCCTGCCAGCGCCAGTTCGAGCCGGTAGCGGACGTACTCGTCCAGCTCCAGCTCCGCCAGCTCGGCCAGGGTGAACCAGCGGACCTCGAGGGACTCGTCGTCGTTCACCCTGGCCTCGCCGGAGACGGCGCGGCAGCGGAAGGTCAGGTCCAGGTACTGGGCCCGGTCCCCGTTGGGGTAGCTCATCATCGGGGAGACCGTGACGGCGCTGAGCATCTCGGGCTCGGCCACCACGCCGGTCTCCTCGAACACCTCGCGGACCAGCCCCTCGGCGGGCTGCTCCCCCGGGTCGAGGATGCCGCCGACGATCCCCCAACGGCCGGAGTCGCTGCGGCGGTTGAGCAGCACCCGGCCCTCCTCGTCGCGGACCACGGCGCCGACGCCGGTGAGCCAGAGCGGACGGGTGCCGACGAGGGAGCGCAGTTCCGCCAGGAAGGAAGGAATAGCCATGGTCCGAGACTATGCCGTCCGGAGGTGCGCATGGACTCCCACCCGTCCCCGGAGGGCGTGCGGAACCTGATCGACGGTCAGGCCTCGATCGGGACGGTGATCCAGTCCGGCACGATCGGGCAGGTCAACCTGGCGGCCCGGGCCGAGGTGCGGACCGCGCTGGACGGGCTGCGCTCACGCGGGCGGGTGTTCGTCGGGCGGCAGCCGGAGCTCGACCGGCTGCTGGAGCTGCTCCGTCCGGAACCGTCCGCCCCGGCGGACCCCGGGGAGCCGCAGCCCGGGTCCGCAGCGGGCTCCCCCACCGCACCGGCCCGCTCACCTTCGGGCTCCGGCTCGGATCAGGGCTCCGGCTCCGGTTCCGGCTCGCTGGAGGAGCTCGCCGCCCGGCACGGGCTGTCGACCTGGGCCCCGCCTGCCCCGGGGCCGGACGGTCCCCGGACCGAGTGGCGGATGACCCGGGCCGACGGCACCTTCGGCCCGCTCCCGGAGAACCTGCGGCTGCTCGCGCGCCGGAGCCCCTCCGGACAGATGCTGCCGCTGCCCTACGCCTATCTGGAGGAGCCACCGAGCCCCGAGGAGCCGGTGCCGGCGGTGCCCGAGGCGGAACCGGGTCCGGCCGCCGTGGTGGTGATCAGCGGTCCGGGCGGGGTGGGCACCACCGAACTCGCCCTGCAGGCCGCCCACCTGGCCCGGGAGCGGGGTGACTTCCCCGGCGGTGTGCTCTTCCTCGACCTCCGGGGCCACCGGCCGGACGGCCGGGTGGAGCCCGGCGCGGCGCTCGGCACGCTGCTGGAGGCGCTCGGCGTCCCCGCCGCCGAACAGCCCGCCGGGCAGCCGGAGCGCGAGCAGCTCTACCGCTCGCTGCTGGCCGCGCGGGAGGGTGCGGTGCTCGTGGTGCTCGACGACGCGGCCACCGTGCCGCAGGTGCTCCCGCTGCTGCCGGGCGATCCGCGCACCCGGGTGCTGGTCACCTCCCGGCACTCGCTCGGTCTGCCCGGCGCCGAGGTGGTCGAGCTGGCCGCCCTCGGCCGCGCCGACGCGCTGGAGGCGCTGCGGCTGCACGTCCGGGCCTCCGGTCCGCGCGAGGGCCACCGGCAGCGGGGCCGTCGGGACGGCCGCTTCGGGCGGGAACCGGAGGCGGCCGAGGCGCTCGCCGTCCAGTGCGGGCGGCTGCCGCTGGCCCTGCGGATGGTGGCGGCACTGCTCGCCGAGGACCCGGAGCTGACCCTCGCCGAGTTGGCCGGGGAGCTGGTGGACCGGCGGACGGCGCTGGACGGCATCGCCGACCGGGAGCGGACCCTGCGGGCGGTCATCGACGTGTCGTACCGTCACCTGCCGGCGGACCAGGGCCGACTGCTGCGGCTGATGGCGCTGGTGCCCTTCCCCCTCACCACCGACACCGCCACCGCACTGGGCGGCGGATCCGAGCGGACCACCCGCCGCCTGCTGCGCGGCCTGGTCCGGTCCCATCTGGTGACCGGCAGCGGCGGAGGGCAGGGGCGCTGGGAACTGCCCGACCTGATCCGGCTCTTCCTGGAGGGGCTGCCCACCGAGCCCGCGGAGGCAGCAGAGTCCGCGGAGCTTGCGGAGGCAGCAGAGTCCGCGGAGCCCGCGGACGAGGAGGCCGCCCAGGCCCGGATCCGGCTGCTGCTGGTGTACGAGGGCCGCACCCGGGCGGCCGCCGAGGACCTGTTCGCGACCGCTCCCCGAGGTGGCCGGTCGGTGGCGGTCCGGCAGGCCCAGGCGCTGAACTGGCTGGACGAGGTGCTCGCGGAGGCGGTGCTGCTGGCCACCGGCGAGGGCCCGGCGGACCTGCGGATGCTGCTCTGCCACAACCTGGAGCGGTACCTGGAGCGCCGTCACCTGCCGGACACCGGGCTGCTGGTGGCCGAGACCCTGCTGGCGCTGACCCTCGAACTGGCCGAGACCGAGCTCCGGCCGGAGTTGGCGCGGGGACTGCCCCGGATGGTCCGGGACGCGCACTGCTCGCTGGGCTCGGCCCTGCTGGCGGTCCGTCAGCCCCGGGCCGCGGCGGCCTGCTTCGAGGAGGCCGTGGAGCGGGCCCGCGCCGACGGGGATCTCTGGGACGAGGCGCTGGCGCTCTCCGGGGTGAGCCGGGCCCTGGCCGGGCAGGACCGCGGGGAGGAGGCGGTGACCGTGCTGCGTCGGGCCCTCGCCCTGCTGGACGGCCCGCCGGAGCTGAGCCCGGAGCGGGACCCGGAGCTGGGCCCGGAGCGGGACGCCCTCCGGCTGGCGCTCGGTCGGGCCCTGCTGCGGGAGGGCGACGCCGAGGGCGCACTCGCCGAGTGGCGGCGGATCGCGGAGCCCGGGGCCTCGGACGAGGTGAACCGGGAGGTGGCGCGGGCGCTGCTCGCGCTCGACCGGGCGCCCGAGGCGGTCACGCTCCTGCGCGGGGTGCTCCGGCGGGCCACCGAGGCGGAGCAGGTGTTCCGGGCCACCTCCACCCGGCTCGCGCTGGGCGAGGCCCTGGTGGCGGCGGGCGAGGCGGCCGAGGCCGCCGAGGTGCTGCGGGTCGTCGAACTGGCGGGCGCCATGAACGAGGACCACTGGCTGGTCGCCCGTTCCTGGCGGTGGCTGGCCACGGCCCACCGGGAGCTCGGCGAGCCGGACCGGGCCGGTGAACTCCTCCGGCACGCCGTCGCGCTGGCCCGGCGGACCGACGACGCCGAGCTGCTGGTGGAGATCGGCAATGCCCGGCAGGTGGCCGAGGAGCCGGCGGAGGCGGCGCAGGCCTGGGGGCTCGCGGTGGACTGCCTGGTGCGCACCGGCGACCTGCCCGGGGCCCGCTCGGTGCTCGGCCAGGCGGCCGACGCGCTGGAGCGGCTGGACGGCCGGCCCGAGCTGCGGGAGCTGGTGCCGGAGCTGCGGGCCCGGGCGGCGGCGTTGGCCGAGCTGGAGCGCGGGCTCGCGGCGGAGACCGGGGCGGGCTGACCGTCCGTCAGGCGGGCGGTGCCATGGGCCGGGCCGGGGAGCCGATCACCGTGGTGCCGTCCGGGACGTCCCGGGTGACCACGGCGGCGGCACCGACGAAGGCCAGCCGGCCGAGCTTGCGGCCCTGGAGCACGACGGCGTTGCTGCCGACGGTGGCGCCGGGCTCGGCGTGCACGGAGCCGGAGACGTTGCCGCCCGGATAGACCGTCACCAGCTCGGTCAGCACGGTGTCGTGACCGACCGTCGCGTTGTAGTGCACCTGGCTGTGCGGCCCGATCCGGACGTTGCTGGAGACGTACGCCCCGCCCATCACCAGGCAGCCCGGCCCGAGCGTGGTCTCCGGGCCGACGATCGCCCGGGGGTGCACCAGCGTGGCGGCCCGGCCGCCGAGGCCGTCCAGGAGCGCGGCCAGCCGCTCCCGCACCCCGGGGTCGGCGATCCCGATCAGGTACGGCGCGCCGGCGGGCAGCTCGGCCGGCGCCAGCACCGGCAGCCCGCGCACCGTGCCGCCCTGCGCCCGGTCGTCGAGGAAGCCGGCCACCGGCACTCCGGCGGCGAGGGCGGTGTCCAGCGCCTCGCGGCCGACGCCGCCGGCTCCGGCGATCCACAGGGACTCGGTCATGAATGGTGTCCTCTCGGGCAAACGTGGCTACGCCCTCGGGGGCGCGGGGAACTGCGCGGGTCGGAAGGCGGCTCACCGGCAACTGAACCACCATCGGCCAGTTGCCGGTGCTGCCTTTCCACCGCGCGCAGTTCCCCGCGCCCCCGGTGTGGCCACTGTCAGGAGGCCTCCTCGACCGGGATGCGCGGGGCCGTGGCCTGACGGGGAAGGACGATGCGGGTCGTGGTGGTGGCGACCGGGACGGGGAAGCCCGGGTTGACGCCGCCGGCGGCGGTGATGCCGGTGGGGCGCAGGAGCATGCGGGCGGTCATGGCGAGGATCCGGAGGTCCAGGCCGAGGGAGCGCCTGGCGATGTACTCCAGGTCCAGCTCGATCCGCTCGGGCCAGGTGATGGAGTTGCGGCCCTTGACCTGGGCCCAGCCGGTGAGGCCGGGCCGGACGGCGAGACGGCCGCGCTGCCGCTCGGAGTAGTGGACGACCTGCTCGGGCAGGGTGGGCCGGGGGCCGATCACGCCCATGTCGCCGCGCACCACGTTCCACAGCTGCGGCAGCTCGTCGAGACTGGTCTTGCGGAGCAGGGCGCCGAGCCGGGTGATCCGGGGAGCGTCCGGCTCGTCGGGGTGGTGCTTGTCCCGCATGGTGCGGAACTTGAGGATGCTGAACTCCTGACCGGCCCGGCCGGTCCGGGTCTGTCGGAAGATCACCGGGCCGCCCATGGTGCAGCGGATCAGGATCGCGATCACCAGTCCCAGCGGGAGCGCGATGCTCCCGGCCAGCACGGTGACCACGAGGTCCCCCCCTCGCTTCATCTTCTTCTCCCCCAGCGGGTGTGGTGGTGAGGTGGCGTCAGCCGACCGGCCAGGCCAACCGCTTGGCTCTGGCCACCGCGGCGTAGGTCTCCAGCGAGACCCGCGCGACGGCGCGTTGGTCGAACGTGGCCAGGGCGCGGCGACGGGCGGCCGCGCCCAGCTGCTCACGCAGGTCCGGCTCGGTGAGGAGCCGGTCCAGCGCGGTGGTGAGGGCCCGGGCGTCGCCGGGCGGGGTGAGCAGCAGGTGCTCGCCGTGGGTGCCGATCTCGCGGCACCCGCGGATGTCGCTCAGCACCATCGGCAGACCGCTGGCGGCGGCCTCCATGGCGGAGCGGGAGAACCCCTCCCGGTAGGAGGGGAGAACGAAGACGTCGAGCGCGGCGTAGACCTGCGGCATGTCGGAGCGGCTGCCGAGGTACTCGACGCCCCGCTCCTCCTCGGCCAGCGCGTCCGGCTTGTCCGCGTCCTGCGGGCCGACCCAGACGAACCGGGCCTTCCCGGCCAGGGCGCGGGCCGCCTCGGCGTACTCGACGATGCCCTTCTCGGCGACCCGGCGGCCGACCCCGCCGACCAGCAACTCGTCGTCCGCGACGCCCAGTCCGGCCCTGATCCGGGCCCGGGCCTCGGGGTCGGCGCCGAAGCGGGAGAGGTCCACGCCGTTGCCCACCACCCTGGAGCGGCGGGCCGGGACGGCGCGCGAGAGGGTCTTGCGGTCCTCGCCGTTCTGGTAGAGCTCGGCGTGCGAGAAGCGGGCCGCGAAGGCCTCGGCGCCCAGCACGAAGGCCCGTTTGGCGATCGGGTCGTGGGCCTGGGCCCAGAGGCCGTGGCAGGTGTTGACCACCACCGGCACCCCGGCCAGCCGGCCGAGGATCCGGCCCATCACGCCGGTCTTGGGGTTGTGGGTGTGCAGCACGTCGGGCTCGATCCGGCGCAGCACCGCGAGCAGTTCGCGGGCGGCGGCCAGGTCGGCCTTCGGCTCCCAGGCGCGGGTCAGCGCGTGGAGCGGCTCGTGCCGGACCCCGATCGCGGTGAGCTGCTCGACGTAGGGGCCGGGGGCGCTGATGCCGTAGGTCTCGAAGCCGGCCTCCAGGTCCACCTTGAGCTCGGTGGCCAGCAGCAGCTGGAGGCTCATGTCGACGGTGGTGAGGTGGGCGACCCTGAGCGGGCGGCCGTGCGGGCCGCGCAGGCGGGGTGACGGGGCACCGGGTGACAGGGCGTCAGGCACGGGCGCCGACCGCCTTCGCGGTGGCCACGATCCGGGCATAGGCCCGTTCGGGTATCAGGCGGCCGTAGAGCTTGGCCCGGTAGAAGTCGATCGGGTCGGTGCGCCGGACCGGCACCCGGGCGAACCGGGCCGGGTCGAAGCCGGGCAGGTTGCGGCCGACCTGGCCGGTGGCCGAGGTGCGGAAGCGGGCCCGCAGGGCGGCGTCCAGGTGCGGGACGGGGATGCCCCAGGTGTAGGCGAAGTGCCGGGGCCGCACGCCGAGGCGCTCCTCGATGTCGTCGTTGCACCCGTCCAGCTCGTCGGTGGAGAGCAGTTCGGGACGGACGTGGGTGCGGGTGTGGTTGGCCACCGTGCACAGGCCGGAGTCGACCAGCTCGCGCAGCTGCTCCCAGCTGAGGCCGGGCGCGCCGGTGTCCTTGGCGGTGGCGCCCTCCCAGCGCATCGGGCCGCCGACCTGACCGCTGGCCAGGTAGATGGTGAAGGGCAGGCCGCGCTCCTTGAGCAGCGGCCAGGCGTTCTCGTACACGTCGGCGAAGCCGTCGTCGAAGGTGATCACGGTGCTGGGGGTGCGGCGGCCGGCCGCGAGGCGGTCGGCGGCCTCGTCGAGACCGGTCACCCGGCCGGGCGGCAGCTCGGCGAGCAGGTCCATCTGGGCGGTGAAGTCGGCCGTGGTGACGTCGAGTTCGTCGCTGGATCCGCCGCCCACCCGGTGGTAGATGAGCACCGTGGCACCCTCGCCGGGGACGGCCCCGGCAGCCCGTGCCAACTGCTGTTTCACCCTGCCCCGGATGCCTCCGGACGCAGCACTGCCCGCCATCGTTCCCCCCTCGGCGCCACCCTCCCCGGCGGCGCAAGTGGCCTTGCGCCCGGCAGCGGTCGGCGGCCGGGCGAGCCCAGACTAGGGGGATGCGTGGGGCTGGTGCCGGGAACTTGTGAAAGAAAAGCGCAGATAGGCCGAAAATCGGCCGGTCCGATCAGAACGCGGCACCGCGCGGTGCCGGAGGTGTCACGCAGCGCTGCCCTTCGGCGCGCCGGGGCCCGTCAGCACACTCGGAGCCCGCCAGGAGGCGCCTGAGCCCGTCAGAGCGCCGATCCGCCGTTCGGGCGGAGGCGGGCGAACGCGACCCGGGCCAGCAGCAGCACCCCGGCCGCCAGGCAGCCGGCGACCGCCATCACCCAGGCTGCGGGGCCGTCGCTCTCCGGGACCAGCACGGCGGTGAGGATGCCCATCGCGATGCAGGCCGCACCGACGGCGGCCAGCGCGAGCTGGTGACGGTGCAGAGCGGCACCGCCGAACAGCCGGGCCACCGTGCCGCCATGATCACGTTCTGTCTCGCTCATGCCACCCAAGGTATACCCGCGGGACCGCGGACGGGAGCCGGTGAACACGCTCCCGGCGCACTCCCGCACGCCCCCGCAGGCCTCCCGCACGCTGCCGCGAAATCTTGCCGAAGGCCGTACAACCATCGGTGGCCGTCGGCTGTCTCCACTACATTGAACGATCCAGATCCAGGCCCGCTCCGACGGTCCGCCGGGTGCCCACACACCCGGAGGCCGCAGGTGCGGGCCGAGCAGCACGCCGGGCAGTCCGGCACCCGGCGGGGCGCGAGCAGGAGCAGCGTCCGAGGCGTTCCCGCCGGTTGCAGGTCCGTCCGGTCAGCGATGCAGGCCTTCCGTGGCACGGGTTGGGAGTCCCCACCACGGTCGGCCGGGCCGAGGGCGGCGCCGCCGCGCCACGGCAGCCGGGGCACGGCCAGGTCGCCCCGGTGGTACCGCCACGCCGCACCGGCGACCGAGGGGGGCCCAGTGCCGCAGTCCGACAGCACCGTCACCACCATGACCAGCCGTCCCACCGACCGCACACCGTCCGTGACCGTCCCTGCCGTTCCCGCCACCACCACCGGCGCCGACGGCACCGAGGGCCCCGCCGACCGCGACCGCGGCGGCTGGCTGCGCTTCTCGCCCGCCCAACCGCTCTTCCGCGCCCGGGCCGCCCAGCGGCTCGCGGTGCTCGCCTACCACGGCGTGACCGACCCCGGCTCCTTCGGCGCCCAGCTCGACCGGCTGCGCCGCCTCGCCACCCCGGTCTCGCTCCAGGACGTCGAGCGCTCGATCGCCGAGGGACGCCCGCTGCCGCCGCGCTCGGTGCTCATCACCTTCGACGACGCCGACCGCACCGTCCTCACCCACGCCCTGCCCGAGCTGAAGGCCCGTCGGATCCCGGCGGCCGCCTTCGTGATCGCCGAGCTGATCGGCACCGAGCGCCCGTTCTGGTGGCACGAGGCCGCCTTCCTCGCCCGCAACGGCGGCCAGGCCCGCTCGCTGCGCAGTCTGGCCCGGCCGGACCAGCTGCTGGCCCGCCTGAAGACCCTGCCCGACCCGGACCGGCGGCGCAGCCTCGCCGAGCTGCGGGTCAGTGCGCACCGGCGGCCGCCGGGGCAGCAGCAGCTCTCCCCCGCGGACCTGCGGGAGCTGAGGGACGGTCAGGTGGCGATCGGCAACCACACCCTGGGGCACCCCTGCCTCAGCCAGTGCGACGACGCCACCGTGGAGGCCGAGATCACCGGTGCCCACCGGGCCCTCAGCGGCTGGCTGGGCGAGGCGCCCACCGCCTTCGCCTACCCCAACGGCGGCTACGACCCGCGGGCCGACACCCTGCTCCGCCAGCTCGGCTACCACCTCGGCTTCCTCTCCGACCACCGCCTGGGGCCCCGGCTGCCCGAGCACCCGCTGCGGATCAGCCGCCTCCAGGTCGACTGCACCACCAGCGCCCGCCGCTTCGACACCATCCTCTCGGGGCTGGAGCCGGCGGTGCAGCGCCTCTGCGGCAGACCTGCGGTCGCCGACTGAGACGTACGTGGCCACACCTCTGGGGGCGCGGGGAACTGCGCGAACCGGGAGGCGGCGCACCGGCAACTGAACCGCCGTCAGCCAGTTGCACGTGCTGCCGTTCCCCTGCGCGCAGTTCCCCGCGCCCCTGCGGGGCGCAGCCCGGTGCGCGTCACCGCGTACATTGGGGCGGTTGTCCGTCCTAGTTTTCCGGGAGCACGTCCGTGGTGGCCGAAGGTCTTGAGCTGGTGTCCGACTGTGCGAACTGCTTCGGGCTGTGCTGCGTGGCCCTGCCGTTCGCGAAGTCGGCGGACTTCGCTGTGAACAAGACCGCCGGGACGCCGTGCCGGAACCTCCAGGAGGACTTCCGGTGCGGGATCCACACCAAGCTCCGCACCTCGGGCTTCACCGGCTGCACCGTCTTCGACTGCCTGGGCGCCGGCCAGAAGGTCTCCCAGCTGACCTACGGCGGCCGCAGCTGGCGGGAGGACCCGTCCAGCGCCGCCGAGATGTTCGAGGTCTTCCCGGTGGTGCGGCAGCTGCACGAGCTGCTGCGCTACCTGACCGAGGCCGCCGCCCTCCCTCACCTGGGCTCCGTACGGGCCGAGCTGGAGGCGGAGCTGGCGGAGGTCGGCGGGCTGACCCGCGGCGCCCCGGCCGAGCTGCTGGCGGTGGACGTGCCGACGGTGCGTCAGCGGGTGAGCGAGACGCTGCTGCGCGCCAGTGAGCTGTACCGGGCCGCCGTCCCCGGCAAGAAGCGCAACCACCGCGGCGCCGACCTGATCGGGGCCCGCCTGGCGGGGGCCAAGCTGCGCGGGGCCAACCTGCGCGGCGCCTACCTGATCGCCGCCGACCTGCGGAAGGCGGACCTGCGGGAGGCCGACCTGATCGGCGCCGACCTGCGGGACGCCAACCTGGCGGGGGCGGACCTGACGGGTGCCCTGTTCCTCCTCCAGGCCCAGCTGAACGCGGCCCGCGGCGACGCCGCCACCGTCCTCCCGGCCGGCCTGGAGCGCCCGGCCCACTGGGCCTGATCCCCCCGACCCGCGCGGGCCGGGGGGACGGGTACGTCAGGGGGCCAGCCGGTGCGGCCCGCGGAAGAGGAAGACCGCCTCGCGGATCGACTCCAGCCCCAGCATCACCATCAGCAGCCGGGCCAGCCCGGCGCCGAAGCCGCCGTGCGGCGGGCACCCGAAGCGGAACACGTCCAGGTACTCCCGCATGGGGCCGGTCTCCATCCCCTTCTCAGCCGCCTGCGCCAGCAGCACCTCGGAGCGGTGCTCGCGCTGGGCACCGGTGGTGACCTCCAGCCCCTTCCAGAGCAGGTCGAAGCTGAGCGTGAGGTCGGGCCGGCCTTCGGGCCGCCGGTGGTAGAAGGGCCGGATCGCCGCCGGGTAGTGGGTGACGAAGAGGAACTCGTGGCCGAAGCGCTCCCGCGCGTACGCGGCGATCCGCCGCTCGCCCTCGGGGTCGAGGTCCTGCTTCTCCCCCTCCGGGTCCCAGCCGCCGGCCCGCAGCACCTCCTGGGCCTCGGCCATGGTCAGCCGGGGGAACGGGACCTGAGGGACCACCACCTCCACGCCGAGGACCTCGCGGACCGCCTCGCCGTGCGCCTCGGCGACCCTGCCGACCGCGTGGGCCAGCATGGCCTCCTCGAAGGCCATCACGTCCTCGACCCCGTCGGTCCAGGCCAGCTCGACGTCCAGGCCGGTGAACTCGGTGGCGTGCCGGGAGGTGTGCGAGGGCTCGGCCCGGAAGACCGGCCCGATCTCCAGCACCCGGTCGATCCCGGCGGCCACCGCCATCTGCTTGTAGAACTGCGGCGACTGCGCCAGGTACGCGGAGCGGTCGAAGTAGCCGACCCGGAACACCTCGGCCCCGGACTCGGAGGCCGAGCCCATCAGCTTGGGGGTGTGCATCTCGGTGCAGCCCTCGGCCACCGCGTACTCGCGCACGGCCTGTTCGAAGGTGGTCTGCACGGCGAACAGCAGCTGGGCGGCGGCCCGGCGGCGGACGTCCAGGAAGCGGTGGTCGAGCCGCTGCTCGGGGCCGGTCCGGTCGTCGATCGGCAGCGGGGTCTCGGCGAGGCCGAGCACCTCGACCCGCTCGGGGACGATCTCCAGGCCGCCCAGCTTCACCTGAGGGGCCGTCACCAGCCGGCCGGTGATCCGGACGGCGGACTCGGGAGTGAGGGAGTCGAGCACGGCCTCCAGCTCACCACCGTCGCGGCGGTGGGTGACCTGGACCTGGCCGGTGTGGTCGCGCAGCACCAGGAACTGCATGGCGCGTTGGAGCCGTAGGGCGTGCACCCAGCCGGCGACCGTGACCGTGTCGTCGAGGCGGGTGGGGAGGCCGGAGCAGAGGGTCCGGCTCGTCGGGTGGATCATCGCAGCCTCCGTGGCTGTCGTCATGATCCCTTGGGAGTGCGGGCGAGAAGGGTGCTCGCGGTACCACCGCACTTTCGCCGCCCCGCGCGGGGGCGGCCTCGGGTCGCCCGGTGACGGGGGCGGGCCGGCGGGGCATGGGGCCCGGACGGGCCGTTCCTCCCCGCACTCGGGAGGGTCTTCACCTCGGACGCGAGTCCGCCTTCACAGCTTCCGGCGGCTCTCTCGGCTCGCGTGGGTCCTCGGCTACTCGTCTCCTTCGACGCGTTGCGACGAGAGTAGGCACCGCCCCGGCCCCCGGCAAGGGACTTTCCGGGGCGGCCGGCCCCGGGGTCAGCGGGCCTGGGCGAGGGCCGTCAGCAGCCGGCCCTCGGGGTAGGTCAGGGCGGCGGCGGGCAGCGCGGCGGTGCGGCCGGTGTGCAGCACCGTCAGGGTGCCGGAGCCCTCCGGGGTCCCGTCGGCGATCCGGCGCAGCGCCTGGGCGGCGACCGCGTCGGCCGAGCCGTGGAAGACCGGCCGGGAGCCCCGGGCGTCCACGGCGTCCCGGATCTGATCCACCACCAGCTCGTAGTGGGTGCAGCCGAGCACCAGCACCTCCGTCCCCGCCGGGGTGCGGGAGGCCGCGTCGGCCACGGCGGCGGCGATGTCCGCCGCGTCGGCCCGTTCGACCGCGTCGGCCAGGCCCGGGCAGGCCACCTCGGTGATCTCGGCCGAGCCGCCGAACTCCCGGATCAGGCCGCGCTGGTAGGGGCTTCCGGTGGTCGCGGGGGTGGCCCAGATCGCCACCCGGCCGCCCCGGGCGGCGGCCGGCTTGATCGCCGGGACGGTGCCGATCACCGGCAGCCGCGGCTCCAGCTCGGCCCGGATCGCGTCCAGTGCGTGCACCGAGGCGGTGTTGCAGGCCACCACCAGGGCGTCCGGCTCCAGCTCGGCGGCGGCCCGCGCGCAGGCCAGCGCGTGCTCGCTGAGGTCCTCGGGCGTCCGGGGGCCCCAGGGCATCCCGTCCGGGTCGGAGGAGAGCACCAGGTCGGCGTCGGGGCGCAGCCGCCGCAGGGCCGCGGCCGCGGCGAGCAGGCCGATTCCGGAGTCCATCAGTGCGATCTTCACAGCTCACGACTCTACTGGACCGGCCCCGCCGCCCGGCCGCCGGTGACTGCTCCGGGGCGGGCCTTCCAAGGACCGGACGGGCGTTGGCACGGGGTGGGCGCGCTGTGTGAGGGTGCCTGCCATGCCTACCTTCAGCTCCTACGACGGGACCGCGCTCCACTACGAACTCCTCGGCGAGGGGCCGCCCTTGCTGGTGCTCCCGGGCGGCCCCGGGATGGACCTGCGCTACCTGGGCGGGCTCGGCGGCCTGACGGACCGTCGGCGGCTGGTTCTGCTCGACCCCCGGGCCACCGGCCGTTCGGCGGTACCGGCCGACCGGGGCACGGTGGCCTTCACCGAGCAGGCCCGGGACGTCGAGGCGCTGCGCGCGCACCTCGGCCTGCCGGCGGTCGACCTGCTCGGGCACTCGGCCGGCTGCCTGGTCGCCCAGGAGTACGCGGCCGCCCACCCCGGTCGGTTGCGGCGGCTGGTCCTGGTCACCCCGGTGGGGCGGGCCGCCCGGGAGCCGGACGAGGCGGAGCTCGCGGAGCTGCGGGCCGCCCGCTCCGGCGAGCCCTGGTACCCGGACGCCGCCGAGGCCCACCGGCTGCTCACCGGGGGCGGGCTCACCGGGGAGGCGGCGGCCGAGTCGGGGCGGCGGACGCACCCCTTCTCCTGGCACCACTGGGACGACGCCCGGCAGGCCGAGCACCGCCCCGAGCACGGCTCCCCGCACGCCTGGCTGCGCGCCGCCTACTACGCGGGCGCGGCCACCCCGGCCGACGAGGAGCGGCGGCTGGCACGGCTGGGGGCGGTACGGGCGCCGGTGCTGGTGCTGGCCGGGGCCTCCGACGGCCTGATCGGCACCGCCCCGGCCCGGGCGGCGGCCGCGCTCTACCCGCACGCCCGGCTGGAACTGATGGACCGTTCGGGCCACCGGCCCTGGGTGGAGGAGCCCGGCCGGTTCGTGGAGCTGGTCGCGGGCTTCCTCGACTTGCCCGATCCGGCAGACTTGAACACGTTCAATTAATCTGCCACGCTGGCGGACGACGACGGTGCCGACCGTCGCGGACCGGGGGGGTGGGCACGGTGGGGCTGATCGCTGGCGTGATTCTGTTCGTGGTGATCCCGGGGGTGTACTTCCTGGCCCCCGCCTACATGGCGGGCCTGCTCGCGGTCGTGCTCACCCGTCGACTGCCCTGGTACCTGCGGGTCCTGGCGATGCTGGTGCTCCCCGCCCTGAGCGCGCTGCTGTGCCGGACCCTGGTCGAGGGCTTCGGAGTCGCCCGCACGATGACCGGCACCGTGATCGCCGGCCTGCTGGTCTCCCTGGCCGCCCTCCAGTGGGAGGACCGGCGAAGGGCACGGCACCCGGCAGCGGTCGCCCGTCCGGCGGTGCGGTGACGCTCGGCGGGCAGGGGCCGGTGGCAGACTGGCGAGGGTGACGGTGCTGCTGTGGGTCTCGGTGGTGTCCCTGGCCTCCTGGGTGTGGCTGACGGTGGGTCAGGGGTTCTTCTGGCGGACCGACCAGCGGCTGCCCCGGCGGGTGGAGCCGGAGCGGTGGCCCTCGGTGGTGGTGCTGGTGCCGGCCCGGGACGAGGCCGAGGTGCTCCCGGAGTCACTGCCGAGCGTGCTGGCGCAGCGGTACCCGGGGTCCGCCCGGGTGGTGCTGATCGACGATCACAGCACGGACGGCACGGGCGAGCTGGCGCACCGGCTGGGCGCGGCGGGCGGGCTGCCGCTGACCGTCACCACCCCTCCCCCGCTGCCGGCCGGCTGGACGGGCAAGCTCTGGGCCCTGCGGCACGGGGTCGAACTGGCCGACGAGGCCGATTACCTGCTGCTGACGGACGCGGACATCGCGCACGGCCCGGACTCGCTGGCCGCACTGGTCGCCGCCGCCGAGGGGCACGGGCTGGACCTGGTCTCGCAGATGGCCCGGCTGAGGGTGGTGACCGGCTGGGAGCGGCTGGTGGTGCCGGCCTTCGTGTACTTCTTCGCGCAGCTGTACCCCTTCCGGTGGAGCAACCGGCCCGGCTCCCGTACCGCGGCCGCGGCCGGGGGCTGTTCGCTGGTGCGGCGCGAGGCGCTGGAGCGGGCCGGCGGGATCGCGGCGATCCGGGGGGCGGTGATCGACGACGTCTCGCTGGCGCGGGCCGTGAAGCGCGGCGGCGGACGGACCTGGCTGGGGCTGGCCGAGCAGGTGGACAGCGTCCGGCCGTACCCGGAGCTGGGGCAGCTGTGGCGGATGGTGTCGCGCAGCGCGTACGCCCAACTGCGGCACTCGGTCTGGCTGTTGGCGGGGACGGTGGTGGGGCTGGCACTGGTGTACCTGGTGCCGCCGGTGGCCCTGCTGGCCGGCGGCGGGCTCACCGCGCTGTGCGGCGGCCTGGCCTGGGCCCTGATGACCGGGACCTACCTGCCGATGGTGCGGTACTACCGGCAGCCGGTGTGGGCGGCGCTGCTGCTGCCGTTCACCGCACTGCTCTACCTGCTGATGACGGTGGACTCGGCGGTGCAGCACTGGCGGGGGCGCGGCGCGGCGTGGAAGGGCCGCACCTACGGCAAACCCCTGGCGGCGGACGAGCAGGCACGGACAGACTGAGCCGATGGACCCTCGCATGCGCTTCCGGATCGCCCACTCCCACCACCCGATCGCCGCGCCGCTCTCCGACGAGTCGGTCGAGCGGCTCCTCGCCCGGGCGCTGCCGGCCCGGGACGGCCGGCTGCTGGACCTGGGCTGCGGCGAAGGGGCCTGGCTGCTGCGCGCCCTGACGGCCCGTCCGGGGCTGCGGGCGGTCGGGGTGGACCTGGACGACGCGGCGCTGGGGCGGGCGCGGGAGCGGGCGGAGGCGCTCGGGGTGGCCCGGCGGATCGGGCTGCACCACCGGGACGTGCGCAAGCAGGTGGCGGAGCAGCCGTTCGACGTGGTGCTGTGCGTCGGCACCGAGCACGCCTTCGGCGGGGTGGAGCTGACCCTGGAGGCCGTCGGGGAGCTGCTGCGGCCGGGCGGGGTCGCGCTGCTCGGCGTCTGTTTCTGGGAGCGGAAGCCCGAGGCCGCCGCACTGAAAGCGCTCGGCGTGCCCGCGAGGGAGTACACCGACCTGCCCGAGCTGGTCGCCCGGATCACGCGGGCGGGCTGGGCCCCGATCGACGCCCACGTCTCCTCGCAGGCCGAGTGGGACGCCTACGAGTGGTCCTGGACCGGCTCCCTGACGGAGTGGGCCCTCACCCACTCCGAGCACCCGGACGCCGCTGACGCCCTGGCGACCGCCACCGAGCACCGCGACGGCTGGTTGAACGGCTACCGCGGCACCCTGGGCTTCGCGACACTGCTCCTGCGCAGGGCGTGATCCCGGGGGCGCGGGGGGAACCGCAGCACCCTCGGGCTGGCGAAGGTGGTCACCCCGGGGGCGCGAGGAACTGCGCGCGGGGGAACGGCAGCACCTGCAACTGGCTGACGGTGGATCAGTTGCCGATGAGCCGCCTTCCGACCCGCGCAGTTCCTCGCGCCCCCGGCAACACCACGTACCTCCCTCGCGCCCTCGCCGGTCACGCCAGCACTTCGGCCACCGTCCGGCGGGCGATGGTGGCCAGGGTGGGGTTGGTGGTGCGGTAGTGCGCCCAGGCGGGGAGGGCGAAGGCGAGGGCCCAGCCGCGGGCGCGGAGCCAGGTGGCGTCGTCGGGGGCCGCGGCGGCGCGGAAGGCCGGGCGGGTGCCGGCGTCGAGCAGGGCCCAGGCGGGAAGGAGGTCGCAGGCGGGGTCGCCGACTCCGCCGCAGCCGAAGTCGATGACGGCGGTGAGGCGGTCGTCGTGGGCGAGCAGGTTGCCGGGGAGCAGGTCGCCGTGGGTCCAGACCGGGGGGCCGTCCCAGGCGGGGGCGGCGAGGGCGTCCTCCCAGTCGGCGAGGACGGCGGCCGGGTCGACCAGGGCGCCGATGGCACGGACCGCGCCGCAGACCTCCTCGTCGCGGGCGGACAGCGGCCCGGCCCGGTAGCCGGCGGGGCCACCTTCCGAGGGGACGTCGCGCAGGGCGGCGACGAAGGCGCCGAGGGAGCGGGCGACGGGGGCGAGGTCGGCGAGGGGGTGGTCGAAGAGGTTCGCCCCCGGGAGCCAGCGCTGGACGGACCAGGGGTGGGGGAAGTCCGGGACCGGCGCGCCCAGGGCGACCGGGGCCGGGACGGTGAGCGGGAGGTGCGGGGCGAGCCGGGGCAGCCAGTGCTGCTCCTTGGCGACGTCCGGGACCGCACCGGGGATGCGGGGCAGCCGGACCACCAGCTCCTCGCCGAGCCGGTACATCGCGTTGTCGGTGCCCGAGGAGCGGACGGGGGTGATCGCGAGCCCGGCCCAGTGCGGGAACTGACCGTCGATCAGTCTCCGCACCAGGCCGGGGTCGGTGTCGAACTCGTCCGGGTTCATGCGTGTGCCCATGGGCCCATCCCAGCCGCCGGGGCGGGCCCGCGTCCAACGGATTCCCGCCGCCGGCCGAAGCGCCGGCCGACGGGCCGTCAGCGGCCGAGCATCCGCAGGGCGGTGGGCTTGCTGTACTCGAACCTGGTCATCTGCTCCAGGTCGCGGAACCAGCTGGACGGCCCGGGCGGGGTGGCCAGGACCTCGCGGTAGAGCTCCTCGAAGGCGGTGGTGATGCTGTCGAGGGAGAACCGGCCGACCACCCAGTCGCGGCCCCAACTCCCGAGCGAGGCGCGGAGTGCGGGGTCGTCGAGCAGTGGCCGGAGCTGGGTGGCCAGCACCTCGGGGCGGCGGGTGCCGTCGCCGAAGCCGTACATGCAGCGGGAGGCGTGCGGCTCGACCAGCGGGCCGGGCTCGTGCAGGGCGGTGTAGCCGTCCGCGCCGTGCACCACCACGGGCTTGCCGAAGGCGAGGCCGCGCAGGGCGGAGCCGCCCATGCCGAGGACCACGTCGGCGGCCTGGTAGGCCGGTCTGGGGTCGGCCAACTGCCCGGGGACGAGCACCGCCTGACGGCCCAGGTCGCCGTTGACCTCGTCGGCCACCGCGCGCATCCGGTCCAGGCTGGGGCCGGCGCCGACCACGACCAGCCGGACCCTCGGGTCGGCCAGCTCGCGGACGGCACGGGCGGTGAGCAGCGCGCCCTCGTCCTTCTCCAGGTCGGGCACCATCCGGGTGACGATGGAGAGCAGCAACTCGTCGTCGGAGATGCCGTGTTCCTTGCGGAACTCCTCGCCGTCCACCACCCCGGGGGCGTCGGTGAGGGTGTTGACGGGGGGTTCGATCAGCCGGACGTCCCGGTGGCCGAAGGCCCGCCCCTCCCCCATCATCGCGCCGAGGCCGAGCACCAGGGGCTGATGCCGGGGCAGGCCGCGCAGCATCCGGATGCCGTAGAAGGTGGTGACCACCGGGATCCGGCCGAGGCGGCCGGGCCCGAAGAAGGAGTTGCGGGCGGCCCGCACCTCCCAGGCGTGCACCAGCTGGCTGCCGTGCTCCTCGGCGACCCGGGTGAGCCGCTGCCGGACCACCCGGTTCGGGGTGTCCGGGCCGCCCTCGACGACCAGTTCGAGGTCGTGCGAGGCGGCCAGTTCGACGAGTGGTGCGGGGCCGTCGATGCCCTGGGCGAACAGCACCGGGTGGTGCCCGCGGTCGCGCATGGTGCGGGCGATGTCCACGGCGTTCAACTGGGCGCCACCCAGCGCCAGGTTGTTGAGGTGGACCAGGACCCGGAGACCGGTCACCGGCTCACTCCTCCCAACGGTGCGGGACGAAGACCGGCGCGGCCAGCACCACGGCGCGCGGCGGGGTGTCGAGCATCGGTCCGAAGACGTCGAACTGGCCCACGGAGTGCCAGCTCATGAGCGTTCCGCCGTCGGTCTTGCCGATGCTGTACACGCCCGCCCAGAGAGTGTAACGGCCGCGCGGGAGCGGCAGGTTGGGGATCACGCAGGCGACGTGGTGGTCCTCGCCGTTCAACCGGATCTCGTGGCTGATCTGGAAGATCGGGCTGGAGGTGCCCTCGCTGACGCCGAGGTGCAGGGTGGCGTCGCCGCGGTAGTCGCCGCCGAGGGTGAGCTCGACGGTCATCGGCTCGTCGGTGGTGAGGTTCTCCCGGCCCTCGCCGACCATCGCGTGCTTGAGCAGCTGGAGCGGCTCGCCGACCCGGGCGGTGGCCTCGGACTGGGCCTCGATCGAGTCCCGGTACCCGGCCAGCGCGTCCTTGATCCCGGCGTCCACCCGGACGGTGCCCTGCTCCAGCCAGATGCCCCGGCGGCAGATCGACTCCACCGCAGGGAGGTCGTGCGAGACGAAGACGATCGTGGTGCCCTGCTCGGCCACCTCGCGCATCCGGTCCAGGCAGCGCTGCTGGAAGACCGCGTCGCCGACCGCGAGCACCTCGTCCACCAGCAGCACGTGCGGCTCCAGGTACGCGGCGACCGCGAAGCCCAGGCGCATCTGCATGCCGGAGGAGTAGTACTTCACCTGACGGTCGATCGCCCCGCCGAGCCGGGCGAACTCCACGATGTCGTCGAACCGTCCGGCCACCTCGCGGCGCTTGAGGCCGAGCAGCGCGCCGAACAGGTAGATGTTCTCCCGGCCCGTCAGGTCCGGGTGGATGCCGGCCCGGATCTCGATCAGCGCGCCGATCCGGCCGCGCACGTCGATCACGCCGCCGTACGGGTACATGACCCGGGTGAGCATCTTCAGCAGGGTGGACTTGCCGGAGCCGTTGGAGCCGATCAGGCCGACCGCCTCGCCCGGCTCGATGTGCATGTTGATGTCACGCAGCGCCCAGCGCCAGTCCTCGCCCTTGCCGCCGCGCAGCTTCCGGGTGACCTGCTCGACCTTGTCGCGCAGCAGCATCCGCTGCTGGTCCGCCTTGAACCGCTTCCACACGTGCTCGGTGCGGACGGTGCCCAGGGGGAGGTTCTTGGTCATCAGCTCACGCGACATCGGCGATCCCCGTCTCCAGCTTCTTGAACACCAGGTAGCCGCCGCAGAGCACGACCACCGAGCTGACCGCGGCGATCCCGGTCAGGGTGAGGTCGGGTGCCTGGCCGTGCAGCAGCGCCCGCCGGTAGCCCTCGATCACCGCGCCCAGCGGGTTGAAGGCCACGTAGACCTCCTGGAGCTTCTGCGGGATCTGCGAGAGCGGGTACGCGACCGGGGTCGCGAACACGCCCATCTGCGTGATGATCGGCAGCAGGTGCCGGACGTCGCGCAGGTAGACCACGGCCACCGAGAGCACCAGCGCCACGCCGTAGGTGAACGCCAGCTGGATCAGCAGCAGCGGGAACACCCAGAAGAAGGTGGCGGCCGGCGCCGTCCAGAAGGCCAGGAAGAGCAGGCCCAGCACGCCGATGCCGATCAGCATGTCGACGCTGGCGACCAGCATGGTGGCCAGCGGGAAGACCTCGCGCGGGCAGTAGACCTTGTTGAGCAGGCTGAGGTTGTTGGCCAGGCTCAGCGCGCCCTGGTTCATGGTGTTGCTGAAGAACTGCCAGACGATCAGGCCGACGTAGGCGAACAGCGGGTAGGCCACCCCGCCGGTGTCGATCTTGACCGCCCGCTGGAAGACCAGCGTGAAGATGGCGCACAGCGCCAGCGGCGTGAGCACCGCCCAGGCGAAGCCGAGCACCGCCTGCTTGTACCGGGCGCGCAGGTCGCGCTCGGCCAGGGCGCGCACCAACTCGCGTGCCCCCAGCAGCTCCCGGGCCACCTGGGCCGGTCGGAGCCGCCGCTTGAAGACCAACTCGGGCGGGGGACCCTCGGCCCCCGGCCGCCGGGCCTCAGTCTGGTTTTCGCGCTGATCGAGGACCTGCGCGCGTTGTCCCCCCACGGAACCCCGCCTTCTCCGGTGCCGAGTGATACCGGCCGCCGCCAGGGGAGTTCCCCGGTCCGGTTCGGCCGCAGCGCACACTCTGGCACAGAGTGTGCGAGGCAGGGGGCGGATCCGTGAAGAAGAGCCGGGACGGTGACCGTCCCGGCTCTCGACGCACTGCTTCCGGTCAGTCGACCAGGGCGTCCAGGGCGGCGGGCATGCCCTCGACTCCGCCGTTCTTGCTGGGCTTGGCCCGGTCGCCGTTGACGAAGACGGTGGGGAGCTCGTCGACCTTGTACTTCGCCATCAGGCCGGAGGCGGCCTCGGTGAGGTCGCGCACCTCGGCCGAGCGGTAGGCTGCCCGGAACTTCTCGGCGTCCAGCCCGACCGTGCCGGCCCAGGCCGTGGCGGTGTCCTCGGTGATGACGTCCTGCTCGTCCACGTTCACCGCCTTGAAGGCGGCCACCTGGAACTCGTCGACCTTGCCGAGCTTCTCCAGGGTGTAGTACAGCCGGGCGTGGCCCTTCTGGACCCGCTCCTCCGGCGCTCCGGCCCAGACCGCCGGCACCCGGCGCAGCGTCACGTCCGAGGCGTGCTTGGCCGACCAGCGCTCCAGCGGGAGTTCGAGCTGCCGCGAGTGGTAGCAGTCGTACCAGAAGAACTCGACGGCCTCCTGCTTGACCGCCCGGATCGGGCCCGGGTTGTCGACCCGGCCGACGTACCCTCCCTCGTGCGGCACCTCGGGGGCTGCGGTGGCCTGACCGGCCGTGACGGGGGCGGCGAGCAGTCCGGCGGCGGCGGTGGCCAGGACGGCGGTGCGGATGAGCTGCTTCACGTGGGCCGATGCTTCCAGCCCGCGGGAGGAGCGGCGAGCCGACGGGCCGTCCGGGCGGATTCTTCGCCCGGACGGCCCAACCGCCGGTGACGGGCCGTCAGTCCCGCGGCTCCGGGCGGGCGGCGGCCTGCTCGAAGAAGCGCAGCAGCTCGACCGGGAAGGGCAGCACCAGGGTGGAGTTCTTCTCGGCCGCCACCTCGACCACGGTCTGGAGCAGGCGCAGCTGCATCGCGGACGGCGTCTCGTCCATCTGCCGGGCCGCGTCGGCCAGCTTGGCGGCCGCCTGGAACTCGCCGTCGGCGGTGATGATGCGGGCCCGCCGCTCCCGGTCGGCCTCGGCCTGACGGGCCATCGAGCGCTTCATCGAGTCGGGCAGCGCGACGTCCTTGATCTCCACCCGGTCGATGTGCACGCCCCAGCCGGTGGCCGGGCTCTCCAGCATCAGTTCGAGGCCGTGGTGCAGGCCCTCGCGGCCGGAGAGCAGGTCGTCCAGTTCGCTCTTGCCGATGATCGAGCGCAGCGAGGTCTGCGCCACCTGGGACATCGCGAAGGCGTAGTTCTGCACGTCCACGGTGGCCCGGACCGGGTCGACCACCCGGAAGTAGACCACCGCGTCCACCCGGACGGAGACGTTGTCCCGGGTGATGCCCTCCTGGGCGGGCACCGGCATGGTGACGATCTGCATGTTGACCTTGCGGATCCGGTCGATCACCGGGACCAGGAGGGTCGGCCCCGGCGGCCGGGGCTCCCCCGAGACCCGGCCGAGCCGGAACACCACGCCGCGCTCGTACTGCTGGACCACCCGGACGCTGGAGAGCAGGGCCACCAGGCCCAAGCCCACCAGGATCGCCAGGACTGCCATGACGTCCTCCCCGTCTGCGGCCGCCGCACTGGCGGAACCGCCGGGTCAGTATGCGCGCGGGCCCGGCCGCACGACAGGGGTGCGACGGCGGTCTTGACGGATCGTTAGCGCCGCCGGGCCACCTGGTGGACGAGCTGCTGCCAGGCGTCGGTCACCACGGCCAGGTCGAAGCGGCCCAGGGCGTGCTCGCGGGCGGCCTTGCCGAGCGCGGCGCGGTCCCCGCCGAGCACCCTGCCGAGCGCCTCGGCCAGCGCCGCCGGGTCGCCCGGGCGGGCCAGTGCACCGGTGGTGCCGTCCAGCACCACGTCGCCGACCCAGCCCACGTCGGTGGCGGCGATGGGCAGTTCGGCCAGCGCCGCCTCGATCAGCACCCCGGGGACGCCCTCGCTGTCGCTGCTCAGCAGCAGCGCGTCGGAAGCCCGGTAGAGCGGGGCCGGGTCGGTCAGGCGCCCGAGGAAGTGGGCACGGGGGTGGGGCTGGTAGCTGCCCTTGAGCGGGCCGTCCCCGGCGACGGCCAGGTGGACGTCGGGGAGCCGGTCGAGCGCGGCGAGGGCCACGTCGAGACGCTTCTCCGGGGCGAGCGCACCGATCCACGCGACCAGCCGGCCCTCGGCGGGAAGCCCCAGCTCCTTGCGGGCGGCGGTCCGCTCGGCCTGGTCGGCGGCCGGGCGGTAGCGGTCGGCGGCGCGGCCGTTCGGGATGGTGCGGACCCGCTGCGCGGGCAGCCGGAAGCGCTGCAGCAGGACGTCGCGGGCGCCGTCCGAGATCGCCGAGACGGCGGCGGCCCGGTGCAGGAACGCCGCCACCCGCAGGCGGCGGGCCGGGCTCGCCGTCCAGTGCCGCGGGTCGCCGATGTTGACGTAGACGAACGGGGTCGGGGAGCCGAACAGGCCCACGGCGCAGGCCTGCAGGGTGCTGGAGCCGTGGGCGATCACCACGTCGCTGGTGCGGGCCGCCTCGCGCAGCGCCCGCAGCGTGCTGGGGTGGTAGCGGGACGGGCCCAACGGCGGGGCGTCGTGCGGCGCGGGGGCGTCGACGTGCGGCTGCAACGAACGCAGCGTGGACGGCACCCCCCTGCGCAGCAGCTCCCCGTGCAGGTCCCGCGCCAGGTTCTGGGCCCCCCGGCCCCGCGGGTCAGTGACCAGATGCAACACCCTCGGCTCAGCCATGGCGCCCAACCTGGCACATGCCGCACGTCTCGCACGGGCGTTTCGCGAAGAAACGGTGAAAGGTGATCCCGGGGGCGCGGGGCCCTGCTGATCGGCGGCTCCGCCGCGGGGCGCGCAGGGGAACGGCAGCACGTGCAACTGGCTGACGGCGGTTCAGTTGCCGGTGGGCCGCCTTCCGATTCGCGCAGTTCCTCGCGCCCCCAGAGGCGTAGCCACTTCCGCCGCGCCCCCGGGTGCTTCGGTTCCCAGGGTGTTCACAGTATGGGGATTCGGTGGCGGTGGGCGGGTCTGGCCTGGGATGCTGACCGCCTGTCAGTGTTTGGGTGGGGGGCCACTGTGCATGTGCTCTATGTGATCGACAGCGTGAGCCGGATCGGCGGAGCCGAGCAGGGCCTGGTCGCGATGGCGCCGCAGCTGGTGCGGGCCGGGGTGAAGCTGGACGTGGCGTACCTGCGGCCGTCGCCGGGCGGGTTCCAGCCGGAGCTGGCCGCGGCGGGGGCGGAGGTGTTCGGGGTGCACGCCTCGGGCCGGGCCGGTGAGTACGCCGCGCTGCGGCGGCTGCTGCGCGACCGCCGCCCGGAGTTGGTGCACACCACGCTCTACGAGTCGGACGTGCTCGGCCGGGCCGCGGCGCTGTCCACCCGGACGCCGGTGGTCTCCAGTCTGGTGAACTCCTCGTACGGGCCGGAGCACCTGCACGCCCGGGGCCTGAGCCCGTGGAAGGTGCGGGCGGCCCAGGCGGTGGACGCCACGACCGCACAGGGGACCCGCCGGTTCCACGCGCTGACCCGGCACGTGGCCGAGGTGATGGCCCGTCGGCTGAAGGTGAATCCGGAGCGGATCGACGTGGTGCCGCGCGGGCGGGACACCGAGCTGCTGGGCACGGTGAGCCAGGAGCGGCGGGACGCGGTGCGGGCCGGGCTGGAGCTGTCGGACCACACGCCGGTGGTGCTGGCGGCGGCGCGGCAGCAGTACCAGAAGGGTCTTGACGTGCTGTTGGAGGCCTGGCCCGCCGTACGGGCCGGGCAGCCGGAGGCGGTGCTGCTGCTGGCGGGCAGCGCGGGGTCGGAGACGCCGAGGCTGCGGGAGCTGGCCGGGGTGGCGGGCAACGTGCGGTTCCTGGGGCCTCGTTCGGACGTCTTCGACCTGATGGCGGCGGTGGACGCGTTCGCGGTGCCGTCGCGCTGGGAGGGGCTGGGCAGCGCGGCGATGGAGGCGATGGGCGTCGGGGTGCCGCTGGTGGCCGCGGACGTGGCGGCGCTGCGCGAGACGGTGGGGTCGGAGGACTACGGGCTGCTGGTGCCGCCGGAGCGGCCGGCCGCGCTGGCGGCGGCGCTGGCGGAGACCCTGGAGGACCGCTCCGCGGCGCAGCTGCGGGCGAAGGCGGCCCGGGCCCGGTTCCTGACCAAGTTCACCCTGCCTCAGGTCTGCGGGCAGATGGTCGAGTTCTACGAGAGATCGCTCGGGAAGCGCTGAGGAGAGGGGCGATTCTCGGTCCCCGGACGAGATCGCGCATCAGATTGGCGAAAGTGCTTGCGCCGCACGTCAGGTGCCGCAAGCATCGTGCCCGGGGAGACGGGTCCACGCTGGGGGGCGGGGCCCGCGCCGCTGCACGCCACCAGGCGAGCGGCCAGCAGACCGTGCGGAGCCGACCCGGACCCGACCCGGGCCGGTCGGCGCGGCGCATGCACCACGAACGCGAGGGGATCCAACCGGTGGAACCGGCCAACCACTTCACCGTACTGCGACGTTACTGGCGACTGCTGGTCGGCTGTACGGTGGCCGCCTTGATCATCGGGCTGCTGCTCACCCCGACGGGCGACACCGTCGACAACGGGAAATGGCAGTGCAAGGTCGCCATCACCCCGGTGGCCGGGGCCGGCGAGGCGGTCCGGGCCGACCAGGTGCTCTCGTACGCGGCCGGTTCGGACGTGTCGACGGCCGCCGCGAAGACGCTCAACATCACCGACGTGGCCGGTCTGGTGGCCCGCCGGAAGGTGGCGGCGGCCTCGCCGACGATGCTCGAGTTCACCGTCACCGGGCCGACCAGCAAGAGCTGCGTGGAGACCGCCGGGGCGTTCGCCGAGGCGACCATCAAGGGCTACAGCCAGGAGACCGCGAAGAGCGCGAGCGAGTCGATCAAGCGGCTGGAGGCGCAGCGCGCCACCCAGCAGGACCAGGTCAACAAGCTCCAGCAGGAGTTCTACAGCGCCAAGCCGGCCGACCAGCCCAAGCTGGACCCGCAGTTGACGGCCGCTCGGAACTCGCTGACCAAGACCCTGACCGCGATCAGCGACCTGCAGGCCGTCAGCCAGACCGACGCCGTCCAGCAGTGGGGCTCGATCGACGCCAAGGAGCTCGGCGGGAACCTGCTGACCTCGCCGAGCCGGGGCCTGCGGCTGACCCTCGCGGTGGTGCTCGGCCTGGCGCTCGGCGTGGTGGCCGCGCTGATGCTCAGCCGGATGGACACCCGCCTGCGCACCCGCAACGGCGCGGAGGAGGCGTTCAACCTCCCGGTGATCGGCGAGATCCCCTACCTCTCCACCCGTCTGCGGCGGCTGCGCGACCCGCTGGTGGTGGCCCGGCCGTCCGATCCGGGGGCCGAGGCGTTCCGCTCGCTGCGCTCGACCCTGCTGCTGACCGGCCCGCCGGCGCTGGCCGCGCAGCTGGCCGACGGCAACCTCAACCCGGCCGAGCTGGTCTCCCGGCGGCTGGCCCAGCCCGCCCCGGTGATCCTGGTGATGTCCGGCCGCAGCGGCGACGGGCGCACCACCACGGTGGCCAACCTGGCGGCGGCGCTGGCCGAGACCGGTCGCGAGGTCCTGGTGCTGGACTGCGACTTCCGGCACCCGAAGGCGCACGAGCACTTCGGGGTCGGCGACGGCCCCGGCATGGCCGAGCTGCTGAGCGGCGAGCAGCTGCCCGAGCTGGACGACCTGATCCGGCGGACCAACGTGGACGGCGTGCGGCTGATCACCGGTGGCAACACCACGGCCTACCCGGCCGCGCTGGTGCTGCGGGCCGGCGAGGTGCTGCGCCGGGCCCGGCGGCACGCGGACGTGGTGCTGATCGACAGCTCCCCGCTGCTGCACGCCAACGACGCCTACGACCTGGTGCAGCACGCCGACGCGGTGCTGGTGACCATCAAGGCGGGCAACGTGACGCCCGAGCAGGCGGACCGGGTCAGCGAGTTGCTCTCCCGCACCGGCGTGCCGGTGGCCGGTGTGGCGCTGCTCGGCACCATCGGCCCGTCCGGCCGCCGCAAGCGGGACGGGCTGGCCGCCCAGGCGTCCGCCGTGCCCGGGGCCGCACCGGCCCCGGCGGCTCCGGTGCCCCCGCAGGAGCAGCGGGCCGAGGGCCCGCGCCACCGGTCCTCGCCGTCCTGGGCCCGGCGCGGCCCGGAGCCGGTGAACGAGGCGGCCTGGCAGGAGGGCGAGGACCGGTGACCGACCAGGGGGGGAAGGTCCGGGTGCTCTGGCTCGCCAAGGGGCTGGGCCGGGGCGGCGCCGAGCAGCTGCTGGTCAACTGCGCCCGGCACGCCGACCGTTCGCGGTACGAGGTCGAGGTGGCCTACGTGCTGCCGTGGAAGGACGCCCTGGTGCCGGCCCTGGAGGCGGCCGGGGTGACGGTGCACCTGCTCGGGCCGGGGCGGCGCTGGCCGCTGCGGCTGCGGGCGCTGCTGCGGGCCCGCCGGTACGACCTGGTGCACTCGCACATGCCGGTCCCGGCCGCCGCCGCCCGGCTGCTCACCCTGGGCTCCCGGCGGCCGGTGCTGGTGCACACCGAGCACAACGTCTGGGAGCGGTACCGCCGGGAGACCCGCTGGGCCAACTCCCTGACGTACAAGCGCAACCGCGCGGTGGTGGCGGTCTCGCACGCGGTGGCGGCGAGCATTCCGGCCGCCCGGCGGCGGCCCGGTGACTTCGTCACCGTGGTGCACCACGGGCCGGACCTGGGCGGCGCGGCGCGCGGCCCGGCGGCCCGGCGGGCGGCCCGGGCCGAACTCGGGCTGCCGGAGGGGGCGTTCGTCCTCGGCACGGTGGCCAACATGACGCCGAAGAAGGACCAGGCCACCCTGCTGGCCGCGTTCGAGCGGCTGCGGCAGGAGCGGCCCGAGGCCCGGCTGGTGCTGATCGGCTCCGGGCCGCTGGAGGCCGAGCTGAAGGCCGCGGCCGGCGAGGGTGTGGTCTTCGCCGGCTCCCGGCCGGACGTGCCGGAGCTGCTGCCGGCCTTCGACGCGTTCACCCTGAGCTCCCGTCAGGAGGGGCTGCCGGTGGCGCTGATGGAGGCGATGACCAGCGGGCTGCCCTCGGTGGTGACCAGGGTGGGCGGGATGCCGGAGGTGCTGGACGACGGCGTCGAGGGCTTCCTGGTGGAGCCGGCCGACCCGGCGGGCCTGGCGGCGGCCTTCGGGAAGCTGGCGGCCGACCGGGGGCTGCGCGAGCGGATGGGCGAGGCCGCCCGCGGGCGCTCGGAGTCCTTCGACGTGGCGGGCGCCCAGCAGGCCGTCGAGCGGGTGTACGAGCGGGTGCTGCGGAGCTGAACCTCGCCCCGCCGCCCTGCCCCTCCGAGAGGAAGACCGAACCATCGTGAGCGCGAGCCCCGAGCAACTCCGGGACGACGCCGTCGAGTTGAGCTACCGACCGCTGGACGGGGCGGACACCCCCGCGGTGCTGGAGCTGCTGACCGCATCGCTGGCGGGCGGCCCCACCGGGACCCGCAGCGCCGACTTCTTCGCGTGGAAGCACCACCGCAACCCCTTCGGGGCCAGCCCCGGTCTGGTGGCCGTGACGCCCGGGGGGCGGATCGTCGGGGTGCGGCTGTTCCTGCGCTGGGAGTGGCGGGCGGTGGACCGGGTGGTCCGCGCGGTGCGCCCGGTGGACACCGCCACCCACCCGGACTTCCAGGGCCGGGGGATCTTCCGCCGGCTCACCACCGAGCTGCTGGAGCAGGTCTCCTCCGAGGCCGAGCTGGTCTTCAACACGCCCAACGGCAACAGCCTGCCCGGCTACCTCAAGATGGGCTGGCAGGACCTGGGCCAGGTGCCCGTCTCGCTGCGGATCGCCCGGCCGCTCTCCTTCGCCAGGGGCGCGCGGGCCGCGCTGGCCCGCAAGGCCGCCGCCACCGGGCCGGTGGTCTGTCCGCTGCCCACCGCCGCCGACTGGTTCGGCTCCGGCGCACCGGACGGCCTGGCGGAGCTGCTGCGCGAGCGGGCCGGGGCGGACGCCTCGGACGGCCGCCTCGCGGTGGCCCGCACCGAGCCCTACCTGCGCTGGCGCTACGGCGACGCGCCCGGGCTGGACTACCGGGTGATGACCTGTCACCGGGGCGGCGAGCTGGCCGGGGTGGCCTTCGGCCGCCCCCGGCGGCGCGGCCCGCTGGTGGAGTTCACCCTCGCCGACGTGATCGTCCGCCCGGGCGACCGGCGGGCGGCCGCCGAGCTGCTGCGGGCCGCCGCCCGCTCCGGAGGCGACCACGTGGCGACCCACCTCGCGGCCGGCACCGAGGCGGCCGCGGCCGCCCCGCGCTCCGGCTACCTGCGGGCGCCGCGCACCGGCATGCGGCTGGCCGCCCGCACCCCGGCCGGGGCGGTGCCGCCGGAGCTCGGCGCCTGGCGGTTCAACCTCGGTGACCTGGAGGTCTTCTGATGCTCCGGCAGGCGCTGCGGTCGCCCGTCGTGCCCTGGTCGACCCTGGTGGCCGGCGGGCTGGTCTGCACCTACGTCACGGTCTTCGTGTTCACCATGGTGCACACCAGCTACGACACCTGGGGGGCGCTGCTGGTGCTGCCCGCCCTGATGGCGATAGGGACCCCGATCCTGGCCCGGGTGGCCGCGAACAACCCGCAGCCCAGGGTGTTCCGGCTGCTGATGCTGGCCATGGCCCTCAAGCTGCTCTGCGCGTTCCCCCGCTACCTGATGGCCTTCGTGCTCTACGGCGGCGCGGCGGACGCCAAGATGTACCACCAGAAGGGCAGCGAGCTCGCCTACTTCCTGGACACCGCGGACTTCTCGGCCGGCATCCACTACGACCTGGGCATGAAGGTGGCCGGCACCGGCTTCATCATCATCGTCACCGGGGTGGTGTACGCGATCACCGGCCCGTCCCTGGTCGGCGGCTTCCTGGTGTTCTCCTGGCTGGGCTTCTGGGGGCTGCTGCTGTTCTGGCGGGCGCTGCAGATCGCCTTCCCGGAGGCGGACACCCGGCGCTACGCCAAGCTGGTCTTCTTCCTGCCCTCGCTGCTGTTCTGGCCGTCCAGCATCGGCAAGGACGCCTGGATGATGTTCTGCCTGGGCCTGACCACCTACGGGGTGGCCAAGCTGCTGAGCCGTCAGTTCGGCGCCTTCGTCTTCATCGGGCTGGGCTCGCTGGGCACCGCGATGGTCCGTCCGCACGTCACCGTGCTGGCCGGCGCCGGGCTCACCGTGGCGTACGTGCTGCGCAAGCGGCCCAAGGAGGTCAGCGCGCTGGGCCCGCTGCGGATGGTGGTCACCGTGGCGGTGCTGGGCGCCATGGTGATGCTGATGCTGCAACAGGTGAACACCTTCTTCGGGACCTCCGGGCAGGGCGGCGGCGACGCCGTCAACCAGGTGCTCTCGGAGACCTCGAGACGCACCTCGCAGGGCAACTCGATGATCAACGCGCCGGCTCCGGAGGACGCCGCACCGGCCTTCAGCCTCAATCCGGCCGGTCTGCCGATGGCCGTGGTGAGCGTGCTGTTCCGCCCGTTCCCGTTCGAGGCCTCCAACATCCAGAGCCTGTTCCAGTCGGTGGAGTGCTTCGCGCTGCTGGTGATGTTCATCCGCGGCTGGCCGCGGATGCGCCAGCTCCCCCGGCTGTTCCTGAAACGCTCGTACATCGCGTACGCGCTGGTCTACACCCTGCTGTTCTGCTGGGCCTTCTCCACCATCAACAACCTGGGCATCCTCTCCCGCGAACGGGTCCAGGTGCTCCCGCTGGTGCTGGTGCTGCTCGCCGTCCCGCTGCCGGAGACCGACCGGGCGGCGCCGCGCCGCCGGGCCCGGGCTCCGGTCTGGCGGGTGCAGCCCGGCCAGTGGGGCACCGTGCCCGTCGCCGCCCCGGCCCGTTCCGAAGCCGCGCCACCACCTCGACCCTGGGGGGATCGAACCGACCATGACCACCACTGACACCGCAGCGCCCGCCTTCCTCGGCGGCACTCCCGCCTTCCCCGACGGCCTGCCGCTGACCCGCGTCCAGGTGCCGGACCGCGAGGGCCTGCTGGCCCGGCTCGGCACGGTGCTGGACAGCGGCATGCTGACCAACGGCCGCACCGTGGCCGAGCTGGAGGAGCGGGCCGCCGAACTCCTGGAGGTGCCGCACGTGGTGGCGGTCTCCAACTGCACGGCCGGCCTGATGCTGGTGCTCCAGGCCGCCGGGGTGGGCGGCGGCCGTCCGGTGCTGATGCCGGGCTTCACCTTCTCGGCCACCGCGCACGCCGCGCACTGGGCGGGCGGTACCCCGCTGTTCGCCGAGGCCCGCGAGCAGGACATCACCCTGGACCCGGCGGACGCCGAGGCCCGGCTGAAGGCGGCGGACGACCCGGCCGCCCTGATGGCCACCCACGTCTACGGCACGCCCTGCCAGACCGAGGAGATCCAGCGGATCGCCGACGCGGCCGGGCTGCCGGTGGTCTACGACGCCGCGCACGGCTTCGGTTCCAAGCGCAAGGGCGTCCCGGTGGGCAACTTCGGCCTGGCCGAGGTGTTCTCGATGAGCCCGACCAAGGTCGCGGTCGCGGGTGAGGGCGGCCTGGTGGCCACCCGGGACGCGGCGCTGGCCAAGACCCTGCGCACCGGCCGGGACTACGGCAACCCCGGTGACTACAACACGCTCTTCCCCGGCCTGAACGCCCGGATGAGCGAGCTGCACGCGGCCGTCGGCCTGACCTGGGTCGCCGGGCTGCCCGAGCGGGTGGCCCACCGGGGCGCGCTGGTGGCCGAGTTCGCCCGGGCCACGGCCGGCCTGCCGGGCCTGCGGCTGGCGCTGCCGGAGGAGGGCGACGTCTCCACGTTCAAGGACCTCACCATGATCCTGGACGCCGAGGCCTTCGGTCTGACCGCCCTGCAGCTGGCCGCCGCGCTCAAGGCCGAGGGCATCGACACCCGGCGCTACTTCCACCCGCCGGTGCAGCGCCAGCAGTCCTACGCCCACCTCGGGCAGGCGGACGCGCTGCCGGTCACCGACCGGCTGGCCGACTCGGTGCTGACCGTCCCGCTCTGGACCCACATGGACGCCGCCACCGTGCGCCGCACCGCCGAGGCGGTGGCCCGGATCCAGCCGTATGCGGAGCGCCTGCGCGCCGCCGGGATCTGACCTCCGGTCAGCCCGCCCACCCACCCGCCCGGGGCCGCCACGGCCCCGGGCGGGTGTGTTTTCGGGCCTCGCACACCGGTGCCCCGGTTACGCGGATCAGGTGAACTGGCTTGGACCACACGGGGGTTGAAGGGTCACAATGGCCAATCGGGCCCGCCGTGCACGGCGCGTGCGCCCCCTCTCCCCCTTCAACGATTTGGAGTTCCCGGTGTTCAAGGGATTCCGCAGCTTCCTGCTGCGCGGAAACGTGGTGGACCTCGCGGTCGGCATCGTGATCGGCGCGGCCTTCACCGCCGTGGTCACCGGCTTCGTCACCGCCTTCCTCACCCCGCTGATCGGCGTCGCCACCGGCGCGGTCGGCGACTACAGCAAGCGCACCTTCGAGGTCGGCGGCACCAGCTTCCCCTACGGCGGCTTCCTGAACGCGCTGATCGGTTTCGTCCTGGTCAGCGCGGTGATCTACTTCGCCGTGGTGGTCCCGGTCGGCAAGCTCCAGCAGCGCTTCGAGCCGGTCAAGGACGTGCCGGTGCCCAAGACCGACTGCCCGGACTGCCTGAGCTCCATCCCGGCCGCCGCGGTGCGCTGCGCGCACTGCACCTCCGAGCTGGCCGGCCGCCCCGGCTTCCCGATCCAGGCACTCTCCACCCGCTGACGGGGGCTCACGCCACCAGACACGCGCCCCCCGGTTCACCGGGGGGCGCGTGCTGTCGGTCGGCCACGGAGTGTTCGCCCCTCGTTCGACACTCCGTCAGCTCCCGGAGGTGGCCGGAAAGCGGCGTCGAAATGTCCGATCATCACACTTTCGAGCGAGTTGTTCCGGAGAAGAGTACGTAAACACTGGAACTCCTACGCCTCTCACTCTCCTCAGCAGGCACATTGTGGGCTTACGGTATGCCCCATGACCTCGCCCCGCTCCTACGACGGAGTCGGCTACCCCTCTCCGTCCTTCAGCTCCGGCACGCCCATCTACGACAGCCTGGTCGCAGAGCGCGGTGTCCCGCAGATCGCCCCCATCAATGTGCCGGCCGCCCTGCCGCCGGCCTCGTCGAGCTACGGCTACGGAACCAACTACGGCTCCACGTACGGGAGTACGGGCTTCGACAGCCCGGGCGGCAACCTCCCCGCGCTGCCCCCGGCCCGGCTCGCCCTGGGCCCCGGCCCGAGCAGCAGCGGCCCGGCCACCCAGTACATCCCGGCCCAGCCGACCCCTGCGGTCTACACCTCTCCGCAGCCCCAGGTGCCGGGTTACGGCCAGACCGGCCAGCTGCCGCAGCAGCGCCCGGCCGGCGGTCCCAGCCCGGCCTTCCAGCAGTACCAGCCGCAGGGCTACGCGACGGCTCCCCAGATGGCCAACCAGGGGGCGTACGCCGGAGCACCGCAGGGCTTCGCCGGGGCCGCCTCGGTCCCGCAGGGCTTCCCGGACCAGAGCTTCGGCGGCAACCAGTTCCGCCCGGCCGCCCCGGTCCGCCCGGTGGCGCAGCAGCCCCAGTACCCGCAGTCCGGCTACCAGGGGAACGCCTACTGAGCCGTACCGCTCCACCTGCGTCCACGATCCGGGGGGATCGGGACCGAGCAGGGCACGACGGTCGTCCCGAGGGGCCGCCCGGACCACACCGGTCCAGGCGGCCCCTCGGCGTATGCGGCCTGTGGGCTGCGCCTCCGGGCCGAAGGCCCCAGGGGCGCGAGGAACTGCGCGAGTACGGAAGGCGGAGCGGCGTGAGATTGGGGCAGGCGAGCCAGTTGCACGTGTTGCCGTTCCCCAGCGCGCAGTTCCCCGCGCCCCTGCGGGGCGCTCCCGCGCCCAAGGGCGCCGCCGAGCTCTGGCAGGATGGGCGCATGTCTCAGCTGACGGGTCTGCACATCTATCCGATCAAGTCCACGTACCGGCTCAGCCCGGAGAGCGCCCAGGTCGAGCCCTGGGGCCTGACCGGGGACCGTCGGTGGATGCTGGTGGACGAGGGCGGCAAGGCCGTGACCCAGCGGGACGAGCCGACGCTCGGTCAGTTCCGCGCCCTGCCCTCCCCCGACGGCTCGCTGACCGTGACCGCGCCGGACGGCGAGCGGATCGAGATCGCCGCCCCCGCGGGCGAGCCCTCCGTCAAGGCCGAGGTGTTCGGCACCTTCTTCACCACCGCGCTGGCCGCCGAGGAGGCCAACGCCTGGTTCGCCGGGTACTTCCCCGGCGTGCGCCTGGTGCACCTGGACGACCCGCTGGCCCGCCCGGTGAAGCCGGAGCACGCGGGCCCGGGCGACACCGTGACGATGGCCGACGGCTTCCCGCTGCTGCTCACCACCACCGGCTCGCTGGCGGAGCTGAACGCCCGGATCGCCGAGGACCACCCGGAGGACGAGCGCAAGGCGGCCCCGGTGCCGATGGAGCGCTTCCGCCCCAACCTGGTGGTGGACGTGGACGAGCCCTGGGCCGAGGACGACTGGCTGCGGGTGCGGGTCGGCGAGGTGACCTTCCGGGTGGCCAAGCCCTGCGGCCGCTGCGTGGTGACCACCACCGACCAGGAGACCGGCGAGCGCCGGGGCCCCGAGCCGCTGCGGGCGCTGGGCCGCCACCACCAGCTGGGCCAGAAGCTGGTCTTCGGCCAGAACCTGATCCCGGAGCGGCCGGAGGGCTTCACCGGTCTGATCGGCACCCTGCACCTGGGCGACGAGTTCACCGTCCTGGAGCGTCTCTGACCACCCGCGCGCAGCGGGCGGAACCCGTGCCGCGCCCGGTCGTTGTACCGGTCGTGGCGGTCCGGCGTCTCCCGGTGCGGCAAGCACGGCAAGCTCCGATACAGACAGCCCGTTGACAGAGGTGGGGATGGCGGATCGTCATGGCTGAGCACAGGGTCCGGGTCACCCAGGACAGCGCCTCGCGCTGGCGGCGCCGGGCCGGCGAGTACCAGACGCTGGCCGAGGCGGTGGCGGCCGCCGAGCCGGGTGACACGCTGACCGTCCGGGCCGGGACGTTCCGGGAGAACGTCGTGCTGGACAAGGCCGTCACCCTGCGCCCGGCGGACGGGCCCGGCACCGTCCGGCTCGACCCGCCCGCCGGGGTGCCGCTCACCCTGGCCGCCGACGCGGTGGTGCAGGGCCTGGTGATCGAGGGCTCGGAGCGCGCGGCCCCGGCCGTGCTGGTCCACGGACCGGGCGTGGCGGCCGAGTTGACCGGCTGCCGGGTGGAGGCCACGGCGGACTCCGGGGTGGAGCTGACCGACGGGGCCGCGCTGACCCTACGCGGCTGCACCGTGCTCAACCCGGCCGGGCTGGGCGTGCGGCTGCGCGCCGGGGCCGCGCTGGTGGCCGAGTCCACCGAGCTGGCCGGCTCGGCCCAGGTCGGGCTCGCGGTGCTGGACGGCTCCACCGCCCGGCTGGAGAACTGCCGGGTGCACCACGCCGGCGGGGCCGGGGTGCTGATCACCGGGGCGGGGAGCAGCGTCGAGCTGACGGGCTGTGAGGTCTACGAGATCAAGGGCAGCGGCGTGCTGGCGGAGAAGCAGGCCGTCGGCCGGCTCTCCGACTGCACCGTGCACCGGGTCTCGGACAACGGGCTGACCCTGGACAGCGGCGCCGAGCTGACCCTGACCGGGTGCCGCCTGTACGAGCTGGCCGAGAACGGCGCCGACCTGCGCGGCCGGGCCCGGCTGACCCTGGAGCACGCCACCGTCCGGGAGTTCGGCCGCGGCGCGCTGGCGGTCTGGGACCCGGGCACCGAGGTCAGCGCGCTCTCCTGCGAGCTGCACTCCAGCACCGGCGACTACCCCGCGGTCTGGGTCAGCGACGGCGCCCGGGCCACCCTCACCGACTGCTCGGTGCACGACGTGCCCGGCGCGCTCTCGGTGCTCGACCGGGATTCGCTGGTGACGGCCAAGGACTGCTCGTTCAGCGCGGTGCGCAGCTCGGCCGTCTCGGTCAGCGGCGGCGCCACCGTCCAGCTGGCGGACTGCCGGGTGCAGCAGGCGGCCACCGGGCTCTGGTTCCGCGACCACGGCAGCGGCGGGCGGCTGACGGGCTGTGAGGTCTCCGAGGTCGGGACGGGGGTGATCGTCACCACCGGCGCCGATCCGGAGCTGTACGAGTGCACGGTGCGGGGCAGCGCCGAGGCGGCCGTCTACGTCTCGGCGCAGGGCCGGGGCAGCTTCACCGACTGCCGGGTCTCCCAGGGACAGGGCTTCGGCTTCCACGTGATCGACGGCTGCCGCACGGTGCTGACCCGCTGCCGGGCGGAGCAGAACGCGCGGGCCGGGTTCGAGTTCTCCGAGCCGGGGCCGGTGACGGAGAACTGCGTCTCGGACGACGTGGCCCCGCCGAACAGCCCGGCGGCCCAGCCCCTCGCGCCCGCCGCACCGGCCGTCCCGGCCCCGCGGACGGTGCAACTCACCACCGCCGCCGCCCCGGTGACGGCCTCGATCGCGCCGATCCCGGACTGCCGGCCGGCCGACGAGGCGCTCGCCGAGCTGGACGCGCTGATCGGCCTGGCCACCGTGAAGCAGGAGGTGCGCACCCTGATCGACCTGATCTCGGTCGGCCGCCGCCGCCGGCAGGCCGGGCTGAAGGCACCCTCGCTGCGGCGGCACCTGGTCTTCACCGGCTCCCCCGGCACCGGCAAGACCACGGTGGCCCGGCTGTACGGGGAGATCCTGGCCGCGCTCGGGGTGCTCCAGCAGGGCCACCTGGTGGAGGTGGCCCGGGTGGACCTGGTCGGCGAGCACATCGGCTCCACCGCGATCCGCACCCAGGCGGCCTTCGACCGGGCCCGGGGCGGGGTGCTCTTCATCGACGAGGCCTACGCACTGGCCCCCGAGGACGGTGCCCGGGACTTCGGGCGGGAGGCGATCGACACCCTGGTCAAGCTGATGGAGGACCACCGGGACGAGGTGGTGGTGATCGTGGCCGGCTACACCACCGAGATGGAGCGCTTCCTCTCCGCCAACCCCGGCGTCTCCTCCCGCTTCTCCCGCACCGTCACCTTCCCCGACTACTCGGCCGGGGAGCTGCTGGAGATCGCCCGGGCGCAGTCGGTGGAGCACGAGTACGCGCTGACCGAGGCCGCCGAACGGGCCCTGCTGGACCACTTCTCCCGGCTGGAGCGGGGGCCGGGATTCGGCAACGGCCGGACGGCGCGCCAGGTGTTCGAGACCATGGTGGAGCGGCACGCGATGCGGGTCGCCCAGCTGGCCGACCCGACCACGGAGGAGCTCCAGCTGCTCGTCCCCGAGGACCTGCCGGGTGTGACGATCTGACAGGATGTCGCCAAGGACCGATCCGGAGGGCTGACAGATGGCCGACACCAGCAACCTGCTGGCCGAGCAGCGCCGCGCGCTGATCCTCGACGAGGTGCGGCGGCGCGGCGGCGTCCGGGTCAACGAGCTGACGCAGCGCCTGGGCGTCTCCGACATGACGATCCGTCGGGACCTCGACGCGCTGGCCCGGGCCGGCACGGTGGAGAAGGTGCACGGCGGGGCGGTGGCGGCCGGCGCGGCCCTGGCGCACGAGCCCGGCTTCGAGGCCAAGTCGGTGCTGGAGCCCTCCGCCAAGGAGCAGATCGCCCGGGCCGCGGCCGCCCTGGTCACCCCGGGCAGCGCGGTCGCGCTCTCCGGCGGCACCACCACCTACGCGCTGGCCCAGCAGCTGGTGGAGGTGGAGCACCTGACGGTGGTCACCAACTCGGTGCCGGTCTCCGAGGTCTTCGAGCGGGCCCGGCGGGCCGGCACCGGGGCGGGCACCACGGTGGTGCTCACCGGCGGGGTCCGCACCCCGTCCGACGCCCTGGTCGGCCCGGTGGCCGACCGGGCCGTCCGCGAGCTCCGCTTCGACCTGCTCTTCCTGGGCGCCCACGGCCTGGACGCGGAGGCCGGCCTGACCACCCCCAACCTGGCCGAGGCCGAGACCAACCGCGCCCTGATCGCCTCCGCCCGCCGCACCGTCGTGGTCGCCGACCACACCAAGTGGGGCGTGGTCGGCCTCTCCGCGATCGCCCCCCTGACGGCCGTGGACACCTGGGTCACCGACGCCGCACTGCCGTCCGCCGAGGCGGCGGTGGCCCGGGAGTCGATCCGCGAGCTGCTGCTCGCCTGAGCCCCGCCCCGCGGGCGGCTCCCCGCGGGTCCTCCGGTCCCGCTCCCCGGTGTGGCCCGAGGCGCCGTCAGGCGGAGGCGCCCTTGTTGCCCGTCTCCGTCTTGTAGACCGTCATGCCCCGGGCCAGGTAGTTCCGCAGGGCGTTCGGGTGGTCCTCGGTGCAGGTGTCCAGGACGACCCGGGTGGTGTTCTCCCGGGTGGCCCAGGCGGTGCGCAGCGCGAGCGTCAGGGCGGCGGCGCCGAGCCCCTGACCGACGTGCTCCGGGAGCAGGCCGAAGGCGCCGATCTCGACCGAGCCGTCCGGGTGGGGTTCGGTCTCCACGGTGCCCACCGCCTCGCCGTCCCGGGTGATCGTCCAGAACCGCCGGCCCGGCCGCTCCACCAGCGACTGCCGCCACTGCTCCTCGGTGCGCCGCGCGCTGCTCCAGCCGTACGGACCGCCGATCCGCTCCCGGGCCTCCCGGTTCTCGGCCGAGGCGCCGTCGACCTCCCGCACCGCGAGCCCCGCCACCTCCGCGCCCGGCCGCAGCGCGTCGAGCGAGGCCAGCTCCAGGTAGGTCACGATCTTGGCGCCGTCGGCCAGTGCGATCTCGAACTGCGGCCCGTCCTCGTCCTCCCGGACCAGCTCGAAGCCGGCCTTGCGCAGCACGTTCTGCGAGGCGTGGTTGTCCGGGTCGGTGTCGGCCCGCAGGGTGACCACCCCTTGGGCACGGCAGTGTTCGACGATCGCCCGGACGGCCTCGGTGGCGTAGCCCAGGCCCCGGGCGGACTCGGCCAGGCCGTAGCCGATCATCACCGAGCCGGCGGCGTCCGGGGCACCGTGGAAGCCGATGCCGCCGAGGGCAGCGCCGTCCTCGCGGCGGCGGATCTCGTAGTTGCCGAAGGGGTGCGGGGTGGTGCCGCCCTGACAGCGGTTCAGGAAGTTGCGGGTGGCGCGCTGCTCACCGGGGCCGGGGTAGCCGTCCGTCCAGTGGTCGCCGTCGCCGGGCTCGCCCGCCTCCACCCGGGCGGCGGACTCCGGGGTGAAGGCGTGCAGGAGGAGGCGTTCGGTCTGAAGGTCGTTCATACCGCCTGCCTACCAGCGGAGTCCGTCCGCCCACCACCGGTTTTCGCTCAGCCGAGCGGGCCCTCGTCCTTGAGGAAGAGCTCCAGCTGCTCCTGGTGCGGGGCGATGTCGATGCCCTGGCCGTACAGCCAGTCGTCGGAGTAGTACTTGTCGAGGTAGCGGTCACCGGGGTCGCAGATCAGGGTGACGACGCTGCCGTGCTGCCCGGCGGCGCGCATCTCGGCGACGATCCGCAGGGCGCTCCACAGCCCGGTGCCGGTGGAGGCGCCCGCCTTCTTGCCGAGCACCCGCTCCAGCACCCGGATCGCGGCGATCGAGGCGGCGTCGGGGACCTTCATCATCCGGTCGACGGCGCCGGGCACGAAGCTGGGCTCCATCCGGGGGCGGCCGATGCCCTCGATCCGGGAGCCGGTGTCGCAGGTGGCCCCGGGGTCGTGGTCGACCCAGCCCTGGAAGAAGCAGGAGTTCTCCGGGTCGGCCACGCAGATCCGGGTGTCGGCCTGGGTGTAGTGGACGTAGCGGGCCAGGGTGGCGGAGGTGCCGCCGGTGCCGGCGGTGGCGACGATCCAGGCCGGCTCGGGGTGGGGCTCCAGGCGGAGCTGGGCGAAGATCGACTCGGCGATGTTGTTGTTGCCGCGCCAGTCGGTGGCCCGCTCGGCGTAGGTGAACTGGTCCATGTAGTGGCCGCCGGTCCGCTCGGCCAGCTCGGCGGCCGCCTCGTAGACCTCGCAGGCGCTGTCCACCAGGTGGCACTCGCCGCCCTGGAACTCGATCAGGTCGATCTTGGCCTGGCTGGTGCTCTTGGCCATCACCGCGATGAACGGCACGCCGATCAGCCCGGCGAAGTACGCCTCGGAGACGGCGGTGGAGCCGCTGGAGGCCTCGATCACCGGGCGGCCGGGGCGGATCCAGCCGTTGCAGAGCGCGTAGAGGAAGAGCGAGCGGGCGAGGCGGTGCTTGAGGCTGCCGGTCGGGTGGGTGGACTCGTCCTTCAGGTAGAGGTCGATCCCCCAGTCCACCGGGAGCGGGAAGCGCAGCAGGTGGGTGTCGGCCGAGCGGTTGGCGTCGGCCTGCACCTTGCGGACGGCCTCCTTCAGCCAGGCCCGGTACTCCGGGTCGGTGCGGTCCACGTCCAGGGTCTCGATGGCCATCGCGCTGCGCTCCTCGGTGTGACAACTCCCTTGCCTGCCACCGAGTGTAGCGGATGACTACGATAAGTAATCTTATGGGTGGGTCCAGCTTCCGCTTCTCGCACCCGTGCGCGGACGCGGCTGTGCCGCGACCCGTCCCCCTCGACGGATCGCGGCACAGCCTGTCTTCGGTTGGATCAGATGCGGCCCCACAGGGCGGGGACGTTCGGCGGCTCCCAGCCGACCTGGGCCGTGTGGCCCTGGATGCAGCGGTAGCTGACGCCGTTGTAGGTCACCACGTCACCGGCGGCGTAGGTGGTGCCCGCCGCCCAGGTGCCGGAGGAGGTCCCACTGACCGTCAGGCTGTAGGTGGCGGTGCGGCTGACTGTGCCGGCCGCGGTCACCGTGATGCTGTAGGTGCCCGGGGTGGTGGAGGAGCCGACCGCGACCGTCATGGTCGAGGAGGACCCGGTCTGCACCGAGGAGGGGCTGAACGAGACCGTGGTGCCGGCCGGGGCGCCCGAGGCGGAGAGGCTCACCGTCTGGGCCGGGTTGCCGCTGACCGAGACCGTCGAGGTCACCGAGTTGCCCGCGGTGGCGGTGCCACTGGCCGGGCTGAGGGTGACGTTCAGGGTCGGGTCCGGGTTGGTGGTGCCGCCGACCGAGGTCTTCCAGATGGTGTAGGCGACGCCGTCCGCCGAGCGGTCCAGCACGGTGGTGCTGATGTTGGACGTGGTGTCGCAGGCGGAGTGGTAGCAGGAGTCGTACGCCCGGTTCGCGGTGCCGCCCCACTTGGCGGCCTGCGCCGAGGTCTTGGTGGCGCTGGCGCCGGCCGCGTAGCCGGAGGTCGGGATGCCGGCCTGCTGGAAGGAGTAGTCGTCCGAGCGGCCCTGGCCCTCGACGTTCTCCTCCGGCTGGACGCCGAGCGAGTCCCAGTAGGCCTTCATCGGGGCCGAGGTGGCCGAGTTCAGGTTGTTGATGAAGTAGCCGCCGTTGGGCGAGCCCACCATGTCGAAGTTGTAGTAGCCCTTGATGGCGCTGCGCGCCGTGGAGCTCAACTGGCCGACGTAGTGCTTGGAGCCCTGGAGCCCCTGCTCCTCACCGGCCCACCAGGCGAAGCGCACGTGGCGGGTCAGGTTCTGCGGGTTGGCCTGGGCCAGCGCCAGCGCGTTCTCCAGCAGGGTGGCCGAGCCGGAGCCGTTGTCGTTGATCCCGGGGCCGGCCGCGACCGAGTCCAGGTGCGCGCCGAGCATGGTGACCTGGTCGGCGGGGCCACCCGGCCAGTCGGCGATCAGGTTGTTGGAGACGTAGGTGCAGGAGGTGCAGCTCTGCTCGGAGACGGTGTAGCCCGCCGCCTGCAGCTTGGCCTTCACGTACGCCACCGAGGCGGTGTAACCGGCGCTGCCCGCACGGCGGTTGCCGCCGTTCTGGGAGGCGATGGTGTTCAGCTGGGTCAGGTGCGCCTGCACGTTGGCCACGCTGATGTTGGGGATCTGCGGGTCCGGGTTGCCGCCGCCGTTGACCGTCAGCTGGTACTGCGCGGTGTGGGTCGCGGTGCCGGTGCCGGTCACCGTGACGGTGCCGCTGACCGCCGAGCTGGAGGCGGTGACGGTCATGGTCGAGGACGAACCCGACTGCACGGAGGACGGGCTGAAGGAGACCGAGACGCCGGCCGGGGCGGAGGCGGTCAGGTTGACCGTCTGGGCGCTGCCGGAGGTGGTCTGGGTGCTCACCGTGGCGGTCACCGAGGAACCCTTGTCCACCGAGCCGCTGGTCGGGCTCAGCGTCACCGAGAAGTCGCTGCCCGGCTGGGAGGTGCAGGTGACCTCACCGGTCTGGGCCGGGACGCTGACGGCGTCCCAGGCGGCCTTGGCCCGGTTGTAGAAGTTGCAGGTCGGGTCCAGCGTCTTCGCGGCGGACAGGGTCGCCACGCGGTACTTCTTGTAGGTCATGCTGCTGGTCTTGAGCAGCATGCCGCCGTAGAAGACCTTGCCGGCGTTCTGGATGCCGATGCCGGTCACCGAACTGCTGTTGCAGGTGGGGCTGTTGGGCTTGCCGCCGCCCGGGGCGCTGCCCTCGGCCAGCAGGTAGAACCAGTGGTTCAGCGGGCCCGCCGCCGCGTGCTCCTCGGTGTTGGGGATGGAGGAGGAGTAGCAGTTGGGGTTGTTGCTCACCTGCGAGGGGTTGTACATGTTCCGGATCGGCCCGGAGCCGACCAGGTTGATCATCTCGCCGACCAGGTAGTCGGGGGCGTCGTACGGGGCGCTCTGGTTGGCGTACGCCTCGGTGAGCGCGCCCATGATGTCGCCGGTCGCCTCACCCAGGCCGGCCTCGTTGCTGGCCGCGCCGCCGGGGGTGAACTGGTCGAGGCCGTGGCCGAACTCGTGGCCCACCACGTCGATCGAGGCGATCCACTCGTTGGCGTTGTTGTGGCCGATCGAGACCGAGGAGCCGTCCCAGTAGGCGTTGACGTCGTTGAGGCCGACCTTGACCGGCCAGCTGCCGCCGTTGCCGTTGTGCCCGTTGCGACCGAGCCAGTCGCGGAGCATGTCCCATTCCTTCTGCGCCGCGAAGAACACGTCGGCGCAGCCGGTCTCCTTGCTGGTGGAGCTGCCGTTGCCCCAGGTGTCGCTGGACTTGGAGAAGACCTGGCCGGTGGAGTAGTCGGCACAGCTCAGGCCGGGGCGGCTGGGGTCGCGCAGCGAGTAGGTGCTGCCCGAGGCGGTGGTGGTGATGGTCGGCGAGGGGCCGTTCCACTTGCTGTTCGCGGTACCGGCCTTGACGTCGTCGTAGGAGTCGATGACCGCACCCGTACGGGCGTCGACGAAGACGTGCAGACGGCTCGGGGCGGTCTGGGTCCGGCCGTTGACCACCGTCTCCCAGGCCAGCGTGGAGACGCCGTCCTTGACCTTGACCACCAGACGGCCGGCCTCGACGCCGGAGACGGAGGCCAGCTTGGCGCGGGAGGTGGCCTCGGCGGCGGCCGCGGTGACCTCGGCCTTGGTCGAGACGCCGATCGCACCGGACTTGGCGTTCTGGCTGCCGTGCACCCGGCCCTGGGCGTCGGCCAGCACGACGGCGTCGCCGCCGACCACCGGCAGGCCCTTGTAGGTGCGCTGGTAGGCGACGGAGTACAGACCGTTGATCCACGGGGTCACCGAGGAGCGCTGGTACGTCTCGTCCGGGCCCTTGGCCAGGGCGTCGAGACCGGCCGTGGCGGCCTGGTCCGCGGCGGCGACGGCGGTGTTCAGTGCGACGAGTGCGGACTGCGCGGACTGCGCTCCCGACGGCACCGGCTGTGGGGCGGCTCCGGCCTGCCCGGCCGCGGTGGCGGCGAGCATCCCGGCCAGGACGGTCAGGGTGGTGCCCGCCGTCAGCAACTTTCGTTTCATCGAGGCTCCTCGAACGTGGGGGTCCTCGACCACGGACGGCGTGCCAAAGGCACGCCGGGGAGGCCATGTTGGGGCATGGCCATGGGGACGTCCGTGCTCGGGTGCCGGAACACTCACACGTCGTCAGAACGCGGTCAACGGTTGCGGACCGCCCTCGGTGCGGTTGGCAAACTCTGTCAAGCTGCGGGTTCCGCCCAGAGGTCTCGACCACCGGAGGAAGACAGAGGTCGAGACCACCTTCGTGAAGAGGTTGAGACCATCCGATGTACGCGGCGGGCTGCGGAGGAGTACCGTCCTCGATACGCGCACGGACCCGGGGGGAGAACTGCCAGTGCACCGCAGCCGCGCCGCAGCAAGGCCCCTTGACGCAGCGTCAGCCCTCCCCGCCGACGGCCCGCCCCCGGTCTCAGCCGCCGCCGCCTGGCAGGCCTTCGGCGCCCGGCTACGGCACTGGCGCCGCCAGGCCGGGCTGACCCAGGCCCAGTTGGCCACCGCGATCGGCTACGACCACACCGCCATCAGTCGCCTGGAGCACGGCACCCGCCGGGCGAATGCCCGACTGGTCCAGCAGTTCGACGAACTCCTGCGCACCGGCGGCGAGTTGACCGAGGCCTTCGGCAAGGCCGAGTGCAGCGAACAGCCCGGCCCCGGCCTGCCCCCGGCCCTGGTCCGCCCGCCCCTCCCCCGCGAGGCCCTCGGCGCCCCGGCCCTGCTCCGCAGCGGCACCCGACGACGCGAGGCCCGTGGCAGCACCCAGGGGCGCGAGGAACTGCGCGCGGCGGAAGGCCACGACCCGTCCGCCGGGCACCGAGGGCCAGTTGCAACCGGGCATCCGAACCCACCCCAGGGCCTCGTCTTCCCCACCGGCCCCGCCCCCGCCCGCCTCCCCGACTACGGCCTGCTCTGTCCGCTGCACGGCGCCGTCGGCTGCACCGTCCCCACCGAACCCCAACTCTCCGCCCTGCACGCCGAGTTCTGCGCCGACCCGGCAGGCCGAACCGGCCTCGACCCGGACACCGCCCACGCCCTGGCCGGCCTGCTCGCCGCCCACCTCAAGGCCGGCGAACGCGCCGCCCGCCCCGAAGTGGCCGCCGCCGTCGAACGCACCCTGCGCGCCGTGCTGGACCGCCTGGCCGTCACCCCCGCCGGCCGCCGCCGCCCACTCGTCCGCCTGGCCGCCGAGTACGCCCACGCCGCCGGCGCGATGCGGATGCAGCACGGCCGCTACGCCACCGCGATGGCCTGCTTCGACCGGGCACTCACCTGGTCCGAACTCGCCGACGACCCGGCCACCCAGGTCGCCGCGCTGAGCGACATGAGCACCCTGGCCCGCCTCGACGGCGACGCCGCCACCGCCCTGGGCTACGCCCGGGAGATCACCCGGGCCGCACCCGGGCGGCACTGGGCCGCCGCGATGGGCCAGGTCGGGCAGGCCCGCGCGTACGCCCTGGCCGGGGACGTCCGGGCCACCGTCCGGCACATCGGCCGGGCCCGGCTGCACCTGGACCACATCGGCGCCCACGACGAGACCGACGCGCCCTGGCTCTCGATCGCCTCCATGCAGCTGCGGGTGGAGTCCGGCGCGGCGGCCGCCCTGCGCGACGTGGCCGCCGCCGTCCAGGACCCGCTGCTCGCCCTGCGCGCGGTGGACGCCGCCCAGCACGCCCTCGACCTGCTGGGCGCCGCCCAACTCCCTTCCACCCGGCTGCTGTTCACCGTCCGGATCGCCGACTGCCACTACTGCGCGCACGACCCGCAGACCGCCGTCTCGCTGCTCGCCCCGGCCCTGGAGGCGGCCGGCCCGGAGCGCCCGAGCCTGCCCGCCCTGGTCGGCCACGAGCTGCGCGGCCTGCGCGACCGGATCGCCGACCGGCCCGAACTGGCCGACACCGCACGCCGCCTGGCCGACCTGGCGGGCTGACCCTCAGGCCGTCAGGGCCTCGCCCTGCCCGGCCGGCTCGGCGCACGCCTCCGCGAGCACGTCCAGCGAGACGCCCAGCGCGTGCGCCAGCGCCGCCACCGTGAAGAACGCCGGGGTCGGCGCCCGGCCGGTCTCGATCTTGCGCAGCGTCTCCGCCGACACTCCGGCCGCCGCCGCGACCTCGACCATGCTGCGCTCACCGCGGGCCTCCCGGAGCAGGGCTCCGAAGCGCTCGCCGCGGGCCCGCTCCTGCGGGCTGAGGGGGACTCTCACCATGACCGTGATACTAATACCGGTATAAGTATTGGGTCCAGTCGACCCACCGTCCCGGGGAGAGGTACGTCCACATGGTCGAGATCAAGACCGATGCCGCACTGGAGCTGATGCGCGAGGCCGGACGGGTGGTGGCCAACGCGCTGGCCGCCGTCCAGGCCGCCGCCGCACCCGGCGTCAGCCTGCTGGAACTCGACGAGGCGGCCCGCACCGTGCTCGACGAGGCCGGGGCCCGCTCCCCCTTCCTCGGCTACCGCCCGGCCTTCGCCCCCACCCCCTTCCCCGCCGTGATCTGCGCCTCCGTCAACGACGCCCTGGTGCACGGCATCCCGACCGCCTACCGGCTGCGCGACGGCGACCTGGTCTCCATCGACTGCGGCGCCGAACTCGACGGCTGGAACGGCGACGCCGCCGTCAGCTTCACCGTCGGCACCCCGCGCCCCGCCGACCTCGCCCTGATCGAGACCACCCGCCGCGCCCTGGAGGCCGGCATCGCCGCCGCCACCGTCGGCCACCGCCTCGGCGACGTCTCGCACGCCATCGGCACCGTCGCCCACGAGGGCGGCTACGGCATGCCCACCGACTTCGGCGGCCACGGCATCGGCCGCCGGATGCACGAGGACCCCCACCTCCCCAACCGCGGCCGCCCCGGCCGGGGCCTGCCGCTGCGCCACGGACTGGTCCTCGCCATCGAGCCCATGCTGATGGCCGGCGGCCGCGACACCCACCGCACCGACCCCGACGGCTGGACCCTGCGCACCACCGACGGCACCCGCGCCGCCCACATCGAGCACACCGTCGCGATCACGGAGAACGGCCCCCGCGTCCTCACCCTGCCCTGAGGGTGCGTCAGCCCCTCCTGACCGACCGGCTACCGCACGACACGGCACTCGACCGCGTCCCGAACGGGGCAGAAGGCGAACGGCTGGTGCCGGCCCCCCGAGAACTCGCCCGTGAACCGGGCCACGGCGAAGGTGACGACCTGTCCGCCGCCCAGCTGCACCGTCCGCGACCGCGCCGGCCAGTACCTGCCGGTCTCGTCGCCCTTGAGCGCGACACCGCCGTCGACCCCGAGGAACGCCGTGAGGTAGGCGGCCCCGTTCTCCTGGAAGGCGAAGAGGTACGGACGCCCTGCGGCCAGTTCGCGGATCGGCGTGAACAGCGAGGTCTCCTGCAGCCTGCCGTCCCGGCGGCGGACCAGCGCCGCCGCGCAGACGTACACGTCGTCGGCCAGCCACACCGCGTACGCGTACCCATGGCCGTCCGAGTCGAGCACCACCATGTTCGACAGCGAGGGGCGCGGGCACCCGGAGGGTCCACCGTCCTCCAGCTCGTCGAGGATCCAGAGGTCCTCCTGCCCCGCGTGCTCGCGCAGCACCACGCGGTTGCGCGTCGGCGAGGGGGAGGGGGTCGGCGACGGCGGCCAGACGACCGGACGCCGGGTGGCCGACGGAAGGTCCGGGCTGCCCGGCACCTCCGCGACTGTGAGCCCGCAGCCGCCCGACGCCAGCAGTGCCAGCACCCCGAGCCCCGTCACCGCACGGCGAACCGCACGCCTCGTCTCCATCGCGTCCCCCCGGACCGTCCCCGACAGTCCGTCGATCTTGTCACAGGAGCCAGCTGACCACCGAGAGGGTGGCCATCGAGGTCAGGGTGGACCAGAGGACCGCGTCGCGGGCCAGGACCTTGCCGACGCCGTACTCGCGGGCGTAGGTGTAGACGTTCTGCGCGGTCGGGAGGGCGGAGAACAGGGCCACGGTGCGGAGTTGGCCGGCCGGGAGGTGGAGCAGCCAGTGGCCCACCGCGTAGGCGGCGAGCGGCTGGAGGACGGTCTTGAGGGTGACCAGCACGCCGAGCTCCGCGGGTGGGGTGCGGCCCTCGGCGGGCGGGCGGCCGTGCAGCGAGAGGCCGAGGGCGACCAGGGCGGTCGGGACACCCGCGCCGCCCAACAGCTCGCAGCTGCGGGCCAGTTCGACGGGCAGCCGCCAGTGCAGGGCGGAGACCGCGGCGCCCAGGCCGGCGGCCAGCAGGATGGGGTTGCGCAGCGGGAGGGCGAGCAGGTCGCGGACCCGGCGGCCGGACCGCCCGCCCTCGGCGTCCAGCAGAGTGAGCGCCACCGGGGTGACCACCAGCACCTGGAGCAGCACCACCGGCGCGACGAAGGTCGCGTCGCCGAGCACCTGGAGCGCCACCGGGATGCCGAGGTTGGCGGAGTTGACGTACCCGGCGGCCATCCCGCCGACCGTCCGCTCGCCCCGGCCGCGGCCGAACACCACCCCCGCCAGCACCGCGCCGAGTCCCATCATCAGGGCCGTCCCGGCGGCGAAGGCCAGCACCGAGGTGTTGGCGAAGCGCGCCAGCGGGGTGCGGGCGATCATCGTGAACAGAGCGGCGGGCATGGCGACGTGGAACACGAACCGTCCGAGCACCGTCTCCGCGTGCGGCCCCAGCAGCCCGCGCCGGGCGACCAGGTAGCCGACCCCGGTGAGGGCCCAGATCGGGGCGAACGCGGAGAACAGCACGGGACCTCGCTGGTCGGGGTGGTCGGAGCGCTACGCGCGCAGTCAACCAGCCTCCCCGACGCCCCCGACCGGCGGGGTCCCGCCCGGAGCTACTCCGCGTCCGGAATCCGGACCGCCGCGCCGGTGACCCGGATCCGCGGGTCCTCCGGGCTGAGGCCGACCCTGAGCAGGCCGGGGCGGCCGAGGTCGTAGCCCTGGTGGAGCGTCAGCTCGGCGTCCGGGGCGGCCTCGCCCACCTCCCGCAGGTACGCGCCGAAGGCGGCGGCCGCAGCGCCGGTGGCCGGGTCCTCGACCACGCCACCGACCGGGAACGGGTCCCGGACGTGGAAGACGGTCTTGGACTCGCGCCAGACCAGCTGGAGGGTGACCAGCTCGCGCTCCGTCATGAAGCGGGCCAGGCCGTCGAAGTCGTAGTCCAGCGCGGCCAGCCGCTCCCGGGTGGTCACCGCGAGCACCAGGTGCCGCGCCCCGGCGTAGCCGATCCGCGGCGGCAGCGCCGCGTCCAGGTCGCCGCGGGCCCAGCCGAGCAGGGCGAGCGCCTCGTCGACCTCCGCGTCGGTCACCGGGAGCACGTGCGGCTCGACGCTGGTGAGCGTCGCCACCAGCCCGTCCGGCCCCTCGGTCACCGAGACCGGCACCTCGCCGGCGCCGGTGTGCAGCAGCAGCTCGCCGGGGCCGATCCGCTCGGCCAGCGCGACCGCGGTCGCCACGGTGGCGTGGCCGCAGAACGGGACCTCCATCAACGGGCTGAAGTACCGGACCCGGTACTCCCGCTCGCCCTCGCCGCGGAGCAGGAAGGCGGTCTCCGAGTAGCCGAGCTCGGCGGCGATGCCCAGCTGGGTGGCGTCGTCCAGCCCGGTGGCGTCCAGCACCACGCCGGCCGGGTTCCCCCCGGCGGGGTCGGTGGTGAACGCGCTGTATCGGAGCACCTCAGGTGCGGTATCGGTCATGCCCGTGCGAACGTCCGGCACCGTACTCCTGTTCCCGCCCGGACCGGGACGGTGGTCACAACCGGCGGGCGGTCTGCCGGACCTGACGCCCTGCCACCCCGGGTCGGGTCACCCCCGCGTAACCGGATCGCCCCTACCCGGCACCGGGTCGAGATCCACCGGCAAAGCCCCCGTCATGACGGCGGGTCAGGCTGGAGCCACTCCACACGGACTCCCCGGAAGGGACCCCGCCATGAGCGACCTCACCCTGCTCGCCGCCGCCCTCACCGACCTCTACGTCGGCAGCCCCGCCCGCGACACCGGCGCCGGCGCCCCGGCCCGCGTCCCCGGCCACGAGGCCGACCGCCTGGCCGCCCTCCCCCGCGCCGAGCGCCGGTTCCGCCGCACCCCGCGCCGCTCCGTCTTCCGCCGCGCCTGAGCGTCCACCCGCCGCCCGGCGGTGTTCCGCGGGCGCACCATCGCTGGCAGGATCACCCCGGGGGCGTGCGAGAGCCGCGCGGCCACCCACCCGGGGGTTTGCCGCGATGGACACCGAACCAGCACCAGGATCAGCAGCCGAGCACACCGCCCACCGGCTCCGCACCGAACTGCTCGCCGTCGCCTCCGTCCTGTCGACGGGCCGCCCACCGCTGCTGGTCCGCGAATGGACCGACACCCAGGAACTGCACGGCCAAGCCGTCGGGCAGCGGTACTTCGTCCTGGTCGCCGTCGAACGCGGGCCGGGCGCCGAGCAGTTCGACGAGGTGACCACGGCCTTCGCCGCGTCGGGCTGGAAGGCCCACCGCTGGACCGGCCACACCGAGGGCACCGCCTGGGCCAGCGCCAAGCGGGACGGCATCGAGGTGACGGCCCATCAGGGCCGGGGCACCGGCGTGATCACCGTCTCCGCCCACACCCCGGTGGTCTTCGTCCCCGGCCGGGAGAGCCTGCGTCAGCCGCTGCACACCCTCAGCACCGGCACCGGCCTGCTCTGCTCCGACTGCCAGGGCTGGGGCATCTGCCTGATCTGCGAGGGCACCGGCCGCCACCACACCCCCGGACGGATGAGCTACGGCCGCTGCCAGTGCTGGGGCGGCCAGGCCGGACCGGGCCGCTGCGTCGACTGCGCGGGCCAGGGCCGGACCGAGCCGCCCGTCCCGCCGCCCTGGAAGCGCCAGGAGCCCGCGCCCGCCGAATCCCCGGCACCGGCGGAGGCGGTCCCCGCCTCCGCCCTCGACGCCCTGGCCGTGGCGACCGGACGGCCCTGCACCTGCGGCAGCCTCTCCTGCCACTGGCAACTCGCCCGCACCCGGACCGAGTTGCGGGTCTCCGCCCCCTGCCAGTCCTGCGCCCGCCCCCGCAGCTACACCTTCCCGCTCCCCGCCGCCGCCCGCTGACGGCGCCGCCCCTGCCGCACCTCCAGCACCAGCCACAGGACGGCCACCAGCAGTACTCCCCCGGCCAGCACGGTCCACCCGACCGCCCCGCCGTCGCCCTGCGCCCGAACGGCGGTGATCAGGAGCAAGCCCCCGCACACCACCCCGACAACCGCCACCACCATGTTCGCCCGGTAGATCATCCGACCATCATCGACCACCACCCCGCCCCGCCGTCACCCGCCCCTGCCACACTCCGTCCGTGGACCACCTCATCGCCCTCGACCCCACCGGCCGCATGGTCCCCACCGACCGCCCGGCCCTGGAGCACCACGTCACCGCCCTCCTCGCCACCGCCCCCACCGACGCCCGCGAGCTCCGACAGGCAGGCGTCGGCCTCCTCGCCCTCGGCCGACTCCCGGACGCCACCGCCCTGTTGGAGCAGGCCCGCGCCGCGGCCGAAGGCCCGACCCGGGTCGCCGTCCGGATAAACCTCGGCGACGCCCACCGCTACGCCGGCGCCCTCGACGCGGCCGAGCCGCACTACCGCGAGGCCCTCCGCCTGGCCCGCGCCGACCACCCCGGCCTGGTGCACTTCTGCCTCCAGCACCTCGGCAAGCACCGCACCGACCAGGGCCGCCTCGCCGAGGCCCGCACCCTGCTCACCGAAGCCCTGACCCTGCGCCAACTCCTCGGCGACGCCTCCCTGGTGGCCTCCACCGAGGCCGCCCTGCGCGCGGCCGCCGGGCCGGGCTGAGATTCGCCGGCCGGACCGCCGGATTTCACCCGGAGAGCGCTCCACCGCCCTAAGCTCCTCCGTCAGTGTCCACGACAAGAGGAGCACCGCATGGCCCACCGCACAGCCCGCCGCACCGGCACCCTGCTCGGCGCCGGCGTCCTCCTGCTCGGGCTCTCCACCGCCATCGCCCGGGCCGACTCGCTCCCCAACCTCCCGCAGCGGGCCGGGGGTTACGAATCCTCGTTCTCACCCGCCTACGACTACGACACCGACGGCTGCTACGCCGTCGCGGCCATCGCGCCCGACGGCACCCTCAACCCCGGCCTCAAGACCAGCGGCGCGGTGAACGGGAGTTGCCACGACCAGTCCGACCTGGACCGGTCCCAGACCTACGCCCGCTCGAAGTGCAACAACGGCTGGTGCGCGATCGTCTACGCCAGCTACTTCGAGAAGGACCAGACGGTGAGCGGCTGTTGCGGCCACCGCCACGACTGGGAGCACGTCGTCTCCTGGGTGAACCAGGCCTCCAACCAGGTCGAGTACCTGACGGTGACCCAGCACAGCGGGCAGTCCACCTACCCGCGCTCCGCGGTCCGCTTCGACGGCACCCACCCCAAGGTGGTCTACCACAAGGACGGTCTGCCGGCCCTGACCCACCTCTTCCGCCTCGCCAACACCAACGACGAGCCCCCGGAGAACCACTACCACTCCTGGCGCCAGCCCCCGATCGTGGACTGGAACGGCTGGCCCAGCACCGAGCTGCGCGACCGCCTCAACAACGCCGACTTCGGCGCGGCCACCATCAAGACCACCGACAAGGACGACCGCTTCCGCAACCTGCTGAACGCCTCCAAGCCCGCCGGCATCCCCTTCGACCCCTGGTCCTGAGTCCGGCCCCGGCGGGGACCCCGGCGTTCGACTGCCGATGATGACGAGGGTGCGTCAGTCTCGCGGGTGCGCACGGTCCGCGGGACTGACGAGGGCCGGTCAGTCCGCCCGCAGGATCCGGGAGATGTAGATCGTCGGCGGTTCGGTGTTCTCGTTCACCGCGTACTCCACCAGGCCCAGGTCGTGCCGCAGCGGCGCCGAGTGCATACCCGGCCGGCCCGGCACCGGCATGCTCAGGTGCGGGAAGGGGTTCTCCCGCAGGTCCACCAGGAAGGCGACCATCGCGGAGAACACCTCCGCCGGGGTCTTCGGGTCACCGAGCACCTCCTCCGCCGCCGGGGAGAGGGTGATCGGGTCGTCCTCGTCGTGTTCGGGCCCGTCGAACCCGAAATCGCTCACCGCTCTCCCAGCCGACGAAGGACCGCGGAGGCGGACGTTCCCGGAGCGGTGCCGGCCTGGACGGCGGCATGGATGCGGTCGCCCTCCGGGTCGCGGTAGAGCTCTGCACGCAGCCACCATCGGCGCAGGACCCCGCCGATCTCCTCGTCGGTGGCCTCGCCCATCTCGCGGTAGAACTCCATCCGCTGTGCCGGGGGGAGGGCAGCGGCGACGGCGTCCTGGGTGCGGGGGATCGGCTGCTTCCCGTCCTGGTGGCCGTGCAGGGGTGCGGCGCTCACCGTGCCTCCGGTACTCGTGGGTGCGGGCATGTCCAGTCTCCCCCATCGGAGACCTGGTCCGCGACGATCCAGCGGCAAGCGACGAAGCCGGGCCCTGTGGTTAAGATCCACTGACGGGGCGTCAGCAAGGGCACCCCGCTCCGAGACGGGGGTTGTCATGCGCGTGAAGGGTTTCGATCACCTGGTGCTGAACGTCGGGGACGTGGAGCGTTCGCTGGCGTTCTACACGGAGACGCTCGGCCTGGAGGGCGTGCGGGTGGAGGAGTGGCGGGCCGGGAAGGTGTCGTTCCCGTCCGTCCGGGTCTCCGAGGGCACGATCATCGACCTGTTCGTCCGCCCGCGGGAGGCGTCCAACGTGGACCACTTCTGTCTGGTGGTCGACCCGCTGGACTGGCAGGAGGTGATCGACTCCGGCGCCCTCGACGTGATCGACGGCCCGGACGGCCGTTTCGGCGCCCGGGGCGACGCCCAGTCGGTCTACCTGAAGGACCCGGACGGCAACACCGTCGAGCTGCGCTGGTACCCGCAGGACGTCGACGCCTAACCCGGACGCGGCGCTGCCGTGGCGGCCCGGAAGGGGCGGTGGTCTGCTGAATCCCGGCAGACCACCACCCGGCCCGAGAGGACCCCGCCGTGCCCTCCGCTCCCCTGATCGTGATCACCGGCGCCAGCTCCGGCATCGGCGCGGCCACCGCCCGCCGGATGTCCGCCCTGGGCCACCCGCTGCTCCTGTTGGCCCGTCGGCTGGACCGGCTGGAGGCGCTCGGCCTGCCGGACGCCCTCTGCCGCAAGGTCGACGTCACGGACCGTCAGGCCCTGGACGCGGCCGTCCGCGAGGCCGAGGAGGCGTACGGCCCGGCCGACGCGATCGTCAACAACGCCGGGGCGATGCTGCTCGGCCGGATCGCCGACCAGGACCCGGACGAGTGGGAGCGGATGATCGACCTCAACGTGAAGGGCGTGCTGTACGGCATCCACGCCGTGCTGCCGGGCATGGTGGCCCGGGGCCGCGGCACGATCGTCAACATCAGCTCGGTCGCCGGTCGCAAGACCTTCCCGAACCACACCGCGTACGTGGGCACCAAGTTCGCGGTGCACGCCATGTCGGAGAACCTGCGCGAGGAGCTGGCCCCCAGCGGGGTCCGGGTGGTGGTGATCGCCCCCGGCGCGGTCGAGACGGAGCTGCTCTCGCACACCACCGACGACCGGATCAAGCAGGACTACCAGGCCTGGAAGGAGTCGGCCGGCGGGGCGCTCGACCCGGAGGCGGTGGCCCAGGCGGTCGCGTACGCGTACGGGCAGCCGCCGCAGGTGACGGTCCGGGAGATCGTGCTCGCCGCCACCGGCCAGCAGGGCTGAACCCGCTCAGCACCCGGTCCGGGGATCGCTCGGATCCGGCTGCTGACGCTCCACCAGGTCCTGGCAGACCGTCAGCAGCCGGTCGACGTCCGCCGCCGCCGTGGCCGCCCCGACCGAGGCCCGCACGGCGCCCTGGGCACGGACCGGGAGCAGCCGCAGGTAGTCGTCCACGTCGGCCAGGTCCGCCGGGCCCGCGCCCGCCAGCACGGCGCGGACCAGCTCGGGCGTCAGCTCGTTGTACTGCTCGGCCACCCCGGGGTTGCAGAAGCAGCCGGTCCGGATGCTCACCCCGGCGGCGGAGGCGGCCCGCTGGCAGAGCCGCTCGTCCATCTCGGTGCCGTCGGGCCGGAGCAGGTTGAAGGTGACCGTGGGACCTCGGGCCTCGGTGTCGGCAGGCCCGAGCAGGTGGACTGCCGGGGCGCCGTCGGGGTGCCGCAGCCCGGTCAGGCCGTCGAGCAGCCGGGCGGTCAGCCGGCCGGTGTGCTCGCGCAGCGCCGGGTAGCCGAGGGCGGTGTGCCAGCGGGCGGCGGCGGTGACGTCGGGGAGGGAGAGGAAGGCCAGCGTGCCGTCCTCCAGGCCCTCGGGCGCCGGGGCGGGCAGGTGCCAGTCGGTGTGCGAGGAGGAGGCGAGCACGGTGCCCCCGGCGAACCACGGCCGCCGCAGCACCTCCAGCGACTCCCGACGGGCGATCAGACAGCCGACGCCGCTCGGATAGCCGGTGATCTTGTACCAGGAGAGCGCCACGTAGTCGGCGGGCACCGCGGCCAGGTCGAGCGGGCCGGTCGGGAGGTACGCCGCCGCGTCCAGCAGCACCTGCCAGCCCCGGGCCCGGGCCAGCTCCACCCACTCCAGCGGGTGCCGCACCCCGGTCGCGTTGGACTGCGCGGGGAAGGCGAACAGCCCGGGCCCGCCGTTCAGCTCCGCCTCCGCGAGGCCGTCGAGCAGGTCGGCGGTGCCGGTCCGCAGCTGCGGACCGGGCGCGACCACGGTGACCGGCGCTCCGGCCGGGCGGGCGTAACGGCGGATCCCCAGCACCGAGTTGTGGTCGTCGCCGAGCATCAGCAGCCCGCGCCCCGGCCCGAACGGGTACGCCTCGGCGACCAGCCGCAGCGCCCCGGTCGCGTTCGGCGTGAAGACCACCACGTACTCCTCGGCCGGGGCCCCGCAGAACTCCAGCACCGCCCGCCGCGCCTCCTCGGCCAGCCGGGTGGAGAGCCCGGAGGACGGGCTGGCCGAGTGCGGGTTCCCGTACACCGCCGAGGCCAGCCGCTCGGCGTGGCCGCGCACGAGGGAGAGCGGCGGCAGCGCGGCGCCCGTGTAGTCCAGGTACGCCTGCCCCGAGGCGTCCAGGTACGGGAACTCCTCGGCCCGCAGCGCCGCGAAGTCCCACTCGCCCCCGGCCCCCTTCGCTCCCCCGCTCGCACCCCCGTTGGAGCCGGCCATGGCCACTACTCCCTGCCGCGTCCCCACCCCGGAGTGCCACGATCGGCCGAACTCCGGGTCACCTGGCTGGTGTGCTGCCATCCTCCGGCCAATGCCGGACTGCTGCCACTCCAGCTGCTCGGATTCCCCAACCCCCTTTGTCGAAAGAGGACTTCGGGTCAACCGTAGCTGCCCCTCCCCAGCCGCCGGCGCATCGCCGCGGCTCGTCCTCCTGCCCGGGCAGCGCCTCGGTGATCACGACCCGCTCCGCCCTGCCCAGCACCTCCCGCAGCCGTGCGGTGCCGGGAGGCTACCGGTCCGCGACCTGCGGGCCCATCAGGATTTCGGCGAACTCGCGGACCCGGGCCGTGGTGATGCCCTCACGCTGCTCGACCGCCAGCGGGTGGTCGGTGGGTTCGAGCTCGATCAGCGGGCGGGTGCCGACGGCCTGGGTGTGGACGTGGGTCTTCAGCAGCAGGGTGGACTCGTCGTACGGCAGCTCGGTGCAGAGCCAGCCGAAGTACGGCGGCTCCTCGGTCCGGGCCGGGTCCTCCCAGCGGTCGTGCATCCGGTCGAAGCTGTCCCGGCTGAGGGAGACCCAGACGCCCCAGTCGAAGTCCTCGTCGGCGTCGGTCACCGGCAGCCGGACCACGCCGCGCACGTAGAAGTGCTCGCCCTTGATCACGCACTGCTCCTCCGACAGGAAGCTGTCGCGCCGGAAGCGGTAGGACCGCTTCCAGCCCGGCGGGTCGGTGGGGGCGTACGCCATCGGCGGGCCGTCGTGGTGCTCGCCGCAGCAGGCGCAGTCGTGTGCGTGGGACATGAGCGGTGAGCTTACGCACCACCCACCTGCAGCACCGACTGGGGGTCGTGGAGGTACGGGGCCCAGGCCAGTTCGGCGGCGCCGACCAGCCCGGCGTGGGTGACCTCGGCCGGGACGATGGGGACCCGGCCGCTGCGTCCCCAGAGGCAGCGCTCGGCGACCACCGAGGCGAGGCGCTCGGGGGCGGCGGCGAGCAGGTCGAGGTGGAGGCCGCTGAGCACGATGCGGTCAGGGTTGAGGATGTTGACCAGCCCGGCCAGGCCGAGGCCGAGGCGGTCGACCACGTGGTGGACGGCGGGCAGGGCCGAGGGGTCCGCGGCGAGCTCGCGGGCCTGGGCTAGCAGGGGCCGGCCCGGGTCGGGGGTGCGGCCGGCCGCAGCGAAGAGGGCCTCGGGGTCGGTCTCGGAGTTGAGGCAGCCCTGGTTGCCGCAGAGGCAGCGGCGGCCCTGCGGATCGACCGTCAGGTGGCCGACCTCCAGGGCCAGTCCGGCACTGCCGGTGTGCAGCCGGCCGTCGATCACCAGGGCCCCGCCGACGCCCCGGTGGCCGGAGGTGACCAGCAGGACGTGGCGGGCGCCCCGGCCCGCGCCGTGCCGGTGCTCGGCCAGGGCGGCCAGGTTGGCGTCGTTGGCGACGGCGCTCGGGAAGGGGCTGAGCGCGCGCGGTCCGTGGTCGGCCTTGCGGACCTCCTCGGCGTACAGGTCGGCCACGGGGGTGCCGCTGGGCCAGGAGAAGTGCAGCGCCGCGAGCGCCGTGCCGTCCGGCTCGGTGACGGGGTTGGGCAGCGCGAGGGCGGCCCCGAGACAGCGGCGGGAGGAGGCCCGGGCCAGCGCGGCCCCGGCCTCGGCGACGGCGCGCAGCAGCCGGACCGGGTCGGTGGCGGCGGGCAGCGGCAGGTGGACGGGCGGCTCCAACTGCCCGCCCAGCCCGGCCAGCGCCACGCTGATGCCGTCCGCGTGCAGCTGAGCCGCCGTCACCACCGGGCCGGAGGGGTCGATGGAGAGCCGGTGCGAGGGACGGCCGCGGCCGCCGCCGGCGGGGCTGGAGTCGACGGTGATCAGCCCGAGCGCCTCCAGCTCGGCGCTGACCGCGCCGGCGGTGGCCCGGGTCACCTCCAGCGCGCCGGTGAGCACCGACCGGGTCGGCGCCTGGCCGGTGTGCACCAGCGCGAGCGCGGGGCCGAGCAGCGTACGACCCCGGTCGGGCGCGGCCCGGCGCCCCTGCGTGCCGGAGCCCTCGGCGGCGGCGAGGCGCGGGAGGGCGGCGGCCAGGGCTCCGGCGGTCTGACGCACCGTCGGGTGGTCCGGCTGACGCTCCACCGGGCGGTCGGCCCGACGCTCCCTCGGGCGCTCCGTCGAGTGCTCCGTCGGGCGCGACGTCGGGCGCTCCGTCGAGTGCTCCGTCGGGCGGGGGCCCGTGCTGCCGGGCGGGTTCGGGCTTGAAGGCGTGTGCGGCACTCGTCTATTGTGCTTTTGTGCCGCTACTGAACAAAACACGCGCCCGTTCCGCAGCCCACCTTCACCCGGCCGGCCCCGTCCGCTCCCGCTCCTGGCCCGCCGCCCGCACCGCCCTCACCGCGTTCTTCGCCGTGGACGGCTTCCTGTTCGCCTCCTGGGTGGTCCGGATCCCGGACGTCCGGGCCCAGGTCAACGCTTCGCACAGCGCCCTCGGGCTGGCCCTGCTCTGCATCTCCGCCGGCGCGGTGGCCACCATGGCCCTGGTCGGGCGGCTCTGCGTGCGCTACGGCAGCCGCCCCGTGACGGTCGGCTCGCTGGCCCTGCTCAGCCTGGCCGTGGTGCTCCCCGCCCACACCTCCTCGGTCGGCGTGCTCGGCGGCGTCCTGCTGCTCTTCGGGGCCGGCTACGGTGCGGCCAACGTCGCGATGAACAGCGCCGCCGTCGACCTGGTCGAGGAACTCCGACGGCCCGTCATGCCGAGCTTCCACGCGGGCTACAGCCTCGGTGGCCTGCTCGGGGCGGCGGCCGGCGGCCTGCTCTCCGGCTCGCTCTCCACCGCCTGGGCGCTGGCCCTCGGCGGAGCACTCGGCCTGCTCGTCACCGCCGTCGCCGGAGCGGTGCTGCTGCGCGCCCCGCAGCCGGCCCCCCGCAAGCCCGACACTCCCTCCACCGCCTCCGCCGCTCCCCGGCCCGCCCGGCACGCCCGCCTCCTGGTCGTCCTGCTCGGCCTGACCGCGCTCTTCACCGCCTACGGCGAGGGCGCGCTCGCGGACTGGGCCACCCTGCACCTCACCGACGACGTCAAGGTGAGCGCCGGAGCGGCGGCCACCGGCTACGCCGCCTTCGCCTTCGCGATGACGGCCGGGCGGCTCGGCGGCACCTGGCTGGCCGTCAGGCTCGGGCAGACCCGGGTGGTCCTGGGCGGCGGCCTGACCGCCTGCGCCGGGATGCTGCTCGCGGCCTTCGCCCCGACCCTGACCGCGGCCCTGGCCGGCTTCGTCCTGGTCGGCCTCGGCCTGGCCAACGTCTTCCCCCTCGCCATCGCCCAGGCCGGAGCCATCGGCGGCCCCCGGGGCGTGGCCACCGCCTCCACCCTCGGCTACGCGGGCATGCTGGTCGGCCCGCCGGTGATCGGGTTCCTCGCCGACGCCACCAGCCTCCCGCTGGCCCTCACCACCGTCGCGGCGGCCGCCGCCCTGGCCGGAGCCCTCGCCCTGGCCACCCGCCCCCGCCGCGCGGCCTGACGGCCCGTCGCCCGGAAGGGCAGCGCCCTCGGGGCCGCAGGCCCCAGGGGCGCGAGGAACTGCGCGAACCGGAAGGCGGCACACCTGCAACTGAGGGCACATCAGCCAGTCGCAGGTGCTGCCGTACCCCCTGCGGTGCGCTTCCTAGGCGGTGCGCCCGATCCGGAAGGCCTCCAGCTCGACGCCGTACCAGCGGGAGGTGCGCCCCTGGGCGGTCATGCCGAGGCGGCGGCAGACGGCCATGGACGGCTCGTTGCCCGGGTACACGACCGCGTGGATCTCCGTCAGGCCCTCCGCGAAGCCCTTGGCCAGGGCGCCCCGGGCGGCCTCGGTGGCGAAGCCGTTCCCCCAGCTGTCGGGGTGGAGGTGCCAGCCGACCTCCACCTCGCCGTCGCCGCCCGGCAGCGGCACCAGCAGGACGGAGCCGGCCACCACCCCCGTGTCCCGCCGTTCGAGCGCCCAGACCCCGTACCGGGGATCCGCCGAGCGGACCCGGCAGCGCTCCAGGAAGGCCTCGGCGTCCGCCCGCCCCTCCCAGGCCCGGGGCGTGGCGCCCAGCCAGCGCGCCACCTCCCAGCGCGAGTAGGTGTCGAGGGCCCGCTCCAGGTCCCCCTCGACCCACTGCCGCACGACCAACCGCTCCGTCTCGAAGACCGCCGCCACCGCTACCGCCTCTCACCGCAGGGATCCGAACGGGCGTCATGCTGCCCGAACCAGCCCCCGCTCCGCCCGCGCATTTCCGCCGCCCGCGACCGAGCCCAGGAAGCCCTCGACCAGCTCGACGAACTCGTCCTCCCGCTCGAAGAAGAGCACGTGCCCGGCGTCCACCTCGGCGTACCGCGCCGAGGGCAGCGCGGCCGCCAGCTCCCGGCTGTGCTCCACCGGGACGGTGGCGTCCTGGGTGCCGCCGATCACCAGCGTCCGCGCGCTGACGCGGGGCAGCAGCGCACGGATGTCGACGGCCAGGTCGAGGTCGACGTGCCGCAGGGTGCCGGGGGTGGGCGGCAGGTTGGGGACCAGCTGCTCGACCTGCTCGCGGCCGATGGCGTTGAGGAAGCCGCGGCTGAAGCCGGTCATGGTCACGTGGCGGCCGAAGGCGTCCGAGTCGGGGAGCAGGCGGCCGACGGTCCGCCAGACGGTGAACAGGTTGCGCAGGTGCTCGTCGCCGTCGGTGTGGGCCCAACCGGCCACCAGGACCAGGCGGTTGACCAGGTCGGGCCGCAGGGCGGCGACGGCCGCCGAGACCGGGGCGCCCATCGAGAAGCCCAGCAGGTCCACCGGGCCGCGTCCGGCGTGCTCGATCACGGCGATCACCTGGGCGGCCAGGCCCTCGACGGTGAGCGGACCGCCCGCGTCGGTGGTGCGCTCGGTGCCGGAGAGGTCGGGGGTCAGCACGGTGCGGGAGGCGGCGAAGCGCGGGGCGGTCCGGCCCCAGGTGACGGCGGCTCCGGCGGAGCCGGTGCCGTGCACCAGGAGCAGCGGGACGCCGGGGGCGCTGCCGGTGACGTCGTACTGGACCTGGGCATCGGCGACGGGGACGACGGGCATGGTGACGGCTCCTCATGTGCGGCCCCGCTGGGGCTCTCTCCTGCTGACGGGAGAGACTCTGCCGGGCCGCCGGGAGCGGGAGGAGAGCAGCGCTTACCCTGGGACCGGCGGTCCCAGGCTCCGTGCGGGGGCGGCCGGCACCGGCACCAGCGGCAGTGAGGCGAGAAGATGACGACGGTTCAGGTCCAGGTGCTCCCGGCCGGGCAGCGCGCCGCCACCCCCTGGCTGAACGGCGGCGGCATCACCCGCGAGGTGGCCGGCCACCCGTCCGGGGCGGGACTGGCGGACTTCCACTGGCGGGTCAGCCTCGCGGACGTGGCGCAGGGCGGCCCGTTCTCCCGCTTCGAGCAGGTGGACCGGGTGATCACGATGGTCGAGGGCGCCGGGATGGCGCTCACCGTGGACGGCACCGAGCACCGGATCGCCGAGCCGTACCGGCCGTTCGCCTTCTCCGGCGACGCCACGACCGACTGCGTGCTGCTCGGCGGCCCGGTGGTGGACTTCAACGTGATGACCCGTCGGGGCAAGGCCTCCGCCGAGGTGGAGATCGCCGACTTCCAGCGGGACGTGACCGTCCCGCCGGGCGCCGCCGTCCTGCTGGTCTGCCTCGCGGGCACCGCCGAACTCGGCTCTGCCGACGTCTCCTTGGGGCGGTACGACGCCGCGCTGCTGACCCGCGAGGGCGAGGACCGGCTGCGGGTGGACGGCGTGGTCGCGGTGGTCACCCTTCGGGCGTGAGGGGCCCGGGCCGGAGGGCCGGCACCGTGTCCAGCCAGTCGAAGGTGACCTGCTGGAAGCGGGCCATCGCCCCCATGTGGCAGTGCTCGCCCGCGCCGTCCTCCTCCCGCAGCGTCACCAGCTCGTGCGGGCAGGTGAGGGCGTCCGCGACCCGCTGCGGCTGGCCGCGGAAGAACTGGTCGTCCTCGGCGTCCAGGACCAGGGTCGGGCAGTCGATGAGCCCGGCGACGCCGTCCAGGGTGTAGGCGGCGGTGCGGCGGACGTAGTCGCAGGGCGAGGAGGCGCCGAAGGTCCACATCCCGTTCCGCATCGCCCAGTTGACCTGGGTGCTGGTCCGCATCACCAGGTCCAGCACGGGCCCGGCGACGTCGTCCCGGCCGGCCGTCACCCACTCCGCGAGGAACGGCGGCATCCCGGTCAGGTGCGGCTCGTGGTAGCTGTACAGGCCGTCGTCGAGCACCAGCGCGGCGAGCCGGTGCTCGAACGCGGCGGCCCGGGCCGCCAGGTGTCCGCCGAGGCTGTAGCCGAACAGCACCAGCCGGTCGGGGTCGATCTCGGGGTGGGTCAGCGCGTGGTCGATCACGGGCGTGACCACCGCCTCCCAGTCGGGCCGGAAGACCAGGCCCTGGAGGCGCAGCGCGGCGCCCTGGCCGGGGCCGTCGTAGGCGAGCACGTGGTAGCCGCGGCGCATGGCGGCGGCGGCGATGACGAAGTAGGACTCCTCCAGGGTGGAGTCGAAGCCGCTGGTGAAGACGATGGTGGGCCGCGGGGTGCCCGAGTCGTCCACCAGGAACAGGTACCCCGGCAGGCCGGTGCCCTCGTACGGGACGGTGACCGCCCGGACCGGACGGTCCATCAGCTCGACCGCGGCGGCGAAGGTCTCCCGGGAGAGGGCCGAGAGCCGCTGGACCTCGGGGTCGTGGGCCGGGTCCTCGCGGCGGAAGAACTCGGCGGTGCGGTAGTAGTTCGAAGCGCGCAGCAGCGCCTCCCGCGCACTGACCCGGGCCCCGGCCGCCAGGGCGCGGTCGCCGGTGCCGTGCACGCGCTCGGCGGTCGCCGTCCACTCCCGCAGCCAGGCGTCCTCGTCGCCCTCGGCGATCCGGCCGGCGGTGGCCACCACCTCGCCCAGGTCGGCGCCCCCGTCGCCGGCGAAGCCGGCCGCCCGGAGGGTCTCGAAGGAGAACGACTCGTTCTCGAACAGGAACTTCATGGTGCGCACACCTCCGTCGGCGCCGAGACGGAACGGTTCCGTCTCGACTATGACCCCGACGGTACGCCGCCGCTAGCCGAGACGCAACCGTTCCGTATCGCGTAGGATCGCGGCCATGGCAGGCACCCCCACCACTCCGCGTCCGGCCGGCGGCCCCGTGCTCCAGGACTCCGTGACGGCCGCGATCACCGAGGCCTTCTTCGCCGAGCTGGCCGCGACCGGCTACGCCAGGCTCTCCCTGGAGGCGGTGGCCAAGCGGGCCGGCGCGGGCAAGGCGGCCATCTACCGGCGCTGGTCCTCCAAGCAGGACATGACCCTCGCCCTCCTCTCGGAGCTGGTCACGGCCACCCCCGAGCCGGTCGACACCGGCACCCTCCGGGGCGACCTGGCGGCCTTCCTGGCCGAGATGGCCGAGGGACTGGGCCATCCGCTCGTGCTGCGGATCCTCCCCGACCTGATCGCCGAGGGCGGCCGCAACCACGAACTGGGCGAGGCCCTGCTCAGCACCGTGCGGGACCCGCGCCGGGCCCGCGCCACCCGGATGCTGGAGCGCGCCGTCGACCGGGGCGAACTGCCGGCCGGGCTCGACCTCACGGCCGCCCTCGACCTGCTCGCCGGGCCGCTCTACTGGCACCTCGCGGTCGTCCGGGCCCCCGCAACGCCCGAGTACCTGGACCGGCTGACCGCGATGCTGCACGCCGCCCTGCGGGCCTGACCGATCACACTCTGGTCTGGACCACTGACGGCCCCCGGCGGCAGACTCCACGGATGACCGTCGAGTTCCCCGTCCACCGGTTACAGGTGCCCGAGCCCCAGGTGCTGCCGTTCGCCATCGGCTCCTTCGACACCATCGGAGCGCTGTCCAGGGCCGACTTCCCGCACCGGCACACCTTCTACGAGATCGTCCACGTCACCGGCGGCCGCGGCACCCACGTGGTGGACCTGGCGCACTGGCCGCTGGAGCCGCCGCAACTGTACGTGGTGGCCCCCGGCCAGCTGCACCACTGGGAGGCGGCGGACGGCCTGACCGGCCAAGTCCTGCTGTTCGACGAGGACTTCCTGCTCTCCCATCCGGAGGACGTCACCGCGCTGCGCACCCTGGCCACCCGCCCCTGGCGCGACCTCGGCCCGGCCGCCGGCGAAGTGGCCGCGCTGTTCCGCGAACTGGACCGCGAGTACCGCACCCTGGCGGAGGGGTACGCGGGGATGCTCCGCTCCTACCTGCACATCCTGGTCGTCCGCGCGCTGCGCGCCGCCTCCGCCGCCACCCCGGACGGCGGTGCCGCCGCGCCCGGCCGGGCCGCCGAACTGGCCGCCGCCTTCGGCCGGTTGATCGCCGAGCCGGGGCGCTCGGTGGCGGACTGCGCCCGCGAGCTGGGCGTCTCCCCCGGCCACCTGCACGAGCTGGTGAAGCAGGCCACCGGCCGCACGCCCGGCCGGCTGATCCGCCAGCGGCAGACCATGCGGGCCAAGCTGCTGCTCGCCCGCACCTCCCTGACGGTCCGTCAGGTCGCCAGGGAGAGCGGCTTCGAGGACCCGGCGTACTTCTGCCGCTTCTTCCGGAGGGAGACCGGAATGAGCCCCGGCGAGTTCCGCGGCCGGGCCGCCGAACCGGGCGGCTGGGCCGCCGAGCGGGGCGGTGAGCGGGGCGTCGGAGAAATTCACCACGATCCCCGGCTGCCGTCCATCGCGAGCCTCCCCGACGGCCCGTAGGTTCACTGCTGCCCGCCCGTCGGCTGTCATGACCGCGCCCCCACAGTGGTCATGCCCCCACACCGGAGGTTCCACCGCCATGTCCGCACAGCACGACCCCGAGCTGCCCGGCACCGAGGCCGAGCCCGGCCAACGCCGGTTCAGCCGCAAGACCATGCTCAAGGGCCTCGCCGTGGCCGGCGCCGCCCCGCTGCTGATCGGCACCGGCCGTGCCCTGGCCCGCGACCAGCGGGGCACCGGCGCAGACCTGGAGCCCACGCCGTTCTGCGACGACCACGACGACCCGACGATCCCGCAGACCGAGGGCCCGTACTTCAAGCCCAACTCCCCGCTGCGCAGCTCGCTGATCACCGACAGCACCCCGGGCACCCGGCTGACCGTCAGCGGCTACGTCTTCGGCTCGGCCTGCCTGCCGATCGCCGGCGCCCTGCTGGACTTCTGGCAGGCCGACGTGAACGGCGCCTACGACAACACCGGCTTCACCTTCCGCGGCCACCAGTTCACCAACGCCCAGGGCGCGTTCAGCCTCACCACGATCGTGCCCGGCCTCTACCCGGGGCGCACCCGCCACATCCACGTCAAGGTGCAGGCCCCGAACCGGCCGATCCTCACCACCCAGCTGTACTTCCCGAACGAGCCCCGCAACAGCACCGACACCATCTTCGACGCCCGGCTGCTGATGAACGTCCGTCAGATCGGCTCGGCGAAGGAGGGCACGTACGACTTCGTGCTGAACGTGCCGCAGACCCCGTCCCCCTCGCCGTCGCCGTCCTCGCCCGGAACGCCGAGCCCGTCCCCCAGCCCGACCGGTGGCACCACCACCTGGAAGGCCGGCGCGAGCTACAAGGCGGGCGACCAGGTCACCTACAACGGCGTCACCTACCGCTGCCTGCAGGCCCACACCGCCTACCCCGGCTGGGAGCCGCCGAACGTCCCGGCGCTCTGGCAGCGCCTCTGACCGAGGCCCCTCCGGCTCCACCTCCCCCAGTACCCGGGGCCGAACAGGGGGGACCCCGGGCGGACCGGCGGCGAATTCGTTTGCCGCCGGTCCGTTTCGCACGCGATGATCCCGTTATGTCACGTACTTTCGAGGACCTCGTCGCCGAGGCCGAGTCCGTCTCCGTCGACGGCTGGGACTTCTCCTGGCTGGACGGCCGTGCCACCGAGCAGCGACCGTCCTGGGGGTACCAGCGCACGCTCCGGGCCCGGCTGGCCCGGCCCGGAGTGCGGGCCGCGCTGGACCTGCAGACCGGAGGCGGTGAGGTGCTCGCCGGCGCCGCCCCGTTCCCCTCCCTGATGGTGGCCACCGAGTCCTGGCCGCCGAACGTCGCCAAGGCCACCGCCCGGCTGCACCCGCTGGGCGTCGCGGTGGTGGCCGACCAGGACGAGCCGCCGCTGCCCTTCGCGGACGCCGCCTTCGACCTGGTGACCAGCCGTCACCCGGTGCGCCCCTGGTGGGAGGAGATCCACCGGGTGCTCCGCCCGGGCGGCAGCTACCTCGCCCAGCACGTCGGCCCGGCCAGCGTCTTCGAGCTGGTGGAGTACTTCCTCGGGCCGCTCCCGGAGGAGGTGCGCCGGGCCCGCCACCCCGAGGACGAGGCCGAGCAGGCCCGGGCGGCCGGGCTGGAGGTGGTCGACCTTCGGCCGGAGCGGCTGCGCACCGAGTTCCTGGACATCGGCGCGGTGGTCTACTTCCTGCGCAAGGTGGTCTGGATGGTGCCGGGCTTCACCGTGGAGAAGTACCGCGACCGGCTGCGCGAGCTGCACGGGCGGATCGAGGCGGAGGGCCCGTTCGTCGCCCACTCCGCCCGCTTCCTGATCGAGGCCCGCCGACCGGCCTGAGCACCGCCGAGCAGCTGCGGGTACCGCCGGCCGGCCTGACGCCGGGTCAGGAGGCCCTGCCCTCCCCCGGCAGCCGCAGGTCCCAGCCGATCAGCGCCCGCAGCTGCTCGGCGGTGACCCCCTCCGGGATCGCCGTCGGCGGCTCGTGCCGCAGCGGCGGCTGCCAGCCGTCCAGCTCGGACCAGCTGCGCACCACCTTGGCCGGCGCCCCGGCCACCACCGCGTGGTCGGGCACCTCCCCGTTGACCACCGATCCGGCCGCCACCACCACGTTGCGCCCCAGCCGGGCGCCCGGCAGGATCACCGCCCCGGTGCCGATCCACGACCCGGAGCCGATCTCCACCGGCGCGTTGCGCGGCCACTGCTTGCCGATCGGCAGGTCGGTGTCGTGGTACGAGTGCGCGGTGTCGGTGATGTAGACGTACGGGCCGGTCCAGACGTCGTCCCCGAGGGTGATCGACTCGTGGCCGACGACGTGGCTGCCCCGGCCGATCACGCACCCCCCGCCGATCCGCACGATCGGTTCCGGCCCGAGGTCCAGCCCGGGCAGGAAACCCGCCGAGATGGTGACCCGCTCGCCGATGATCGAGAACGGGCCGATGGTGATCCACTGCTCGTTGAAGACCGCCCCGAGCGGGAAGGCCAGCTTGGTCCCGTCCCCCAACTCCCGGAAGCGGTAGGGCCCGGGGTTCCGGTTGGAGACCGCACCGAGCTTCTGCACCAGCCCCCAGCCGCGGTGCACCAGCCGCCCGGCGGCACGGCGGCCTCGGTCGCGGACGGCGGTGAGCAGCGAGCTGGAGTTCGACATGCGCCCCACGCTATCGGTCCGCTCCGCCGCCGGGCAGGGCGGAGGGAGCAAGGTCACACCAGGTGGGAGCGGTCGGCCACCGCGCGCACCGACCCGTCAGGGCCGGGGCGCCTTGGTGCCGTGCACGGCGGTGTACTCCGCGGCCAGCCAGGGTCCGAGCTCCTCGGTGACCAGCCGTCGGGCGGACTCGTCGGGGACGGGGTCCAGCGCGGCCAGCGCCACGGTGCGCAGCTGCTCCGCGCGCTCGGGGTAGTACGACCCGGCGATCTCGGCCGAGCGCAGCAGGTCGCTGGTCCAGCCGCCCCAGCGCGGCATCACCAGCGTGAACGCGCTCCTGACGGTCACTCGGCAGGTGCCGCGCACCGTCCCCTGCCCGCCCCGCCATCGGACCAGGTGGAGCGGGTAGTCGCCGTTGGTCTCCCGGGCCAGCAGCGAGCTCGGCCGGTAGCGGGGCAGGTCAGCGGCCAGGTCGGGGCCGAGCAGCGGGGTGCAGAGGCAGGCCAGGAACCATCCGAGGTCGTACCGCTCCGGCTCGCTCAGCAGGGTGGCGGTGTCGAAGAGCAGCACCCCGACGCCGTCCACCTCCGGGTGCGCGGCGTCCAGCCGCGCGGCCATCCGGTCGGCGTCGGCGCGGTCGGCCGCGGTGGGCGGGCGGTGCAGGGCGAGCAGCAGGTCGAGGTCGGAGCGGCCGGGCCGGGCAGTGCCGCGCGGGACGGAGCCGTAGAGGTAGCCGCTGTGCAGCCGGTCCGGACCGTACGTCTCCACGATCGCGGCTCGGGCCGCGTCGACCAGCCCGGCGAACTCCGGCTGCACCCGGTCGAGCGAGCCCTCCCTGACGAAGTGTCCGTCGGCGTCCAGGCCCTTGTCGTGATCCATCCGCACCACGCTACCCGCCGTACGCCCACCGGGTGCGGGGCCGGGCGGCGGGCGGATGGTTCGTGGGCCCGTGCTTCCGGTTCGCCCTGGGGTGGGGTTTGGCTCAACTCCCCTGGGGTGGGCGGCCGATGCGCTTGGTGGTGCGAGTCCGAACCGATCGGCTCGCCGCTCGGAAGGGGATCAGAGATGCTGCGGAACAAGCGAGCGTTCGGGGCGGGTCTGCTGGCGGTGGCGCTGACCGTCGGGATGGGCATCGCCGCCCAGGCCGGTGCCGAGGACCGGGCGGCCGGCTCGGAGCAGCGGGCCGAGCCGGCCGCCGCCGTCCGGGCCGTGGACGGCATCCAGCTGGTGACGCTGCCGAACGCCAACGTGCCCAACTTCCAGCGACGTACGGTCTCCTGCCCGGCCGGCAAGCGAGCCCTCGGCGGCGGGGCCGAAGCGCGCGGCAACGACGCCACCCTGGTCGGCAGCTTCCCGACCGACGACGGGCGGGGCTGGGTCGGCCTCGGTCGCCAGGGGAACACCAGCTCGGTCGGCATCAGCGTCTTCGTGATCTGCGCGAACGCCTGACCCGGACCCCGGCCCGGCGCCGGGCGGGGCGGCCCGCAGCCGCTCCGCCCGGCGTCGGCGTCCCCGGGAGGGCCGGCGGGCCTCCGGACGGGTACCGGCCGACTGCGAGCGACGCGGCCGAGCCGCTCCGCCGCACTCCGGCCGCTCGGTCCGGGCCGGCCTCCCGACCCGTCGTACGGTCATCGGCCCGGGGCCGGCAGGAGCTCGGCGGCGGGGGTGTGGTTGCCGGTGCTCGCGGCTCCGGCCATCGCGGCCCGCGCGGCCGCCGGAGCGGTGCGCGGCGGCACCACCAGGAGGAGGTAGTGGTCCTGGAAGCCGCAGGTGAGGCTGATCGTGGCCGTGCTGCCGGAGTACCGGCCGATCCTGACGGCCAGTCCGTCGACCTCCAGGGAGCGCGGAGCCTCGTCCCAGGCCGAAGTGTCCAGGCCTACGCGGACGATGCGGCCGAGGTGGCGGGTCAGAGCAGTGATCAAGTCCGGGAGCTCGTCCAGGAGGTGGCCCGAGCGGGGCCACCAGGCACCGTCGAAGACGCCGTCGCGTGCCAGGGTCGGTTCCAGCGAGAGGCGCGGCAGCAGCGGGAACACCGGAACGGTCCACGAGCCGGACGAAGAGGGGGTGGGGAGCGGAATCTGCATCACGTGGTCCGCGTTCCGGTCCCTGGGTTCAGGACCTCTCGGGCCCAGGAGCCACCGGTGCGGTGCCGGCGTGCGCGTTCCTCGGCTGCTGCCAACCCTACTGCGCGGTGATGCCCGCCGGGGCGGACGGGGACGTAGGGTAGGGGGCATCCAGGGCACTTCGCACTCCGGTAGTCGATCCGGCCTCGTTCTGGGTGACGACCCGGGCACCTCGTACCCCGTCCGGGGGACAGGCAACGGTGAACACCGTGACCACCCAGACCGCGCGCGACATCCAGTCCGCCCTCACCCTCAGCACGCCGTCCGTCCTCGGCGTCCGGTCCGTCCCGGGCACCGGCCCCACCCGACCGCACGAGGTGACGAGACGGCCCACGGTCGGCGATGCGATGGTGCCGTGGGAGTACCAGATCACGACGGACAGCACCGTCGAACGGGCGGAGGACGTCCTGCGCGCGGCCCACGTGGACTACCTCGTGGTGCGCGACCACGACGGCCGCTGCCACGGCCTGGTCACCCGCAGCGGACTGCACGCGTTCCACGCCTCCTCCTGGTACACCCTGCGCACCCGGGTGCGCGAAGTCGGCCACCAGCGCGGTCCGTTCACCTGGCCCGCGATGGACCTGGTGCTGGCCGTCCTCGCGATGCGGATCAAGCACCTGACGGTCTGGCCGGTCGTCGACGACGACGGCTACCTCGTCGGCGTCCTCACCTCCACCGCCGCCACCCGCCACCTCGGCCGTCATGGACGGACTCGGCCTGCCGATCCTCCGGGGCCTCGGGGAGGGCCGGCCGCTCCCCGCTCCCCGGCTCGCAGCCCCGCTGCGGGCGCTGGGTGAGGAGCGGCCGGGACGCGACACCGGGGCGGGCGCCGACCGGGCCGCCGTCAGCCGAGGAGTTCGTCGGCGAGGGGACTGCGGGTGTACAGGACCAGGCGGCCGCTGCGGGTGCGGGTGACCAGGCGGGTGGCGTGCAGGACCGAGAGGTGCTGGCTGACCGCGCCGGGGGTGACGCCGAGGCGGGCGGCGAGTTCGGTGGTGGAGGCCGGTTCGGCGAGCAGGGCGAGCAGGCGGGCCTTGGGGGCGCCGAGGAGGAGTTCGAGGGCGGCCGGGGCCGGCGGTGCCTGCGGGGTGGGGGACATCGCGCCCTGGCCCCGGGCGGGGTAGACGATCGACGGCGGGTAGTCGTGGCTGATCGAGGTGATCGCGCCCCGGGCGAAGCAGGTCGGGGTGAAGACCAGCCCCCGCGCGGCCACCGTGATGTCGGTGTCCGCGTCGCCCCAGTCCCGATGGATCGTCAGGACGCCGTCCGCCCACTCCAGGCGCTGGTCCAGGTCCGCGAAGAGCGCCGCCGCGCCGCGTTCGGCGAAGATCCGGGAGCGGTGCACCAGGTCCGCCTGGAGCACCGGCCGGGCCCGGGGCCACCAGAGCGGGGCGAGGCAGTCCTCCCAGTACTGCGCCAGCGCGTCGGCGATCCGGGCGAGGAGTTCCGCCGGGTCGCGCGCGAGGCCCTCGGCCAGCAGCGGCGGCAGCGGCTGCTCGTGCGGCAGGTGGGCGGCGCGCAGCTCCACCGCCAGCCGCTCGGGCGGCAGGGCGCGGACCACCGCCAGCTCGGCGTGGAAGTCGGGCTGCGGGGTGGTCGGACGGGGCGTCAGGAAGTCCGGCACGTACCGGTTGCGGCCCACCAGGGAGAGCAGCAGCGGCGCGCCCGGCAGCCGTTCGAAGGCGGGGCGGAGCACCTCGGCCCAGGGTGCCTGCACGGGGTAACGGCCGGGGTGGGTCCACAGCCGCAGGCCGAGCGCGGTCTCCTGGAGCGGGGAGAGGGCGAAGGAGGCGTTGGCCAACGCCTCGGTGCTGAGCCGGAACCGGTGCATTTCCCCCACCAACGGGCCGACGATTCAGCCATACCCTAAATCAGTTACGCGCCCGGCCCGCAGGCGGTGGGATCGGTGCATGACCTCCACCACCCTCGGGCCCCGGCCCTCCCCTGCCCGCGAGCGCCTCCGGGACCGCCTGCTCCACCCGGACCGGACGATCCGCCGGCTCTCCGGCATCACCCTGGTCAACTGCCTCGGCAACGGCCTGTCCATGGCCCTCGGGGTCCTCTACTTCACCCGGGTGCTCGGCTTCGGCCCCGCCCGGGTCGGCCTCGCGCTCACCCTGGCGGGGATCTGCGGGGTGCTGGCCGGCATCCCGGCGGGCCGGGCCGCCGACCGGTGGGGCGTCAGGCCGGTGCTGATCGGGCTGGTCGCCGTGGAGGCGGTCGGCATGGTGGGCTACGCGGTGGTCCGCGACTACGCGCTCTTCCTGCCGCTGGCCTGCGTGGTGGCCACCGCCGACCGCGGCTCGGCCGCCGTCCGCAGCGCGCTCTACGCCGAGGTGCTGCCGCCCGAGCGGCGGGTGGTCGGGCGGGCGTACCTGCGGGTGGTCACCAACGTGGGCATCGGCCTCGGCACGGCCGCCGCCGCGCTGGTGCTGCACGTGGACACCCCGGGCGCCTACGTGACCGCGATCCTGGCCGACGCGGCGAGCTTCGCGGTCGTGGCGGTGCTCTACGCGCTGGCCGTCCCGCCGGTGGAGCGCGCTGCCGGGGCCGGCCCGGAGGAGGCGGGGCCGGGCGGGCGCAACCCGGCGCTTCGGGACCGGACCTTCCTGGCCGTCACCCTGCTCAACGCGGTGCTCTGCCTGCAGTTCCCCCTGCTGGAGGTGGGCGTGCCGCTCTGGATCGTCGACCACACCGAGGCGCCCCGGGTGCTGGTGGCCGGCTCACTGATCGTCAACACCCTGATGGTGGTGCTGCTCCAGGTGCGGGCCGCCCGGGGCACCGGGACCGTCGCGGGGGCGGGCCGGGTCTTCCGGTACGGGGGTCTGCTGGTCGGGCTCTGCTGGGTGGTGCTCGGCCTGGCCCACGGGCTGCCCGGCTGGGCCGCCGCGCTGCTGGTGGTCGGCGCGGTGCTGCTCCAGGGGCTGGGGGAGGTCACCACCCAGGCGGCGGCGTGGGCGCTCAGCTACGAACTCGCGCAGGAGGGGCGGCACGGCGTCTACCAGGGCGTCTTCAACTCCGGGCAGGCGGCGGCGCTGATGCTCGGTCCGGTGCTGGTAACCACGCTGGTGCTGCCGCTCGGGCTGGCCGGATGGGTGATGACCGGGGTGGTCTTCGCGGTGGCGGCGCTGGCCATGCCGGTGGTGGTGCGGCGGGCGACCGCCGGTGTGACGGGAGCCACGGTGACGTGATCGCCGTGGTGCTCTGGCCGGGGGCGGGGTGGGCGTGTCAGAGTCCTGTCACCGGCCGGGTGGGCCCGGGCCCCCCCCCCGCCCCCCCCCCCCCCCCCCCCACCCAAACCCCCCCCCCCCCCAAACCCACCCCCCCCCCACCCCCCCCCCCCCCAACACCCCCGGGGCCGAAGGGAGCCCCCGCCCC
>NZ_JBSFGS010000034.1:0-78650 GCF_053596675.1 Kitasatospora sp. NPDC001664
CCGGCGGGGTGGGCCGCGGTGGCGCGGGCGGGGGGGGGGGCCGCTCGCCGGGGCGCCGCGCCGGGCCTGATCCACCCCACCGACGCCGCTGCGGCGGTCAACGCCTTGGCGGGGCTGACCGCGCGCCTGCCCGACCTGCTCGACCAGGTGGGCACGTTCCTCAGCGGCGAGCAGGCCACCGGCCGGATCGGCACCCCGCTGGCGGAGGACTTCGACGGCGTCCGGCTGGCGCGGGACGCCCGCGAGCACCTCTACGAGGCCGGCCGTACCGCCGCGCTGCTCGCGGAGTCGCTGGCGGCGGCCGCCACCGCCCTGGCTCCGCTCGGGCAGACCCGCACGGCCGGTGGCCCGACCACGCCGCACGTCTGACGGCGCCGCGCGTCCGGCGGCGCCGCGCCCTGACACCGGGATGACGGCGGCTGTCGGTGGGATGTCAGCGGCCTGCCGGTGGGGCCCGGCACCTTCGGAAGGGACGGCGGCCCGGATCCACCGGGCGGCCCGGCCTCGAAGGAGTCACCGTGCACGACACCCACGTCACGATCATCGGCGCCGGACTCGGCGGCCTCGCGCTGGCCCGCGTCCTGCACGTCCACGGTATCCCCGCCACCGTCTACGAGGCGGAGTCCTCGCCCGCCGAGCGGGCCCAGGGCGGGCTGCTGGACATCCATGACTACAACGGCCAACTGGCGATCCGGGCAGCCGGGTTGACGGAGGAGTTCGAGAAGATCGTGCTGCCCGGCCGGCAGGCGCTGCGCGTGCTGGCGACCGACGGCACCGTCCTGCTGGACAAGCCCGACGACGGCAGCGGCGGCCGCCCCGAGGTGGAGCGCGGCGAGCTGCGCCGGATCCTGCTGGAGTCGCTCCCGCCCGGCACCGTCCGCTGGGGCCGCAAGGTCGCCACCACCCGCGCGCTGGGCGGCGGCCGCCACGAGGTGGCCTTCGCCGACGGCGCGAGCGTCACCACCGGTCTGCTGGTCGGCGCGGACGGCGCCTGGTCGCGGGTGCGGCCACTGCTCTCGGACGCGGTGCCGCAGTACTCCGGGACCTCCTCGGTGGAGACCCACCTGTACGAGGCGGACACCCGGTGCCCGGCCGGAGCGGCGGCGGTCGGCGGCGGGTCGATGATCGTGCCCGGCGAGGGGCAGGAGCTGTTCGCCCACCGGGCGGGGGGCGGCACGCTGCACGTCTACGCGCTGCTGACCCGCCCTCAGGAGTGGTTCGAGGCGGTCGACTTCGCCGAGCCGGCCGCCGCCCGGCGGCGGATCGCGGCCGAGTACGCGGACTGGGCCCCCGCCCTGGCCGCGCTGGTGGCGGAGGGCGACAGCGCGCCCGTGCTGCGCCCGCACTTCGGCCTGCCGGGCGACCACCGGTGGGAGCGCGTCCCCGGGGTGACGCTGCTCGGCGACGCCGCCCACCTCCAGCCGCCGAACGGCGAGGGCGCCAACCTCGCCCTGCTGGACGGCGCCGAGCTCGGCCTCGCGATCGCCGCCCACCCGGGCGAGCCGGAGGCCGCGCTGGCCGCCTACGAGCAGGAGATGTTCGTCCGCAGCGCCGAGGTCGCCGCCGCGGAGCACGTCGGCGCGGACGACCTCGAGGGCTTCGCGGCGGCGCTCGGAGCGGCGTAGCCTGCGGCAGCGACGGACGGCAGGCGACGTGCGCCAGCGACTGGCAACAGCCGAGAAGGGGCACGCGCCAGCGACTGGCAGCAGGCGGACAGTGCAGCTGCCTGCGGCAACTGCCTGTCGCCCTGCCGCGCCTGGCGCACCGTCAGCCGGCTGCGAGGGGTGGGCCGCTCGGCGGTTCGGGGTCCGGAACACGCCTGAAGCACCTCCGCGGCGACCAGCCTGCGGCGGCCTTCGCCCGTGAGCGGGGCCCTTCGGCCTGCGGTGTCCAGCTCTCGAACGCTCCCGATGTCCCCGCGCAGCGTCCTCACCTGCCCGAGCCGCCGTCAACCGCCCGCCAGCGGGAGGCCCTGGCTCCGCATGGACTCGACCGTCGCGTCCTGGACCGTGCGCAGCGCTCCGCTCAGCGGCGTCCGGTTCTTGAGTGCCTTGGGCAGCTCCGCGGTGAGCGACTTGGAGGTGGCGGCCATCGCCGGGCCCCAGCGCCAGCGGGAGCTGCCCGAGGCGCCGAGTTGGCGGAAGACGTCGCCGATGACCTGGCCGCCGAAGTAGGGGCTGGGGGCGTTGAGGGCGGGGAGGGTGTCGGTGGCGACGGCCGCCGGGTAGATGCGGGCCTTCTCGACCAGGATGTCCAGGGCCTTGCGGTCGGTGCCGAGCCAGGCCGCGAAGTCGGCGGCGGCCCCCGGCTGGGCGCAGCCCCGGGCCACGGCGGTGGCGGAGCCGCCGTCGAAGACGGCCGGGTCGTTGCCCTTGCCCCAGCCGGGGAGCGGGGCGACCGCCCAGGCGCCGGAGGCGCCGGGGGCGTTCTCCTCCAGCAGGGCGGCGTACCAGACGGGGGCGGGGAAGGCCGCGACGGTGCCGTCGCCCAGGCTCTTGTAGAGCTCGGCGGAGAATCCCTGACGGACCGCCACCAGCCCCTTGTCCACCAGCCCTTGCCAGTACTGGGCGGTGGCGGCGGTGGCCTGGCCGGCGATGTCCACCTGCCACTTGCCGCCCTGGGTGGCGAACCACTGGGCCCCGGCCTGGGCGGCGAGGGCGGTGAACCACCAGGGGTCGTCGGGGGTGAAGGCGGTGAGCGTGGTGCGCGGGGCCACCCGGTGCAGCCGGTCGGCGTCGCGGGCGAACTCCTCCCAGGTGGACTGCGGGCGCATGCCGTACCGCTGGTAGACGTCGCGCCGGTAGAAGAGCGCCATCGGGCCGACGTCGACGGGCATCCCGTAGGCGTCGCCGTCCACCGTCACCTGGGACCAGGCGGATTCGGGGAACAGCACCCGGGCGGCGGCGGTGTCGACGGGGGTGACGGCCTTCGCCGCGACGAAGGCCGGGAGGGACTCGTAGCCGACCTGGACCAGGCAGGGGCCCTTCCCGTCGGCTATCGCCTGCAGCATCGCGTCGTAGCCGCCCTTGCTGCCGGGGTCGGTCGGCCGGAACTCGATCCGGGTCTTCGGGTGCTCGGCGGTGTAGGCGGCGGCCGCCTCGGCGTAGCCGGGGGCCCATCCCCAGAAGGTGACGGTGGTGCCGGTGTCGGCGGCAGGACTGGAGCAGGAGGCGGTCGCCGCGGCCATCATGAGGGCGGCGAGGGCGCCGAGACAGCGTCGTCTCGGGGAGCTGGTCACGGGTGGTCCTTGCATCGGTGTCGCACGGGACGGCGTGGGGGTGACCAGCAGTATGCCGCCAGAAATCGGCTGTACGTCAATGACTTTGATCGAATCGAGGCCGTACCGCCACCACCGCATGCCCGGACGCCGCACGCCTTGTCAGCACACGGTCAGATTCCTCGGCCCTTGGCAGAACGCACAGAGCTCACGCCCGGGGCGGGCAATCGGGCCGGAGCTATTGACCAGGGCGCGCAGGGTTTCTACATTCTGTTGCACCTCGAAGCGCGGAATCCTGATTCCGCATCGTGGATCCACCCATGGGCCGGTCCTGTTCGCCGCAGGAGCCGGCTGGCGAGCGGCTTCCCTCCCGCCCGCCGGGGTCGTCCCAACGTCGCCGCGTCCCCCAGCGGTCGCCGTTCCCGGACCCGAAGAATCCTTGGACGTGGAGGAACCACACGTGAGACCTCGGACCGCCGCCGAGCCCGGCCCGGCACCGCACCCCGTCGACGAGCTGCTGCCGCCCGGCCGGATGGCGACCGTCGCCCTCCAGCACGTGGCCAGCATGTACGCGGGGGTCGCCGCACCGCCCCTGATCATCGGCGCGGCGGCCGGCCTGACCCCCGCTCAGCTGACCACCCTGCTGGCCGCCAGTCTGTTCATCGCCGGCGTCGCCACCCTGCTGCAGACCCTGGGCCCCTGGGGCATCGGCTCCCGACTGCCGTTCGTCAACGGCGTCTCGTTCGCCACCGTGTCGCCGATCCTGGCGGTGATCGAGGCCGAGAAGGGCGCGGCGCTGCCGCTCATCTTCGGCTCGACCCTGGTCGCCGGCCTGTTCTGCTTCCTGCTCGCACCGCTCTTCTGCCGGCTCGTCAGGTTCTTCCCGCCGGTGGTCAGCGGCACCGTGATCACCCTGATCGGCATCTCCCTGCTCCCCGTCGCGGGGAACTGGGCGCAGGGCGGCAACTCCCTCGCCCCCGGCTACGGTTCGCTCGGCAACCTCGGCCTGGCCGGGGTGACCCTGCTCGCCGTCCTGCTCTTCAACCGCTTCCTGCGCGGCTTCCTGCAACGGATCTCGATCCTGCTCGGGATGCTGGTCGGCACCCTGGTGGCGATCCCGTTCGGCAAGGTCGACGCCGGCGCGCTCGGCGAGCTGCCGCTCTTCGAACTGCCGCACCCCTTCGCCTTCGGCGCCCCGCAGTTCCAACTCGCGGCGATCGTCTCCATGCTGGTGGTGATGGTGGTCTCGATGACCGAGTCCACCGCCGACATGATCGCCCTCGGCGAGGTGGTGGAGCGCCCCGCGGACGACCGCACCATCGCCGGCGGCCTGCGGGCGGACGGGCTGGCGACCGCCTTCGGCGGTGTCTTCAACGGCTTCATCTGCTCGGCCTTCGCCCAGAACATCGGCCTGGTCGCCCTCACCCGGATCCGCAGCCGCTTCGTGGTCGCGCTGGCCGGCGTCTTCCTGGTGGTCATGGGCCTGCTGCCGGTGGTCGGCGGGCTGGTCTCGCTGGTGCCGCAGCCGGTGCTCGGCGGCGCGGGCGTGGTGCTCTTCGGCTCGGTGGCCGTGGCCGGCATCCGCACCCTCGGCAAGGCCGACCTGAGCCTGGGCTCCAACGCCGTCATCGTCGCGGTCAGCCTGGCCTTCGGCATCTTCCCGATCGCCTTCCCCGGCTTCTACCGGGCCTTCCCCGAGCAGCTCGCCACCGTCCTGCACTCCGGCATCTCGGTGGGCTGCCTGCTGGCGGTCGTCCTGAACCTGCTCTTCAACCACCTCGGACGCGGCCGCGAGATCCCGCCCGCGTACGTCCCCGAGCAGCAGGTCGAGGCCCTCGGCCGGGTCGCCGACCCGGCCTGACGCCCCGTCCGCCCGACACCGCCGGTCCTGCCCGCGCCGCCCGTTCCCTTGCCGAGGAGCGGGCGGCTCAGGACACTTGACCCCGTTTCACCCGGCCCGGGTGGAGCGGACGCCGTCGGCGCGTCCGGCGGACCGGATCGGGGTGTCCATGGGTTCCAGGATCGTGGCCGGCCCCGGCACGCCCCCGCTGGTCGGCCGGGCCGAGGAGCTGGACGCGCTGCTGACCGCCGCGCTCTCGCCTCCCGCCGTGCTGGTCCTGGAGGGTGAGGCCGGGGTCGGGAAGACCAGGCTGGTCACGGAGCTGCTGGCCGCGCCGAGGCTGGCCGGGCACCGGATGCTCACCGGCCGCTGCCGGGCCTCGCGGGAGCCGTTCCCGTACGGCGTGGTCGTGGAGGCGCTCCTCGGGGCGGCCGCCCGGCTGCCCGCCACCGCACGGCACAGTCCCCTGCTCGGGGTCCTGGGCGGTCACCTGCCCGAGCTTGCGGCGCACCTTCCCGCACCCCCCGCTCCGCTCGGCGACCCGCGCGCACAGACGCACCGGTTCTTCCGCGCGGTGCGCGAACTCCTGGACCTGCTGGGCCCGCTGGTGCTCGTGGTGGAGGACCTCCAGTGGGCCGACGACCACTCCCGGCGGCTGCTGCGCTTCCTGCTGGACGACCTGCCGGCGCGCACCGTCCTGCTGCTGACGCACCGTCCGGAGGACTCCCCCGGCGGACTGCCGCTGGGCCGGGCGTTCCGGCCCGGGCCGGGCGGCACCAGCCTGCGCGTCCGGCTCGGCCCGCTGGAGGTGGCCGAGGTGGGGCGCCTGGCGGCCGGCCTGCTGGGCCTGCCGGAGGTGCCCGCCGCCCTCGCGGCCCGGCTGCACGACCGGACGGCGGGGCTGCCGCAGGTCGTGGTGGCGGTGCTCGGGGCCCCGGCGGGACACCACCGGAGCACCCCGGGTCGGGGCGGCGGCCGGGGCGGAGCGGTCCAGGGCGGTACGGGCCAGGGCGGTACGGGCCAGGGCGGCGTGCCGCCGAGCGACGAGCTCACGGCCCGGAGGCTGCTGGAGACCGCCCCGCTGCCGCCGGTGCTGCTGGAGTCGACGGCGGAGCGGCTGGCGGGGCTTCCGCTCGCCGCCCGCCGGGTCACCGAGGCGGCCGCCGTCCTGGCGGAGCCCGCCCCCGCGCACCTGCTGTCCGCCGTGGCCGGCCTGGCGCCCGCGCAGGGCCGCCGGGCCCTGAGCACCGCCCTGGAGCGGGCCGCGCTGGTCGAGGTCGCGGACTGCCGCTACGCCTGCCGCCACGAGCTGGCCCGGCAGGCGGTCTACGCGACGGTCCCCGGCCCCCGCCGCCAGGAGCTGCACCGCCGGGCGGTGGCCGCCCTGCTCGGGGAGCGGCCCGAGCCGTGGGCCAGGCTCGCCGAGCAGAGCCGGCTGGCCGGTGACCACGCCGGCTACCTGCGGTACGGCGAGGCGGCCGCCGACCGGGCGATCGGGACCGGCGATCCGACGACCGCGATCCGCCTGCTCCAGGCCCTCCTCCGTTCCCCGGAGGCCGGCACGGGCGAAGGCGGCGGCGCCCGTCCGGGCCCGGACCGGCTCGGCGCCGAGGACGTGGACCGCCTGGCGGCGAAGCTCGGCGCCGTCGCCTTCACCGGCGTCGCCCAGCGCGAGGTGCTCCCGCTGCTGACCGGACTGCTCGCCGGGGACCGGCTGTCCGCTCCCCGGGCCGCCGAACTCCGGCTCAGCCTGGGACTGTTGCTGATCCGTCAGGCCGACGGCCTGGAGGCGGCCCGGGTGGAGATCGAGCTCGCGCTGACGGGTCTGGCGCACCGTCCGGACCTCGTCGGGCTCGGCATGGCGGTGCTCGCGCAGCCGTACCTCGGCGCGTCCCCGCTGGACGCGCACCTGCCGTGGCTGCACCGGGTGGACGCGCTGATCGGGGCCACCGACGACCCCCGGCTGCGGCTCACCCTGGCGGCCAACAACATCGCCTCCCGCCTCCACACCGGCGACCCGGGGGCCTGGGAGGTGGCCGACGGGCTGCCGGTCGAGGCGGGGACGCCCGAGGAGCTGCGCCAACTGGCCAGGCTCTACTGCAACGCCGCCGACGCCGGCGCCTGGACCGGCCACCACCGCCGGGCCCGCGGCCTGCTCCAGCGCGGTCTCCGGCTGGCGGCCGACGCCGGCGCCCCGTACGTGCTGAGCACCGCCCGGGCCACCGCCGTCCACCTCGACTGGCTCACCGGGCAGTGGGCCGGGCTGGAGCAGCGGGCCGACGAACTGCTCGCCGAGTACCGGGAGTTGCTGCCGGTGGCGAGCGAACTGGAGCTGGTCCTCGGACTGCTCGCGGCGTCCCGGGGCGCCTGGGACCGAGCCGCCGCCCACTTCGCCGCGACCGGCGTGCACCAGCCGGACAACGCCGTCACCCCGGTGGCGATCGCCGCGCACGCCGGTCTGGTCGGCCTGCTGCTCGCCCAGGACGCCGACCGGGCCGCCGCCGAGGAGGCCGGCCGCGGCCTGCGGCTGCTGCGGGCCAAGGGCGTCTGGGCCTGGGCCGGCGAGCTCGTCCCGGCCGCGGCCGAGGCGTTCTGCCGGACCGGCCGGGCCGCCTCCGCGCTCCGGCTGATCGCCGAACTCGACCGCGAGAGCGCCGCGTTGGCCGCCCCGACGGCCCGGGCCGCGCTGGCCCGGGCCCGGGGCGTGGTCGCCGCCCACGACGGCGATCCGGCCACCGCCGCGAGCTGGTTCGACCGGGCCGGGGCGCTGTACGAGCGGCTGCCCGCGCCCTATCCGGCGGCCCTCGCGGCCGAGCGCGCCGCCCGCTGCCGCCTCGATCTGGGCGATCCTGGCGCACCCGCCGTACTCGGGGAACTGGCCGACCGGTTCGTGGAGTTGGGAGCACCACGCGACGCGGCGCGGTGCCGCCACGCCTTCCGGGCCACCGGTTCCCCCGCACCGTCCCGGCGCGGGCGCCGGGGCTACGGCGACCGGCTGTCGCCCCGGGAGCACGACGTCGCCCGGCTGCTCGTGGACGGCCACACCAACCGGGAGATCGCGGAGGCCCTCTTCCTCTCGGTCCGGACGGTCGAGCAGCACGTGGTGAACGTGCTGCGCAAGCTCAAGGTCGGCTCGCGCACGGAGGTGACCAGCGTCCCCGAGCCCGCGGCGGAGGCGGGCTGACGGCCCGTCGGCGCCGCATTCTTTCCGTAGCCGTACGGGGCGGTCCACCGATTGTTCCCCCCGGGGCCGCGCCCCGAGGGTTACCGGCAGCACACCACCCCGACAAGGAGCTGCCGTGAAACCGAACCACCGCGCGCTGGGCGTCCTGACCGCCGTGCTCGCCCTGCCGCTGCTCGCCCTCCCGACCGCCTCCACCGCCGGGGCGGCCGGGTCCCCGCCCCCGGCCGTCGCGCCGCTCGGCGACACCCCGCTGCCGCACGCGGACGTCACGCCGCAGTCGGTGGGCGGCACGCCCGCCTCCGTCAAGGACTATCCGTTCGTCATCGCCGGTCTGCGGCAAGGGGGTTCGCGACCGCAGGGCCAGACCTGCACCGGCTCGGTGGTGGCCCCCCGCAAGATCCTGATCGCCGCGCACTGCAAGGCCGCCGAGGGACAGAAGTCCTTCCTCTACGGCCTGGACGACCTGAACGCCTCGGGCGGCACCAGGATCGGCGTGGTCAGCTACGACACCCACCCCAAGTACGTGAACTTCGACCAGGGGTACGACGTCGCGGTGGTCACCACCGACCAGGACGTCCCGGTGCCGGGCGGCAAGTACGCCACGGTGGCCACCTCCGCCGACACCGAGCTCCACAAGCCCGGGAAGACGGGGCTGGGCCTGGGCTACGGCAAGAAGGACTTCAACGACGACTCCAAGGACGTCACCCTCACCAAGTTCGGCCTGCCGATCGTGGCCGGGTCCAACTGCAACGGCGTCGGCGCCGGATTCCAGGACGCCACGATGATCTGCAGCGGCTACTCCGACGGGCACGTCTCGATCCTGCCCGGGGACAGCGGCGGCCCGCTGATCGTGGACGGCAAGGTGGTGGGCGTCGCCTCCTGGAGCCGCAGCGACTTCAAGTGGTACAGCGTCTACGGGCGGCTCAACAACGACATGGGCGACTGGGTCAAGGAGCAGATCGGCGGCACCCAGCCTCCGCAGACCTTCTCCCTCGGCCTCTCCCCCGCCGCCGTCAAGGTGGACCCGGGCAAGTCCGTGTCCACCACGGTGACGAGCACCGCCGGCCAGAACGGCAGCGAGACGGTCGAGCTGACCGCCTCCGGCCTGCCGCAGGGGGCGAAGGCCACCTTCCAGCCCTCCTCGATCAGCACCGGCACCAACGCCAAGCTCACCGTCGAGACGGCGTCGACCACCCCGCAGGGCGACTACCAGGTGACCGTCACCGGCACCGGCCCGAGCGGCACCGCCACCACCAAGCTCACCCTGACCGTCGGCGCGGGCACCCCCGCCCCCGGTGACCTCAAGGTCTCCGTCAACCCGACCGGCGGCACCTCCTCGCCCGGCTTCTTCCTGAACGTGACGGTGACCGTCACCGGCGGCACCGGCACCGTGAAGCTCTCGGCCACCGGCCCCGGCCTGCCGATCCCGCCCTCGTTCAGCCCCGCCTCGGTGAACGGCTCCGGGACCTCCCAGATGCAGGTGGTCGCCCCGTTCCAGGCCGGGACCTACCCGGTCACCGTGACGGCGAAGGACGCCGCCGGGAAGACCGCGACGGCGACGTACACCCTCACCGTCCGGTAGCGGCGGGATGACGGGGAGGGCCGCACCCGGCGGGGTGCGGCCCTCTTCGGCGCGTGCTGACGGCGGGTCAGAAGGTGAGCGTGAAGCCCTCGACGGTGCCGGTGTCGAAGCGGTACACGTCCTGCACCCGCAGCGACCAGGTGCCGTTCGCCGTCTCGGCCGAGGCGTTCACCGTGTAGGTGGTGTGGAGGCCGGCCGCCGACCCGACGCCGCCGGCCTTCTGCAGGGAGAAGACCGCGCCGCTCGGTCCGACCAGGTCCACCACCAGATCGGCGGTGTAGGTGTGGCCGATGTCCACCTTCACCGCGAGCGCCGCCGGTGCCTTGCCGTCACAGCCCTGCTGGGTGACCGAACTGCTCACCGCCGCACCGGCGTCCGGGATCGCCACCGGCGTGGTGGTGGAGCGCGGGGCGCAGGCCGGGGGCGGGGTGTCGCCGCCGATGAACGAGACGTTGAGCAGCTTGTTCGGCGAGCCGGAGCCGGCGTTCTTCACCACGCCGTCGGTGGCCCCGGCCACCAGCGCGTCCCGGACGGCCTTCGGGGTGGCGGTGGGGTTGGCGGCCAGGTAGAGCGCGGCGGCGCCGGCCACGTGCGGGGAGGCCATCGAGGTGCCGCTCATGGTCGCGCTGCTGCCGCTGTTCAGCCCCAGCGAGACGACGTTGTTGCCCGGGGCGAAGATGTCCGTGCAGGAGCCGTAGTTGGAGAAGGACGCGCGGTTGTCCGACTCGTCGGAGGCGTTGACGGTGATCACCTCCGGCACCCGGGCCGGGCTGGTGCCGCAGGCGTCGGTGCTGCTGTTGCCCGCCGCCACGGCGTAGGTGATCCCGGCCGCCACCGAGCGCTTGAGCGCCTCGTCGCCGACGCCGACCTGGTCCATCGTCATGCTCATGTTGGCCACGGCCGGCTTGGCCGCGTTCACCGTCAGCCACTCGATCGCGTCCACCGCGGCGGAGTCCGGCCCGGTGTTGGAGCAGTCCCCGCCGAGGACCTTGAGCGCGACCAGCTTGACCTTCTTGGCCACCCCGTAGGTCTTGCTGCCGATGGTGCCCGCGACGTGGCTGCCGTGCCCGAAGCCGTCGGCGCCGCCGCTGCCGACGAAGTCCTTGCCGACCGAGGCCCGGCCCTCGTACTCGGGGTTGTCGGGCTTGATCCCGGTGTCCAGCACGTAGGCCGTGACGCCCTCCCCGGTGTTGGGGTAGGTGTAGGACTTGTCCCGGGGCAGCGCCTTCTGGTCGATCCGGTCCAGCCCCCAGGTCGGGTTCGCCTGGGTGCCGGCCGTCCGGGCGGTGCCGTCCTCGTAGACCGCCGCCACCGCCGGGTCGGCCGCCAGCCGGCGCGCCTGGCGGGCCGTCAGGCCCTTGGCCGAGAAGCCGTGCAGGGCCTGGCTGTACGTCGAGCGGACCGTGCCGCCGTACTGCCCGGCCAGGGCGGACGCCCCGGCGAGGGCGGCGCCGCCCTTGAGGACCACGACGTACTGGTCCCCGTAGTGCTGCCGGGCCGCCACCACGGTGCCCTCGGGCTGGGCGGCGCCGGCCGGGGCGGCGAGGGCGAGGAGGACCGGTATCGCCGCTGCCGCGACGAGGAGTCTGCGCATGCTCTGGCTCCACTTGCTCGTGCAGGGGACCGCGGGGCGGGACCGCGCCGCGGGCGGTGGCCACCGCCACCGCTGCCTCACTGTTGGGGGTGCTCTCCGGGCGAACAAGCGAGGTGGGGCCCCGTAGGGCTACCTAGGAAATCCGGATGCGGCGGCGGGGAGCGGCCGACGGCGCCGTCCGGACCGCCGAGGAGTGACGGGCCGTCACCGGAGCGGGCCGGTAGCGTCGGGGCATGATGCGGATCACAGTGGACCTTGAGTTCGGGCCGGACGGATGGCCGGACCTGGCCGGCGGCGGGGTGCTGGCGGTCCGGGTGCAGGACGTCTCGCTGATGGACGCCCCCGCCCGCACGGTCGCCTCCCGCTCGGTTCCCGTCCCCTCCGGCGGCACGGTGCCGACCGCCTTCGCCCTCGCGTTGCCGGAGCCCGAGGCCGTTGCGCGCTACGCCGCGAGCGCGGTGCTCAACCTCGGCTGGGCCCCGTCCGACGGCGAGTGGCTGCGCCCCGGCGACTGGCTCAGCACGACCCACCATCAGATCCGGCCCGGTGACCGCACCGTGACGGTCCGGCTGGAGCGCTACGCCCCCGGGGGCTGAGCCGGCCGAGCCGCTGCACGATCGCTGCGGGTGGGCGGCCACCACCGACGGACGCCACGGTGGTGCGGACGGAGGGAGCGTGGCGGTGGCAGCGAAGCGCGGAGGTGCTCGTCCGCACTGGGTCTTCGGGGACCAGCTGGGGCCGCACTTCCGGGAGCCCGGGGAGGGCGGGCCGGACGAGGCGGCGCCGATCGTGATGGTCGAGGCCCGGTCGGTGCTGCGGCGGCGGAGGTTCCACCGGGCCAAGGCACACCTGGTGCTGTCGGCGATGCGGCACGCGGCCGCCGAGCTCGGTGACCGGGTGCGGTACGTGCGGGCCGAGACCTACCGGGAGGGGCTCGCCGAGGCCGTCGGGGCGGGCGCGGAGGTGACGGTGTGTCATCCGACCTCGCGGGCCGCGCTGGGGTTGGTGTCGGCGATGCCCTCGGTGACGGTGCTGGCGCCGCGCGGTTTCCTGGTGCCGTTCGCCGACTTCCGGCGGTGGGCCGGGCCGCCGCGGTCGCGGCGGCTGGTGATGGAGGACTTCTACCACCGGGTGCGGCGGGCGGAGCACCTGCTGCTGGAGCCCGACGGCGGGCCGGCCGGCGGGCGGTGGAACCTCGACCACGACAACCGGGAGCCGCCACCCAGGGGCGTCGCCGCGCTGCCCGTGCCGCCGCCGTTCGAGCCCCGGGAGGACGGGATCGACGAGGAGGTGCGGGCCGATCTGGACCGCTGGGAGCGGGCCGGCGAGGTGGCCTTCGTGGGGCGGGACGGGCCGCGCCGGTTCGCCGCGACCAGGGCCGAGGCGCGGGAGGCGCTGGCGCACTTCGTCGAGCACCGGCTGCCGGACTTCGGCCGCTACGAGGACGCGATGCTGCACGCCGATCCGTGGATGGCGCACAGCGCGCTCTCCGTGCCGCTCAACCTCGGTCTGCTGGACCCGGGCGAGTGCGTGGCCGCCGCCGAGGCGGCGTACCGGTCCGGTGCGGTGCCGCTGAACAGCGCGGAGGGCTTCGTCCGGCAGGTGGCGGGCTGGCGCGAGTACGTCTGGCAGCTGTACTGGCACCTCGGCCCGGAGTACCGGGAGGTCAACCGCCTGGGCCACCACGAGCCGCTGCCGGAGTGGTTCCGCGAGCTGGACGCCGACGCCGTCACCGCCCGCTGCCTGGCCGGGACGCTGGCCCTGGTGCGGGACCACGGGTGGGTGCACCACATCCCCCGGCTGATGGTGCTCGGCAACTGGGCGCTCCAGCACGGCTGGGACCCGGCCGAGTTGACCGACTGGTTCCACCGCTGCTTCGTGGACGGCTACGACTGGGTGATGGCCGCCAACGTGCTGGGGATGTCCCAGTACGCCGACGGCGGGCTGGTCACCACCAAGCCGTACGCGGCCGGGGGCGCCTACCTGCACCGGATGGGCGACCACTGCGGGCCGTGCGCCTACCGGCCGACCGAGCGCCTGGGGCCGCGGGCCTGTCCGTTCACCACCGGCTACTGGGCCTTCGTCCACCGCCACCGGGAGCTGCTGGCGGCCAACCACCGCACCTCACGCGCGGTGGCGGGCCTGCGCCGGCTCGGCGGCCTGGAGGAGGTGCTGGCCGCCGAGCGCGAGCGCGGGCAGGCGCCGCCGTGAGGAGCGGGAGGGGGTGACGGCCGGTCAGACCAGGCTGCCGTGGAGGCGCAGGCGCGCGATGCCGCCGTCCGGGAAGACGTCCAGGCGGACGTGGGTGGCCGGGCGGGGTGCGTCCAGCAGCAGGCGGTGGACTGCGTCGGGCTGCAGGCGGGTGGGCGGGAGGAGCTCGAACCAGGCGTCCGGGTCGGCGGCCTCCTCGTCGCGGCCCCACAGGCCGGCCCACCCGGCGGCGTTGCCGACGTAGTAGCCGGTGTCGATCTCCACCGCCCGGATCGCGCCGCGCCCGGCCAGCCGCAGCCGGACCCAGTCGTGGCCGCCGTCGCGGCGCCGGCGGTTCTCCCAACCGTCGCCCATCGCGCCGGACTTGCCGGGCAGCGCGATGCTCACCGGGGAGGAGAAGAAGCGGTCCGAGGCGTCCTCGACGGTGCCGCCGTTCTCGACCGCCGCCAGGTCGAAGGTGCCGAGCGCGGCCAGCCAGGCGTGGTCGGGCCGGGCCTCGCCGTGCACCCGCAGGCGGGCGATGCCGCCGTCCGGGTACTGACGCAGTCTCAGGTGGGTGAAGCGGCGGCCGCCCTCCACCGCGAAGCCGTTGGCGGCGTGGCCGCGCACCGGCGAGCGGGGCACCAGCGGGTGCCAGGCGGTGTCGGCCGCCAGCAGCTCCTCCGGGCCCGGGGTGCCGGGGAGTTCGGTGCCCTCGACGGCGACGTGCAGGGGGTGGTTGCCCCGGAAGTGCGCGGTGTCGACCACCACGCCGTGCACCACGCCCGGCACGCCGAGGCGGATCAGCGCCCAGTCGTGCTCGTCGGCTCCGGGGTGCGGGCGGCCGTCGGCACCCCGGCGGCGGCGGGTCTCCCAACCGTCCATGATCTGGCCCTTGTTGCCGAAGGTGTGCGGCCGGAACTCGGCGGGGTGGGGCAGCAGCAGGTTCTCCCGGTCGGCGAAGAGTTCGTCGTTCGCGGCGAGCACGGCGCCGCCGAGGCGGCGGTCGGCGAGGTCGACCAGCTCGGTGAACGGGAACTCGCCGGAGCGGTAGTCGGCGTAGGGGTTGCCACCGGCGTACGGCGGGGCGGAGGCGTCGGTCGGCGTGGCGGTTGCGGAAGGCTGTGTGGTCATGGATCCACCATCGGCCCTGACGACCTGTCAGGTCCATCGCAGAGTTCTGAGCGAACCGTTCAGCTGGACTGAAGGGTCCGGGCCACCCCGGCCAGCTCGGCCAGCACCCGGCGCAGCGGCGGCGTGGACTCGGTCCCGGCCCGGACCGCGGCCACCACCCGGCGGACGGGCAGGTCCTCGGGCAGCGGGCGGATCACCGCCGCACCGACCCGGCCGGCCGAGGCCAGCCGGGGCACCAGGGCCACCCCGAGCCCGGCCGTGACCAGGGCCAGGATGGCGGCCCAGTCCACGGCGGTGTGCGCCCGCCCGGGGACGAACCCGGCCCTGGCGCAGGCCTCCAGGGTGATCTCCCGCCAGGGGCCGTCGGCGCCGTAGATCCACCCCTCCTCCGCCAGGTCGGCCAGCCGCAGGCCGGGTGCGGCGGCCAGCGGATGGCCGGGCGGCAGGGCCACGTCCATCGGATCGGTGAGCAGCGCCGTCTCGACCAGGCCGGGCCCGCGGCCGACCGGCCCGACGGCGAGCGACAGCGCCAGGTCCACCTCACCGGTGGTGAGCAGCCGCAGTGCCTCCTCCGCCTCGGCCTCCTCGACCCGTACGGTCAGCCCGGGCACGGAGGTGCGCAGCCCCGCCACGGCCGGGACCACCAGCCCGGTGATCGCGGTGGCGAAGGCACCGACCCGCACCTCGCCCGCCTCGCCGTGCAGGTAGCCCGCGAGCTCCGCCTCGGCGCGCTCCAACTGGCCGAAGACCACGGCCGCGTGACGCAGCACCAGCCGGGCCGCCGGGGTGAGGCGGACGCGCCGTCCGTACGGCTCCAGCATCGGCGCCCCCACCTGGCGGGCCAGCGCCGAGACCTGCTGCGAGACCGCCGAGACCGACAGGTGCAGCCGCTCGGCGGCGGCCGTCACCGTCCCGCACTCGTCGACCGCCCGCAGCACCCGCAGCCGTCTCAGGTCCCATTCGCCCGTCGCTCCGCCCATCGGGCCAGCTTAGGGGGCCGTTTCCTCCGGCGGCCGGGCCCGTCGGTCAGGGGGTGGTCGGGCCCGTGGCGTCGATCTCGGCCCAGACGGTCTTGCCCTGCGGGTTGGGTGCGGCGCCCCAGCGGTCGGAGGCCTGCTGCACGATGTAGAGGCCGTGGCCGCCGGGCACGCCGGGGCGGTGCGGCTCGCGGAGCACGGGCAGCTGCGGGGAGGTGTCGCTCACCTCGATCCGCAGCCGGGCCTCGGCCACGTCGAGCACCACGTCGAGCGGGCCGTCCGCGTGCAGCATGGCGTTGGCCACCAGCTCGGCCACCAGCAGCACCACGTCCTCGGCGCCGGGCCAGGACCAGTCCGCCAGTGCGCCGAGGGTGAACTCGCGGGCGCGGGCGACGGGCTTGCGCTGCCCGGCCAGGGCCAGCCGCCGGCGCTGGCCGCCGGGCGGGAAGGCGGGGGCGGCTCCGGAGTGACGGACGGTCAGGGTCTCCCGGGGCGCGGTCATTCGGTCAACCCTTCCGATCGGTGGTCGTCACAGGGCCTGCTTCCCGCCCTGCCGCGTTTGATGCACGCGACCTCACCGCGGTGGTCACCGGGCCCCGTCGAGTGCGGCCTGAACGCTCGGGCTCAGCTCGAACACCGCTTCGGCGCCGGTCAGTTCGAGCAGTCGCCGGACGGGCGCGGAGGCCGCCGCCAGCCGCAGTCCGACCCCGGCCCCCTGGGCGGCGACCCGTGTCCTGAGCAGCAGGTTGAGCCCGGAGGAGTCGCAGAAGCCGACCTCGGCGAGATCGACCACCACGACCTCCGGCCGGGCGTGCAACGCATCGTCGAGGACCTGCTCGGCGGGCGAGAGCGACTCCACGTCCAGGTCGCCCACGAGGCGGCAGACCACCGCGCGTTCGCCGACGGCGCTCAACTCGGCCGTCAGCCCTTCGTCGTGGACCGGCATCCGCGTCCCCTCCCCCAGTGGTGTCGTCATGACTCTACGCGCTCCGGGTGCTCAGGTGGATTCGAGGCCGCGGCGCAGCTTGGCGAGCGTACGGCTGAGCAGGCGGGAGACGTGCATCTGGGAGAGCCCGAGCCGCTCGCCGATCTGGGACTGCGTCAGTTCCTGGGTGAAGCGCATCGACAGGATGAGCCGCTCGCGCTCGGGCAGGGCGGCGATCAGCGGCTGGAGGGAGACCAGGTCGTCGACCAGGCCGAGGCGCGTGTCGCTGCCGCCCAGGCGGGCGGCCAGGGCGCCGCCGGCGTCCTCGTCGGGGCCGACGGGGAGGTCGAGGGAGTCGGCGCTGTGCGCGTTGGCGGCGCCCAGGCCCTCGATGACCTCCTCCTGGGTCAGTCCCAGGTGCTCGGCGAGCTCGGCGACGGTGGGGGCGCGGTCGAGGTGGTGGGCGAGGTGGTCCTGGGCCTTGGCCAGGGCGAGGCGCAGCTCCTGCAGGCGGCGGGGGACGTGGACGGCCCAGGTGGTGTCGCGGAAGTGGCGGCGGATCTCGCCCAGGATGGTGGGGATGGCGAAGGTGGTGAACTCCACCCCGCGGTCGGGGTCGAAGCGGTCGATCGCCTTGATCAGGCCGACCGCACCGACCTGCAGCAGGTCCTCCGCACTCTCGCGGTGGGCGGTGAAGCGGCGCATCGCGAAGCGCACCAGCGAGAGGTTGAGCTCCACCAGCGAGGAGCGCACGTAGGAGTACTCGCGGGTGCCCTCCTCCAGTCCGGCCAGGCGGGCCAGCAGCACCCGGGTCAGGTCACGGGCGTCCGCCGGCGCCACCTCGCCCAGGTCCTCCACTCCGTCCAGCTCCGGGGCCACCTCCCGGTGGCCGCGCGGCGGTGCGATCCGTACGCGGTCCTGCGGGATGGTGAGCTCGGCTGTCACGAGCTGGTCCCCGATCGCGGGCATGTCGGTCCTTCCCTCGGCTGCCAGGTCATTCGCCCGGCTACCCCCGTGTTCGGAGCTCATGCACCAGCGGATGGTGAAGGTCTTGTGAAGGCGCCCGGGGGTGGCGCTTGGCGGTCCCACTGCAGGTGGAGCACGGCGAGGTCGTCGGTGTGCCGGCCGTCGTTCAGGGCCTGGGCCCGCTCGATCACCCGGTCGACGTGGACGGCGGGGTCACCCGGGACGCCGGAGCCGATCAGCGCGAGCAGGCCCTCGACCCCGAGCCGCTCGCCGGTGCCGCCGTTGTGCCCCTCGGTGAGGCCGTCGGTGTAGATGGTCAGGGCGCCGGCCGACGGGAGCGGGACGAGCGTGCTGGGCCAGTTCCGCAGCCCGGGCAGGATGCCGAGCGCGATGCCGTGGTCGGCGCGCACCTCGCGGGTGCCTGCGGGGGTGGTGAGCAGCGGCTCGTGGTGGCCGGCCAGGTACAGGGTGGCGGTGCCCCCGCCCTGGTCGAGGGTGAGCAGGGTGCAGGTGGCGAACTGCGAGTCGCCGCCGCGCTCGGCGACCAGCACCCGCTCCATCAGGTCCAGCAGTTCCTCGCCCCGATGGCCGCCCAGCACCAGCGAGCGCCAGGCGATCCGCAGCAGTACGCCGAGCGCGGCGGCGTCCCGGCCGTGTCCGCTGACGTCGCCGACCACGGCGTGCAGCAGACCGTCGTCGCCCACGACCACGTCCAGGAAGTCACCGCCGAGCAGCGCCATGGCGGTGCCCGGCAGGTAGCGGCTGGTCACCCGCACGGTGGAGGTGCCGAGGATCGGCGGCGGCAGCAGGCCGCGCTCCAGCCGGGCGTTCTCCTCCGCCCGCAGCCGGACGGTCCGGGCCTCCATCGCGGCCCGTTCGGTCCGGCTGCGGTAGACCGCGTAGCGCAGGGTGCGGCGCAGCAGTTCGGGGTCGACCTTACCCTTGACCAGGTAGTCCTGGGCGCCGGCGGCCATCGCCTCGGTGCCGGCCCTGGCCTCGGCCAGGCCGGTGAGCACGATCACCGCGTGCTCGGGGGCGAGCTCGCGCACGGCGGTGGTGCCGGCCGCGTCGGGCAGGTGCAGGTCCAGCAGGACGCAGTCGATCCGACGGACCGTCAGGACCTGCTTGGCGTCGGCCAGCGTGGTGCTGACGGTGAGTTCGTGGGGCAGGCCGGTGTCCAGCAGCAGTTCCTCGACCAGGAGCGCGTCGGCCTCGTCGTCCTCGATCAGCAGGACCCGGTAGACCGGCTGCTCCTCGGCCGCTGCGGGGCGGGCGGTGGCGGCGGAGGTCACCGGGCCTCCTGACCGGCGGCCAGGGTGAAGGCGATCCGGGTGCCGTCGCGGTGCTCCGGGTCGACGGCGATGGTGCCGCCGTGGAACTCGACGATCTTGCGGCACATCGCCAGGCCGATGCCGCTGCCGCCGTAGGCGTCCTTGGTGTGCAGCCGCTGGAAGATCACGAACACCTGCTCGGCGAACTCGGGGGCGATGCCGATGCCGTCGTCGGTGACGGCGAACTGCCAGAGCCCGTCCTCCCCGGGCCGGGCCGAGACGTGGACCGTCGGACGCCCGCCGGGGCGGCGGAACTTCACCGCGTTGGCGATCAGGTTCTGCCAGAGCATCCCCATCTGGGTGGGGTCGGCCACCACGGTGGGCAGCGGGTCGTGGGTGATCCGGGCGCCGGCCTCCTCGACGGAGATGCTCAGGGCGTCCAGGGTCCGCTCCAGGGTCTGCTCCAGGTCGACCTCCTGGTGGCTCTGGTGCACCCGGCCGACCCGGGAGAACTCCAGCAGGTCGTTGATCAGCGCCTGCATCCGGTTGGCCCCGTCGACCGCGAAGCCGATGTACTGGTCGGCCTTGGCGTCGAGTTGGCCGCCGTACCGGCGCTGGAGCAGCTGGGTGAAGCTGGAGACCTTGCGCAGCGGCTCCTGGAGGTCGTGCGAGGCGACGTAGGCGAACTGCTCCAGCTCGGCGTTGGAGCGCTGCAGGTCGGCCGCCTGCTCGTCCAGGCGCTGCCGGGCCTCCTCCGCGAAGTCCAGCTCCCGCACCAGGCGCAGGCGCATCGAGTCGATCTCCGCGCCGAGCCGCCGCAGGTCGGCCGGGCCGGTGGCGGTGATGGCGTGCCCGAAGTCGCCGCCGGCGACCCGCCGGGCGTCCGCGCCGAGCCGCTCCAGAGGGCGGGTGACGCCCCGGCGCAACCCCTCGAAGGCCAGCACGGTGAGCACCAGCACGACCGCGCCGATCGCCGCGAACAGCCAGTTGCGCACCCGCATGGTGGACAGCAGGTCCGCGCGCGCCCGCGCCCGGTCGGCACTCAGGTGCTCCTGCTGGCGGCGCAGTCCGTCCCGGACGGCGTCGAAGGCGGCCTTGCCGGCGGCGGCCGACTCGGCGGCCCGGGGGGTCGGCGCGCCGGGCGGGAGCGCGGCGACCGGGTCGGCCGTCTCCTGCTGCCACCGGGCGACCGCGTCCTGAAGGGCCGTCAGGTCGGCGAGCCCGGTGGCGTTGCCGCGCAGCAGCTCGGCCAGCCGCGCGGTGTGGGTCCGCTGGTCCGCCAGGCCCTGCTGGTAGGGCGTCAGGAACGCGGGGTTCCCGGTGAGTCCGTAGCCGCGGATGCCGGTCTCCTGGTTGAGCAGGGCGGACTCCAGGCGGAACGAGGTCGACATCGCCGGGGACCGCACGTCCACCAGCTCGGTGCTGAGCACCTGGGTCCGGTCAAGCACCCAGTACCCGGAGACGCCCAGCACCGCCAGCACCGCCAGGGCGAGCGCGGCGCCGCTCCGCAGCCACCGCCGGGTGGTCCAGGCGGCCGACGGCCGGGAGGACGGGGGCCTTCGGTCCTCGGACATGGTTTGAGCACCTCCAGTAGCGGCCATCCGGGGGAGGTGGCCCGCGCATACTGTAGGGCCATCATGACAACGCTTGTTGTCGCGGGTCGGGGAGGCGGCCTAGAGTGGCGCCATGCCTGGCAAGAACTTCCTGCTCCGGGCCACCACGGAGGAGACCGCGGCGATCGCGGAGGCCGCGGTGGACCGGCTGGCGCGCCGCCTCGCGCTCCAACTGCTGGCGGACTCCCCGGCGGCCGGGACAGCGGCGCCCGCGCTGGGCCTGCTGCACGTCCTGGAGCAGGTCCAACGGGCCGCCGAACGGCTGCAGGGCGGGGCCGCCGCCACCGCCGTCCGGGCCGGGGCCGGCTACCCGCAGCTCGGCTCGGCCTGCGGCCTCACCCGCCAGGGCGCCCGGCGGCGCTGGCCGGGCATCCACGACCGATCCGCCGAAGCACCCACGGAGACCTTGATGATGACCAGTCCCGCCCGCGCCTTCGACGTCCTGCTGGTCGAGGACGACGCGGCCGACGCCCTGCTCATCGAGGAGGCGCTGGCCGAGCGCGGTGCCCGCAACCTGGTCCAGGTCACCGACGGGATCGCCGCGCTGGAGCACCTGCGCGCGCCGGGGGCGGTCCGCCCCGACCTGATCGTGCTGGACCTCAACATGCCCCGGATGAACGGCCGGGACCTGCTGCGGGTGCTGAAGACCGACGAGGAGCTGCGGACCATCCCGGTGGTGGTCCTCACCACCTCCTCCGCGCCGGACGACGTCGCGGACGCCTACAGCAGCCACGCCAACGCGTACGTCACCAAGCCGGTGAACCTGGACGAGTTCGAGCGGGCGGTGCAGAGCATCGACGCCTTCTACCTCGACACCGCCACCCGCCCTCCCCGCGACTGACGGACGGTCAGGACCCGATGGCACCGGATCTCCGGGCACCGACAGGACGCGAGGGCGTGGGCATGGCGTGGAGCGGGCACCTGCACCGGCTGTGGAGCCTGGCCACCTCGGCGACGGACGTCACCGCGCTGACCGCGGAGCTGTTCCGCGCGCTGGCCGCCGAGCCCGGCGTCCTGGTGGTGGCCGGGGCCCGGTGGGGCGCGGACCAGCGGGTGCGCTACCTGCGGCTGCTGCTGCCCGGTGAGGCCGAGCCGCGCTGGGAGTACCCGGACCCCGCGCTCCACCCGTCGGACGGCCGCCGCCCCGCCGACGGCTGGCAGGTGCGCCGGCTGGACCCGGCGGACCCGGCCGGGTCGCACCGGCCCGAGGCGGCGGCGCTGCGGGCGAGCGGGGCACCGCTGGCGGTGGAGGCGCTCTTCCCGTTGAACGAGGGCGGCTGGGGCACGGTGGTGCTGGGGGTCACGGACGAGGACGCCGCCGCGCGGGGGGCCGCCTGCCTGGCCCAGGCCAGGGACGTGGCGGCCTGCTGCGAGCAGCGGATCGCCGAGCAGCGCGGCCGCGAGGAGCGGCTGGCCCGGGACGCCATCCTGGCCGAGGCCTCGCTGCAGATGGGGTCCTCGCTGGAGATCGGCGAGACCCTCCAGCGGGTGGCCCGGATCGCGGTGCCGGCGGTGGCCGACGGCTGCCTGGTCCACCTGCTCCGGGACGGGGAGCCGACGCCCGTCGCCCAGGTGCACGTCAGCGCCCGCCGGCAGGCGGAGCTGACGGCGGTCGATCCGGCCGACCCGTGGATGACCGGCGTGCTCACCCGGGCCGGCCGCTCCCCGCGCGGCCTGCGGCTCGGCCCGGCCGACCTGGCGGGCGGCCCGTTCGGCCCGGCCGCCGCCGCGGGCGCTGTGCGGGCGGTGACGGTCGATCCGCTCCGGGCCCATGGCCGGACCCTGGGCACCGTCACCTTCCTCTACAGCCGGGACCGGGTCCCCCAGGAGGAGTTCCGCGCCGACCTGGCCACCCGGGCCGCGCTGGCGATCGACAACGCCGCCCGCTACGAGCAGCGCCGGCAGGACGTGCTCTCGCTCCAACGCCACCTGCTGCCCGCCCGGCTGCCGGAGGTGCCGGGCCTGGAGTTCGCCGCGGCCCACCGGGTCGGCGACGCGATGCTGGAGGTCGGCGGCGACTTCTACGACGTGGTGACCGGCCCGGACGGGCAGGTGTCGCTGCTGGTCGGCGACGTCTGCGGCCGCGGGGCGCCGGCCGCCGCGCTGACCGGCCTGGCCCGGCACACCCTGCGCACGGTGCTGGAGGACGGCACCGGTGCGGGCCCGGCCCTGAGCCGGCTCAACCGCGCCCTGCACTCGGCCGCCACCTCACGGTTCGTCACCGCGCTGGCCTGCGTGCTGCGGTGGCACGGGGACGGGCTGGTGGTGCGCGCCGCCAACGCCGGGCACCCGCCGCCGCTGGTGCTGCGGGCCGACGGCAGGGTCGAGGAGGTGCCGGCCCGCGGCCTGCTGCTCGGGGTGGTGGAGGACGTCACGTACGAGGAGTGCACCGTCCGGCTCGGCGGGGGCGACCGGCTGGTGATGTTCACCGACGGCCTGACCGAGGCCCGGGACGCGGACGGCGTCTTCTTCGAGGCGCACCTGCGCGGCCGGCTGACCGAGCTGCGCGACCGGTCGGTGGCCGAACTGGCCGAACGGCTCACCCGGGAGGCGACCGAGTTCACCGCTGCGGGGACGGACGACACGGCGGTGCTGGTGGCCGGCCTGCCGGCCGCCGGCCCGCGTCGCGGCGGCCGGAGGAACACCAGGAACGACCCGGCATCCGGAGGAGCACGATGAAGGACCCGGCACTCGTCCTGGTGGTCGAGGACTCCGAGGAGGACACCGAGGCGATCATGCGCGCCCTCGGCCGCTCGCACCCGCTGCTGCGGCTGGAGTTCCTGGCCCGCAGCGAGGCCGCCCTCCCCCGGCTGCTCGACCCCGGCCGCCCGGCGCCCGACCTGGTGCTGCTGGACCTCAACATGCCGGGGCGCGGCGGGCACGGCGTCCTGGCGGACATCCGGGCCCGGCCCGAGCTGCGGGAGGTGAAGGTGGTGGTGTTCACCTCCTCCACGGCACCGGCGGAGGTGGACGCCTGCTACGCGGCCGGGGCCGACAGCTACGTCTACAAGCCGGTCAACTTCGAGCTGTTCCAGACCGTGCTGCGGGGAGCGGTCGACTACTGGCTGGGCGAGGGGGCGGGCTGACCGGCTGACGGGGCGTCGGTCCGGCCGGCCAGGGTGAACCAGACCTCGGTGCCCCTGCCCGGGGCGCTGTCCAGCCAGAGCAGACCGCCGTGCCGCTCGACGATGCGCTTGACCACCGCCAGGCCGACGCCCGATCCGCCGCCGCGCTCGTCCCGGTGGTGCAGCCGGCGGAACAGCTCGAACACCTCCTGCTGCTGGTCGGCCGGGATCCCGATCCCGTTGTCCCGGACCACCACCGCCCGCACCGGCCCGCCGCCGCCCGGCGGCACCCGCTCGCCGACCCCGACCTCGACCGTGCGGCGCTCCACCTCGCCCGGGTCGGCCGCGTACTTGGCCGCGTTGACCAGCAGGTTGACCAGCACCTCGTGCAGCCGGTCGCGGTCGGCCACCACCTCGGGCAGGGCCGCCGGGCGCTCCACGGTGACCAGTTGCTCGGCGAGCCTCGGCCCGGCCACCTCCAGCGCCTCGTCCAGGGCGGTGTCCAGCGACACCGGGGCGAGCCGCAGGCCCGCCCGGCCGAGCCGGGCGAAGTGCAGCAGCGAGTTCAGCAGGTCGTCCATCCTGGTGGCCAGTCGCTGGACGGTGCGCAGCCGGCGGCGCGAGGTGCCGTCCAGGCCGTCGCCGGCGTCCTCGGCCATGAAGGCCGCCGCGTTGGCGATGCCGCGCAGCGGCTCCTTCAGGTCGTGCGCGGCGGCGTGCGCGAAGGAGTCCAGGTCCTCGTTGTAGCGGGCGAGTTCGGCGTTCAGCCGGGCGAGCTCGGTGGTGTGCCGGAGCATCCGGGCGGTGACCGTGCGGCCGAGCTCGCGGGCCGCCAGCAGGTCGGCGGTTCCCCAGGGCTCGCTGCGGCCGCGCACGGTGGCCTCGAAGACGGCGGAGGAGCCGCGCGGGGTGAGCCGTTCGCCCCGGCTGCCGACCCGCACCGGGTGCCGGGGGTCGGCGGCCCAGCGCCGGGTGACGGTCCGTTCGCCCCGGTGCCAGAGCAGGAAGTCGCCCTCCTCGGAGAGCGGGGTGAGCAGCACCCCGCTGGGCGGGAGCGGCCGGTCGGGGTCGGGGCGGCCGTCCTCGCCGTACAGCTCCTCCCACAGCCGGTCGGTGGTCCAGACCCCGGAACGCCCCTGACCGCCGGCCCGTCCCGCGCGGTCGGCGAGGTCGGCGACCTCGGCCAGCAGCGGGCCGGGGAGTCCGTCGGCGTCGCCGACCGCCACTCCCTCCCGGTGGAGCACCACGCCCTGGGCGCCGACGAGTTCGCACAGCGCCTCGCGTTCGGCCAGGACGAAGGCGGCCAGGTCCGGCGAGAGCCGCTCGCAGGCGCGGTCCACCGCGGCGCGGGCCGCCTCGGCGGCCTCGGACTGCTCGCGCTCGGCGATCGCCGCGAGTTGCAGCGAGAAGGCGATGCCGAAGAACTCGCAGGCGGCGCGGAGTTCGGGCGACAGCCGGTTCGGCCGGTCGCCGTGACAGGCGATCAGGCCCCAGAGCCGGCCCTCGAAGAGGATCGACACCGACATCGAGGAGCGCACCCCGATGTTGCGCAGGTACTCCAGGTGGAAGCCGGAGACGGTGCGCAGGACCGACCCGGACAGGTCCAACGGCCGTCCGGTGGACGGGCGCAGCGGTGGCTCCAGCCCGACCGTCGGGTCCTCGACGTCGGCGATCACCCGGATCCAGTTCTCCCGGTAGAGGCGGCGGGCCTGCGGCGGGATGTCGGTGGCGGGGAACCACAGGCCGAGCCACGGGTCGCGGCCCGCCGCGGCGTCCTCCGCCAGCACCTCGCCCGGGCCGTCCTCGCCGTCGAAGCGGTAGGCGACCACCCGGTCGAAGCCGGTCAGCGCACGCACCTCGCGCACCGCGGCCTCGCAGCACTCCAGGACGGTGCGGGACTTCTGCAGGCGCTTGAGGGCCTGTCGCACGCCCCGGTAGAAACCGTCGAAGCGGAACTGCGGCTCGGTCCTCGGCTCGAACTCCAGCACCAGCAGCGGGCCGTCGCGGTGGACCGTCACGTCCACCGTCCGCCGCCCGCCCTCCCCCGCTCCCTCCAGCACCATCGGCAGCAGGGCCGCCGCGCCGCCCTCCTCCTCGGCGGCCTCCACGGCCTCGGCGTACTGCCGGGCACCGAGCAGCTCCTCCGCCGGGAGGCCGACCGGGGACCGGCCGGGCGCTCCGAGCAGCTCGCCCGCGTTGGCGGCGGCGGTGTCCACCAGGCCGGTGGTGGTGTCGACCGCGAGCAGCGTCCCGTGGGACTGCACGCCGCCCAGCAGGTGGATCTCCTCACGGACGCAGGCGGACAGGTCGAAGTCGCCTCCGACCGCCTGCTCCGCCGCGACCTCGCGCTCCGACAGCCAACCGTCGATCTCCACCGTGCACGCACCTCACCGCCACCGACCGGCCGTGCACCGGTACCTGACGCATCCTCGCAGGTTGCGGACCGTCGGGCGGACCCTACCGGTCCGGAGGGCTGAAGTCGGCGGTGACGGTCTTGCCGTCGGTCTGGAGGCGGGTGTGCCAGGCGTCCGCGAGGGCCGCCACGATCCCGATGCCGCGGCCGCCGGTGGCGGTGGCGTCGGGGCTGCGGGGCACCGGCGGGACCGGGGAGGCGTCGTGGACGCTCACCTCCAGGCGGCGGCCGTCCCAGGTCAGCACCAGGGAGGCGTCGCTGCCCGCGTGGCGGTGCGCGTTGGTGAGCAGCTCGGAGACGGCCAGCAGGACGGCGTCCGCCGTCTCGGGCTCGTGCGCGCTCCAGCCGAGCGTGTCGAGGTGGTGCCGGGTCCACCGCCGCCCCGCCCGCACCCCGCCGCTGACCGGGAAGGACCGGGCCCAGCCCGTCGCCCGCATCGCCTGATCACCCATCACACCCGGCCTCCGTCCTGGTCCTCGACGGTCACCGCCTACCCCGTGGCGCCGGGATCACCACAGCAACCTGGCCAGGCAGCCGTCCACGTCGAGGTGGAGCGCCTCCTCGCCCGGCGGGACGAGCTCGTACGAGTCCTCCAGGAAGTGCTTGACCTGCTCGCCCGGCACGCTCAGCACCGCGACGCCCTCCCCGCCGCGCAGCTCGATCAGCACCGAGCCGCCGGGGCCGGACGCGACCAGGACGTCGCCCAGGCCGGCCGGCGTCCGGCGGCCCTGGTCCAGCAGCTCGCGGGCGAAGCTCCAGCGCACCGGCGGTCCGTCGATCCGGTACGGCCCCGAGTCGGCCACCACCAGCTCGACCGCGTACGGGTCGGCCGAGTCGTAGACCAGACGGCCCGGCAGCAGCAGGTCCGGGTGCGCGCTGTCCGGCATCCGGATGCCCAGGCGGTGGGCGACGGTCCTGGCAGTGTCCAACACTCCCCCTCGTGACGAGTGGTCAGGCGGTGCGCCGGGACCGCTTCCCGACGTCGTGCGGACCGGCTGCCCCGCCGGCGGGATTCCACTCCGCTTCGGTCGCCGCATTCACTCCGACGGCCCCGCTCGCTCCGGAACCTCGGTGCATGGGTTCGACCGGAGCGGGCAGGCGGGCCCCCGACACCGACCTGGGAGGTCCTCATGGTTCCGCTTCTGCTCGTCCTGCTGCTCGCTCTGCTCCTGTTCGGCGCCGGCTTCGCCCTCAAGGCCCTGTGGTGGGTGGCGGTGATCGTCCTGGTGTTCTGGCTGGTCGGCTTCCTCGCCCGGAGCACCGGTGCCTCCGGCAGCCGCGGCCGTTGGTACCGCTGGTAGCACTACCGGACGCCGCGGGCGGGCCGGAGCGGACACCGCTCCGGCCCGCCCGGCTGTCTGACCGGGGCTCAGAGGTGGTGGACCGCACCGGTGGGGGTCGTCCAGAGCCAGTTGACGGGGGCGTGCTGCTTCTTCGCCGCGTTGCGGGCCTTGGCGAGACCGGCCAGGGCCTCGGTGACGCTCTCGCCGAGGGCGGTGAGGTCGCCGGGAACGGGGACGCGCAGCACGAAGTGCTGCTTGCGGTGGGCGAGCAGCAGCTCGCCGGTGGGGGTGGCGGTGAGCAGGGCGAAGTGGGCGAGGGCCTTGAACGGGGCCTCGGTGGTGCGGAGGGCGGCGCGCAGCGTGCCGTCGGCGGTCCAGGCGTAGAGGCCGTAGCGGTTGAGGTGGAAGGCGAGGCCGCGGTGCGGATCGGTGGTCACGTCGAACAGGTGGCCGGTGTAGGGGCTGTCCGCGTGGCGGTCCAGGCCGCCGAGGTGGCCGTGCACGGTGCCCTCGGCGTCCAGCAGGGCGAAGGCGAACCGCTGGCCCCGGCTCCCGGAGCGGTAGGTGCGGCCGTACACCGGGACGACGTAGAGCTCGTCGGAGAGCGGGACGGGGCGGTGCAGGAAGGCCCGGTCCCAGTCGTAGGCGCTGCCGCCGACCAGCCCGGACACCAGTGAGCCGAGGGCGGGTGCGGGGCGGTTGTCGCCGAGCACCGGCGCGCCCGCGTGGCGGACGTGCGGGTGGGCGTCCTGCTCGGTCTGGCGGGCGGCGGAGGTCGACAGGGTGGCGAAGGCGTGCAGCACGGGCTTGCGGCCCGGGGCGAGCACCTCGCCGGGGTCGCTGACGGCGACCAGGTTGGGGATCGGGACCCCCCAGTTCTCCAGACTGGTCTCGGAGACCAGGCAGAGCAGCCGGCCGCCCGGGGTGACGGCGACCGAGGCGGCGAAGGGGTCGTCCGGGCCGTTCTCCTCCTTGGTCCAGGAGTACGTCGACATCCGCCAACCGGCCAGCTCACGGTCCAGGCCGGGGGCGAGCAGGTGGGTGTTGCCCGGGCGGGAGCTGAGCACCAGCGTGCCGTCCGGCAGGAGCGCGAGATTGGACTCGTTGCCCCAGCTGATGGTCGAGCGGGTGCCGCCGGGGACCTCGTAGGGGATGACGGCGGTGGCGGTGGTCGCGCCGTCCGGGGCGTGACGGGTGATCAGCTGGAGGACGAAGCCCCGCCCGCCGTCCTCCGTGCGCTGCCCGTCGCGCCGCCACAGGCCGCTCAGCACGTAGGTGTCCCCCGCCCCGGTGCCGACCGCGTGCCGGATCTCGTGGCCCCAGTCGTCGGTCGCGGGGTCGAGGCCGAGGGACTCGGCCAGGGAGGCGGGCACGGTGATCGGAAAGAGCGTCATGACCGCCATCCTGGACCACCGTTGTGACAGGCCCGCGGGCCGGGGCGGTCGCGGGCGCCGCCGTATGCTGGTGCGGTTCGGCGGCCCGCGGGTCGCCAAAGGGAACGACACGGGGGCAGGGCGGGCGGCATGGAGCTGCGGGACATCGAGATATTCCTGGTGCTGGCCGAGGAGTTGCACTTCGGCCGCACCGCGCAGCGGCTGCTGGTCTCCCAGGCCCGGGTCAGCCAGGCGATCCGCAAGCAGGAACGCCGCATCGGGGCCGACCTGTTCGAGCGCACCAGCCGCACGGTGCGGCTCACCGAGGTGGGCCGCCAGCTGCGGGACGACCTCCAGCCGGTCTACGCGGGGCTGCAGCTCTCGCTGGAGCGGGCCCGCTCGGCCGCCCGCGGGGTCACCGGGAGGCTGCGGATCGGGATGATGCCGTTCAACGTCGTGGACCTGCACGTCTACTGGCGGGCCTTCCGCTCGCGGTACCCGCAGTGGGAGCTGGAGATCCGCCAGCTGACCTACGACGACATCTTCGGCAGGCTGCGCAACGGCGAGATGGACGTCCTGGTCACCTGGCTGCCGGTAGAGGAGCCGGACCTCACCGTCGGGCCGGTGCTGTGCACGGACCCCCGGGTGCTCGCCGTGGCCCACGACCACGAACTCGCCGCACGGGGCTCGGTGGGGCTGGAGGTGTTCGCGGACTTCCAGCACGCCATGCCGCCGGGGATGCCGGGCTACTACCAGGAGCGGTACCTGCCCTTCGAGACGGCCCGCGGCCGGACGATCGAGCGCAGGGGGACGGTGACCAACGCCGAGGACCTGATCAACCGGGTCGGCATGGGCGAGATCATCCACGGCTTCCCCAGCCACGTCACCCGGTACTGGGGCATGCCGAACATCCGCTGGATCGCCGCCCCCGACCTGCCCACCCTCGACTTCGCCCTGGTCTGGCGGAGCGAGGCGGAGAGCGAGCTGATCGCCGCGCTCGCCGGCACCGTCAGGGAGCTGGGCACCTTCGGTTTCTGACGCACCGGCAGGTGCGGGACGGCGACCGATAACAGCGGGGTTATCGGTGCGGCGCCGAAGTGCGCGTTGATCACCACCGGGCGGCCACGGGAGGCTGGAGGCACCCACCCCGACGCCGCGAGCAGGAGCCGCACACCCGTGACGGACAGCTTCGACCTGACCGTGACCCGCGCGATGCACGACGCGCTCCGCAGGGAGCTGCGCCACCTCGCCCTGGTCACCGCCTCGGTCGCCCCCGACCCCTGCACGGTCCTGCGGACCGCCGCGGGGTGGGACCTGTTCCGCCGGGCGCTGCGGGCCCACCACTCCGCCGAGGACGACGCGCTCTGGCCGGCGCTGCGCGCGGCGCTCCGGGGCCGCCCGTTCTCGCTCGCCCGGCTGGAGGCGATCGAGGCCGAACACGCGGCGATCGCCTGCCTGTTGGCGGAGATCGACCGGGCGCTGGACGACCCCGGGGCCGCCACCGAACCGTTCGGCTCGCTCGCCGACGCACTGGTCACCGGCCTGCGCGGGCACCTGCGCCACGAGGAGGAGACCGTCCTCCCGCTGGCCCGGACCGTCCTGGGCCCGGACGCGTGGGAGCACTTCGGCCGCGTCCACGCCCGGCGGATCCTCACCGACCCGGCCCGGCTGCTGCCGTGGCTGCTGGACGGCGCCGACGGGCCGACGGCCGCCGCCGTCCTGGTGCGGCTGCTGCCGGAGTCCGGCCGCCGGGCGTACGCGCGGCAGTGGTGGCCCGCCTACGCGCGCCTCGACCGCTGGGGCGGGCGGAGCGCACCACCATCCACCGATCACCAACCACCGATCACCGAACGGGGCACCGGGCCCCGTTCCACGGAAGACGGGAACGTCATGAAGGTCCTTCTCACCGGTGCGACCGGCTACATAGGCACGGCCGTCGCCGAGCACCTCACCGCCGCCGGCCACCAGGTGGTCGCCCTCGTCCGCGGCGCCGAGCCCCGGACCGGCCACGCCTGGGCCGCGCAGGTGGCCGGCGACACCGCCGACCCGGCCACGCTGGCCGGGGTGGTCACTCCCGACATCGAGGCGGTGCTCCACCTCGCCCCGCCGAGCACCGACGCCGCCGTGGACGCGGCGGTGATCGAGGCGCTGGCCGCCCCGCTGCGCGGCACCGGCCGTGCGTTCGTCTACACCAGCGGCGTCTGGGTGCTCGGCGCCACCGGCGAGGCCCAGGAGGTCGGCGAGGACGCCCCGACCAACCCCGTCGACCTGGTCGGGTACCGCCCGCTGATCGAGCGTCAGGTCATCGCCGAGGCCGCCGAGGGCGTGCGCGCGGCCGTGATCCGTCCGGGCATCGTGTACGGGCGCGGCGGCGGCATCCCGGCGATCCTGGTCGACCGGGCCCGCGGCGAGGGCTCGCCCGAGTACTACGGCGAGGAGGGCGTGCGCTGGCCGACCGTCCACGTCGACGACCTCGCCGCGCTCTACGTGGCGGTGCTGGAGCGGGCCGGGGCCGGCACCCTCTGGCACGGGGTCTCGGCGGCCGCGACGCCGGTCCGCGACCTGGCCGTGGCGGCCGGGCGGGTGGCAGGGGTCGACGGCGCTCCGCGCGTGGTGCCCGCCGAGCAGGCCGCGCAGGTCTTCGGCCCGCTGTTCGCCGACGCGCTCGCCCTCGACCAGAGCGTCGCGGGCACCACCGCCCGCACCGAGCTCGGCTGGCGCCCGGCCGGGCGGGACGTGGTGGCAGAGCTGCTGTCCGGCTCCTACGGGCCGGTCGCGGCGGGCGCGAAGTAGTGGGGAGCGGCGCGTCCATGACGGACCACCAGCGGACCGACCAGGAGCTGGCCGCACAGCCGGCCGCCTACTGGACCGGCGTGGCGTACGAGGCCCTGATCGCGTTCACCCGCGCCCGGCAGGCCGAGAAGGGCTACACCCAGCCGCAGTTCTGGCTGCTGCGCAACCTCTCGGCGAACGACCTGTCCCCGGATGGCGGGAGCCGGACGGTGGCGGAGCTGCGGGCGGCCATGAGCGCGTACCTCCGGCCGGAGGACGACCTCGCGGCCGAGGGGGCCGCACTCGTCGAGCGCGGCTGGCTCCGCCTCGACGGGGAGGACCGGTTCCGGCTCACCGAGGAAGGCGAGCGCGCCCGGGTGGAGCTGGCCCGCAACGCGCCCGCGATCCGGGCCGCCCTCCACGAGGGCATCGACGACGCGGACTACGTCACCGCGCTCAAGGTACTCGGGCGGCTGATCGCCAACGCGGGCGGCACGGCTCCCTGACCGTCCCCCGCCCGGGCAGGGCAACCTGGGGCGCGAGGAACTGCGCGGGTCGGAAGGCGGCGACCCGTGTGCCGGGTACGGACGGGCACGTGCAAGTGAAACCCCGTACCCGGCACACCAGTCCGGTCCTTCCGGCTCGCGCAGTTCCTCGCGCCCCTGGGTCGCTGCCCTTCCGGGTGTCACCTTCCGGGTGTCAGGGGTCGGGGTCCACCGCGAGTTCGGCCCAGATGGTCTTGCCGCGGGCCGCGTAGCGGCAGCCCCAGCGGTCGGCGAGCTGGGCGACCAGGAAGAGGCCGCGGCCGCCCTCGTCGCTCTCCAGGGCGCGGCGCATCCGAGGCTGGGTGTTGGAGGGGTCGGAGACCTCGCAGACCAGGATCCGGTCGCGGATCAGGCGCAGCTCGACCGGGCCGCCCGCGTGGCGGATGGCGTTGGTGACCAGCTCGCTGACGATCAGTTCGACGGCGAAGTCCAGGTGGCCCAGGCCCCAGTCGGCCAGCCGGGCGGCGGTGTCGGCGCGGGCCCGGGCCACCTCGGAGAGGTCGGCGTACCGCCAGCCGGCGGTGGACTGCGGCAGCACGACGCGGGTGCGGGCGAGCAGCAGGGCGATGTCGTCGTCGGGGTGCTCGGCGGGGACGGTGGCGATCAGGTCGGCGCCGATGGCGGCCAGCGGCCGGTCGGGGCGGTGCTGCCGGGTCAGTTCGGTGAGCAGGGCCGGCAGGGCGGTGTCCGGGTCGTGGCCGGTGAGGCCGTCCGTGTAGAGGGCCAGCAGGCTGCCGGCGGGCAGGGTCGTGCGGTACGGCTCGAAGGGCTGGTCGGCCGCGCCGAGCGGGGGCCCGGGCGGGACGGGGAGGTACTCGGCGCTGCCGTCGGGGGTGAGCAGCAGCGGGGGCGGGTGGCCGGCGCTGGCGAACTGGCACTCGCCGGTGACGGGGTCGTAGACGGCGAACAGGCAGGAGGCCCCGACGGTGTCGGGCTCCTCGGCCTCGGCGGCCATCCGCTGGACGAGGTCGTTCAGGCGGATGAGCAACTCGTCGGGCGGGAGGTCGAGTTCGGCCAGGGTCTGGACGGCGGTGCGCAGCCGGGCCATGGTCGCGGTGGCCTGGAGGCCGTGGCCGACCACGTCGCCGACGACCAGGGCGACCCGCAGCGAGGAGAGCGGGAAGGCGTCGTACCAGTCACCGCCGACGCTGAGCGCGCCGCTGGCGGGACGGTAGGCGCCGGCGGTCTCGCAGGCGGTGCTGGTGGTGGCGGCTGGCGGGAGCAGGCTGCGCTGGAGGACGACGGCCGTCTGGTGCTCGCGGGTGTAGCGGAAGGAGTTGTCGAGGGCCAGCGCGGTGCGGTCGCAGAGGTCCTGCACCACCTCGACGTCCTGCTGGTCGTGCGGGTCGGCGTCGCCGGTGCGCCAGACCAGCACGTAGCCGAAGAGCCGGCCCCGGTGGTAGAGCGGACAGCCGATCGCCGACCGCATGCCCGCCGGGATGTGACGGGCCGCCATCTCCGGCTGGTCGCCCATGGCGAGCAGGGCGGTGGCGGGGTCGAACAGGATGGCCCCGCCGACGACGATGGCGGCGGTCTCCGGGGTGGCCGCCGGGGTCGGCACCGGCTCGCCGACCTGGACGAGCGCGGCGGGCCAGCGCCCGTCGGCGGCCTTGGCCGCCACCCGGCGCGGGGCCGAGGCCTCCGGCCCGGGGTAGCCCAGCTGGGGGTCCCGGCCCTGGAGGACCGCGTCCGGGAAGTCGACGGCCGCGAGGTCCCCGAGGGCCGGGACCAGGACGTCGACCAGTTCGCGGGCGCCGCCGACCACGTCCAGCGAGGCGCCGATCTCGGCGGCCCGCCGGTAGGCCTCGGCGAGCTGCAGCCGCCCGGCCGGCCCGGGCCGCTCCGGCCGGACCACCAGGAGGGCGGAGGAGGCGCCCTCCTGGGCCCGTGCGCCGTCGGCCGAGGGCAGCAGGGTCAGGTCGGCGGTGAAGCTGCCGCCGTCGGCCCGGCGCAGCACGGCTCCCTCGACCCGGGCGGACCCTTCCGGCAGCGGTGCGCCGAGGACCTCGACGGCGGGGCGGCCGAGCGCCTCGGCCGCCGGGCGCCCGAACAGGTCGGCGGCGGCACGCGACCACCAGACGACGGTGGAGCGCCCGTCGACCAGGACGGTGGCGGTGCCGTCCGTCGCGAAACCTGGTGCGTCCACCGCGTGGTCCGCCTTCCGCTCCGGCCGGTGCTCTCCCGCAGCAGCTTGCCCCGGTTGGCCGGGGACGGCATCCGGGGTCGGCCGTCGGGTGGGGGTGCCGTGCAGCGGAACCCCCACCCTCTTTCGGAGTCAGGCGCCGACGTGGATGCCGGGGCGGCGCTCCGGGTCCGGTTCGTTGCGGCGGATGATCTCGTGGGTGACGGGAGCGGTGTCGCCCCGGCCCAGCAGGAAGTAGCGGAACATGTGCTTGAGCGGGCTGCCCTCGGCCCAGGCGAAGTAGCAGTGCGGCCGGACGCCGGTGGCGTCGCGCAGGGCGAGCAGGACGGCGGCGATCGCGTTCGGCGCGGCCGGGGCCTCGGCGCGCAGGACCCGGTAGCCGTCCACCTCGACGCCGCGCACCTGGAGGGTGTCGCTGAACTCGGAGGGGTCGACCACCTCGATCTCCAGGAACAGCACGTCGGCGGTGCCGGGGACCGGGTTGTCGCCGCGCTGCTCGCGCTCCTTGAACGCGTACTCGGCCGCGTCCCCGGTGTGGCGGCGGTTGGTGATGATGTTGATCGCGTTGTCGTACGCCAGGGTGTCGGTGATGAACTGACGGGCCGTCGGGTCGAAGGCGATGGAGTCGGCGCGCAGCTCGGTGGTGCGGGAGATCCGCGAGACCAGCGACACCAGGACGATGCCCAGGATGAAGAACCCGGAGATGGTGATGCCGTCGGGCTTGTCGACGATGTTGGCGACCAGGGCGTAGAGCAGCACGGCCGTGAGGGCGGCGAAGCCGGCCGTGGCCGCGCGGCGGCGCCGGCGCAGGGCCGAGACGGTCACCGCGAAGGCGCCCGAGACCATCATCGCCAGCACGCCGGTGGCGTAGGCCCCGGCCTGGGCGTTGACGTCGGCGTCGAAGACGACGGTGATGACCACGCAGAGCAGCGTGTAGACCAGCACCACCGGCCGTACCGCGCGGCCCCACTCGGGGGCCATCCCGTAGTCCGGCAGGTAGCGCGGCACGATGTTGACCAGGCCGGCCATGGCCGAGGCGCCGGCGAACCAGAGGATCAGGATGGTGCTGATGTCGTACGCGGTGCCGAAGGCCTCGCCGACCTGCTCGTGCGCCAGCCAGGCCAGCGCGCGCCCGCTGGCGGCGCCGCCGGGCTCGAACTCCCGGTGCGGGATGAGCACGGTGGTGACGAAGCTGGCGGCCAGCAGGTAGACGCTCATCACGGCGGCGGCGGTGGTGAGCAGCTTGCGGGTGTTGCGGATGCGGGAGTGCAGCCGCTGGGTCTCGTCCTCGCCCTCGGCGGCCACCAGCGGCATCATGCTGACGCCCGTCTCGAAGCCGGACAGCCCCAGCACCAGCAACGGGAAGGCGAGCAGCGCGGGTTGGACCAGCCCGCCGAGGCCGCCGCCGCCCTCGGTCAGCGCGTGCGTCCACGCCGACCAGGCACCGGGGGTGGTGACCACCTCCACCACGCCGGCGCCGATGGTGACCGCGTTGAGCAGCAGGAAGACCGCCACCAGCGGGATGGCGACCTTGACCGCCTCGCTGAAGCCGAGCAGGAACACCCCGCCGAGCAGCAGCAACAGGCCGACGGTGAGCGCGACTTCGTGGCCGTGCAGGGCGCCGGTGAGGTACGGGTTCTCCACCAGGTGGACGGAGGCGTCCGCGGCGGAGAGCGTGATGGTGACGATCCAGGAGGTGGCGACGAAGCCCAGCAGCACCAGCACGAACAGCTTGCCCCGCCAGAACGGCAGCAGGTCCTCCAGCATCGCCACCGACCCGGCGCCGCTTGGGCTCTCCTTCGCCACCCTGCGGTACATCGGCAGCATCCCGACCAGGGTCAGCGCCACCAGGATCAGCGTCGCCAGCGGCGAGACCGCGCCTGCGGCGAGGGCGGCGATGGCGGGGACGTAGGCGAGGCTGGAGAAGTAGTCCACGCCGGTCAGGCACATGACCTTCCACCAGGCCTGCGGCTCCGAGTGGCCCTCGGCCGCGGCCGGGCCGACCGGCTGGACGCGGTACTTCAGTAGCCAGCGGGCAGCGGCGCCCTGCGGCTGTGCGCGCCGGGCGGGGCTCTCCACCACGGCCGGGACCACGTGCTCGGGCTCCTCCGGGGTCTCCTGACCGGCAGCGGCCGAGACCTCCGGGCCCGGCTCCTGCGGGGCCGTCTGCCGAGGCACCGAACGGTCCGGCACCTCCGGCTCCGGTAGTGCCTGTTCAGCCGTGTTGCTCATGCCTGACCCTTCGTCACCTGGCGTCCCACCGTCGCGGCCGCCGGCGGGTGACCGCGTCACGGCCTGCGCCATCATGGAGCATGACCGGAGCCGCCGGAGCCCCACCCCCTGGTTGACGGGTGGTCACGGCAGCTGCCCGGCAGCGCCGCCGGCCGCGGCCCGGCGACGCCGCCACCGGTCCTGACCTCCCCCTCGCCCACCCTCTCCCCCGCACCGTCCGGCCGACACCGCTCCGGACGGCTACCCGCGACCGCGCGTCCGACACCGCCGGATCCGGACGGACTCCCCGGAAAGGCCGCCCGCACTCCGGGACTTGCGTACTCCGCGCCCCGAGGCGGTCAGGCCCGCGTCGCCGGAGCCGCGCGCCGGACCGGCCGACCCGCCTGATCCGGCACCCGGCCGAGAGGGGTTGGGAGCCGGGGCAACGGAAACACGGGCAGCATGCCGACGTTCCGCGATCACCACGACCAGCTCGGGCCCAGCCGCTCTGGCCACCCCGAAGGGCCCGGCGGGGATGTGCCCCGAGGCCCGACCGATCTGCCGCGCCGCAGCTGGTGGCCGGTGCTGCGCCGCACCGGCCTGGAGTTCCTGGAGGACGAACTCCCGGACCGGGCCGCCGCGTTGACCTACTACGGGGTGCTGGCGGTCTTCCCGGCGCTGCTTCTGCTGGTCTCCCTGATCGGGCTGGCCGGCCCGAGCGTGACCGGTCGCCTCATCGACGACCTCGCGGCGCCGGCGCCGGGGCCCGCGCAGGACGTCCTGCGCGGTGCGGTCGTCCAGCTGCAGGAAGGCCGCGGCAGCAGCGGCGTCCTCGCGGCGGTCGGCCTGCTCGGTGCGCTCTGGTCCGTCTCCGGCTACATCGGCGCGTTCATCCGGGCGTCCAACGCGGTGTACGACATCCGGGAGGGACGACCGGTCTGGAAGCTCACCCCGATCCGGCTCGGGCTGACCGTGCTGCTGCTCGTCCTGCTGGCCGCCAGCGCGCTGATCGTCGTGTTCACCGGGCCGCTGGCCCGGCGGGCCGGCGACCTGCTCGGCCTGGGCGACACCGCGCTCGGCGTGTGGTCGGTCGCCAAGTGGCCGGTCCTGGTGCTGCTGGTGGTCGCGATGGTCGCCCTGCTGTACTGGGCCGCGCCCAACGTCCGTGGCCGGGGCCTCCGTTGGGTCTCCCCCGGCAGCGTGCTGGCGGTCGTGCTGTGGCTGCTGCTGTCCGGCGGGTTCGCCGCCTACGTCGCCGGCTTCGGCTCCTACAACAGGACGTACGGCGCCGTGGCCGGCGCCATCGTCTTCCTGGTCTGGCTCTGGCTGACCAACCTGGCGATCCTGCTGGGCCTGGAGTTCGACGCCGAGCTGGTCCGCCAGCGCGGGATCGAGGGCGGCATGGCCGCCACCCGCGAGCCCTACCTCGAACCGCGGGACACCCGCGCCTGGCCGGACGGCGCACAGCCGTGAAAGCCGGACGGCGGCCGGCCCCGATGGGGTCGGCCGCCGTCCGGACGGCTGGGTCAGGCGGCTGCCAGGCGCCGGAGGAGGTCACGGTAGTCGCGGAGCGCGAGGCGCAACTCCTCGGTGCGCTGCGGGCCTTGGCCTTGGCCCTGGCCCGGGTACTCGGCGTCGGCCTCGGCGTGCCAGGAGGCGCGGAGCGCGGAGCGCCGCTCGCGCAGGTCTGCGGCGAGCCTGCCCAGTGTCTCCTCCAGTACCGCGTCCGCCTCCCGCACGGCGCCCCGGGGGTCGTCCACGAAGCCGCCCAGCGCCCGGTCCAGACGCTGCGTCAGCTGCGCGGCGACGTCCTGCGAGAGGAGACGGTCCTGACCGGTCCGCCCGCTGCGCCCCGAGCCGGACGTACGTTCCCGCTCCTCGGCGACCGCCGCGTCGTAGGCGGCGGCGATGTCACCGGGACCGGCCTTCCGGGTGTCCGGGGCCGCCTCGCGGCGCGGGTCGGCGGAACGGGCCCAGCGGCCGATGGTGCCGGTCGTGCCGGTGCCGGCGGTCCGGCTCTGCGGCCGGTCCTGGGCACGCGGGGTGTCCACGGAGTCGGTGCGGTGCTCATGGTGACTGATGGTCATGCTGTCCTCCTCGATCGTGGGACGGGTTTGGGTGGGGCGTGCTGCTCAGGCGTGGTGCTCGCGCTGCTTCGGGAACTGCCGCAGGGCCCCGCCGCCCGGCGCCACCGGCGTCCCGGCACGGACCGACCGCACCGCCTCGCCGGCACCGGCACCGGCACCGGCACCGACCAGCACGGTGAACAACTCCCGTGCCCGCAGCAGGGCTTCGCGCCGTTCCTCGGTGTCGGCCGCCTCCGGGCGGGCCTTGGCCCGCAGCACGCGGTAGGCCTCGATCTGCTCACCGTGGTCGACCGAGATCGCGTCGATCCGGGCGTCCACGTCGGAGTCGGGGTAGCCGCGTTCCCGGGCCACCCGGGCCAGCAGCGTCTCGGCCTCGGCGAGGGCCCGCTCCGGGGAGTCCACGAAGTGCATCTGCACCTCGGCCCACTGCTGCTCGGCCCGGGCCCGCGCGGAGGGCTCCAACGGAGCCAGCACCAACTCACCGTGCTGGGACACGCGTTGGGTGAGCTCCTGCTCGGCGGCGGCGGTGTCGCCGCCGTACCGGGCCACGGTGCGGCCGTACTCGGGCCCGAACCGACGCTTCAGGTCGGGGTGCCGCTCCCGGCGCTGCCGCACGCCGACGGCCACGAGGACCGCCACCGCGACGGCGACCAGGACGACCGCCACGATCAGACCACTCGACATGCTCCGTCTCCCGTCGTCGCCGCACCGTGACCGTTGTCCACGGTGCGTCCTGGGAGCGCGCCTGCCCCGGATTCGGCGCCTCACGCACCGTCAGACGCTTAGTCCGAAAGGCTGATGTGGAGGACGCAAGTGTCGTCGCGGCGCTCGCGGCCGTCCTGGAGGGTGCGGACCAGGGCGTCGACGAACCGGGGGGAACCGGCTCGAACCTCGGCGGCGCGGGCCAGTCGGGCCAGGCCTTCGTCGATGGGCTCACCGGGGTGCTCGACCAGGCCGTCGGTGTAGAGCAGTAGCTGGTCGCCGGGCAGCAGGTCCAGGGTGGCGGCCCGGTAGCCGGGGGCGTCGGCGGCGCCCAGCAGGATGCCTTCGGGGGACGGCAGGAAACGGGCCTCGCCGTCCCGCAGCAGCAACGGCGGCGGGTGGCCGGCCCGGACCCAGGTGAGCCGGGAGGTGGCGGGCTCGTACACGGCCATCACCATGGTGGCCGTGTGGAACTGACGGTCCGAGGTGTGCAGCAGCAGGGTGTTGAGGTTGGCCAGCACCGTCGGCAGCGGGGTCCCGGTGACGGCCATCCCCTTGGCGGTGAAGCGCAGGAGGGCCATGGTGGCGACCGCGTCCAGCCCGTGGCCCGCGACGTCCCCGACCACCAACAGCGCCCGGCCGTCCGGGAGTTCGATGGCGCTGTACCAGTCTCCGCCGAGCTTGAGCCCCTCCTGGACCGGCTGGTACGCGACGTCGACCGTCAGCCCGCCCAGGCGCAGCACCTGCTGGGGCACCGGCAGGAGGGTCTCCTGGAGCCGGGCGGCGAGGTCGCGTTCGGCCGCCAGCTGGCTCTGCTGGCTGAGCACGGCCCGCCGCTGCTCCAGCAGTTGGCGCTCGGCCCGCTCGGCGGCGGTACGGTCCTGGAACAGCCCGTGCAGGCGGACGGGCCGGCCGTGCCCGTCCCTCTGGGTCTCCGCCAGGACCCGGACGTGCCGCACCTCCTGGCGGGGCAGACGGATGCGGACGGTGCGGTCGATCGGTTCGCCCGAGCGGAGCAGCCGCCGCACCTCCTCCTCCAGCAGCAGCCGGTCCTCGCCCTCGGCGAGGAGGGCCAGCTCCTCCAGGAGCAGCGGGCCCTGCGAGCGCTCTCGGCCGAAGATCGAGTACGCCTCCTCGGACCAGGTGACCTCGTCCCGGGTCAGGTCGCGGTCCACCCAGCCCATCCGGCCCAGGCGCTGCATGAGGGCCAGGCGGCGCTCCGCCCGCTCGCCCGGGTCCAGGAGCTCCCAGGACACCAGCAGCCCGCCCCGGCAGGGAGCCGCCGTCACGCTCCACCGTGAGCGGTACGGGATCCCGGCGGAGGTCTCCAGGTACTCCAACTCGCCCGCGTAGCGCGTCCCCCCGAGCGCCGTCAGGTACCCCTTCCAGAGCTCGGTGCCGCGCGTGCCCGGATAGCTCCCGAGCAGCGACCGTCCCAGCAGTTCGGTGCCCCGGCGCCCGCCGACGTCGACCGCCTCCGGCGAGGCCGCCACCACCACGAAGTCCGTCACCTCGCCGCACGGCCCGTACACCGGTCGGAGGAACACCACGGATCCGGTCAGACCGGCCAGGACCTCCGAGACCGCCTCCGGATCACCGCCCGCCGCCGCGGGACCACTGCCCGGCTCCGGTGCCACCCGTTCCTCGAGGTGCGTCATGCGAGGAGCATGTCACGCATCGACCCGCTCGTGGGCGAACGCCCCTCGCCGACGCACACCCCGGCACACCGCCGAAGTGGGGACGAAGGACCGTGTCCGAGGGGACGTTCGGCGGCCGATCCGCCGCCCCGGCGGCAGCAGGATGAGCTCATGAACCGTCGAACCCGCCGCCTCGCCCTGGCCTCCTTCGTCCTGGCCCTCGCCGCCGCAGGCTGCGCGACCACCGAACGCACGGGCACCTCCCCCTCCCCCTCCGGCCCCGCCACCGCTCCGGCCGAGGTGGTGCCGCCCGCGACCGGCGACCCGCAGGCGGAGCAGGCCGGACGCGAACTGGGCCGCCAGGCGGAGCAGGCCGGACGGGAGACGGGCCGTCAGGGAGAGCAGCAGGGGCGCGAGCTGGGGCACCAAGCAGAACAGCAGGGACGGGAGCTGGGTCGTCAGGCCGAGCAGCAGGGACGGGAGACCGGTGAGCAGTGGCGCGAGTACGGCGAGTCCTGGCGCCGCTGACGACCGGTCACCCGCCTGTGGACGGCCGGCCCGTCAGCCGCGACGGGACCAGACAGGAGTGACGACGGCGATCAGGACGGCCGCGACACCGATCTGCAGCAGGTGGCGGATCCAGTCGATGCCGCTGGTGTCCCGCACGCCGAGTCCGCTCGCGAGGGCGTTGCCGGCCAGGCCGCCGATCGCCCCGAGGATCACCGTCAGCCAGAGCGGGATCGGCTGGCGGCCGGGCAGGACGAGCTTGGCGAGCAGGCCGATGACCAGGCCGGCGATGAGGGCCCACAGGAACGACATGGGTGAACTCCCTTGTCCGAAAGGGTGCCCCGCGCATTCAGCACGGGCCGTGCGGTCCTTTTGCCCCGGATGTCCGGAGGGCAACCACACCCACCTGCCACGACCGCCAGGGGTCGGTGCCCCGGTGACGGCAGGTCAGCCCCGTGCCAGGTGGGACCACCCAGCGGGGCGGTACGTCACCGGCGACCGGTAGCCTGCGGACATGTCGGTCAACATCGATCTCCACTTCACCGTCTCCCGCCTCGCCGACCCGGCCCAGGCCGAGGCCGTCGCCGCGTCCATCGGCGAGCTGCTGCGCGACGAGGGCTTCGAGGGCCAGATCAGCTACGGCGCGGTCCGCGACAACGGCGTCGACTACGTGTCGGGCGAGTCGAAGTTCCCGATCAGCATCAGCGGGTTCGGCCGCTGGCAGCCGTACTTCGAGAGCTCCTTCGCCTCCGCCGTCGCCGAGGCCGCCCCCGACGCCGAGGTCGCCGTCGAGTGGGGCTACCCGGACGAGGAGTACTGACCGGCGCTCCGAGGCCTTGGTCGCCCCGTCGAACGTCAGGCGTTCGCCCGGTGAAGGAGCTCGACCGCCAAGAAACGGGCGGCTTCGTCAGCCTCTGGAGAATCGCCGTGCCCGACCTCATGACAACGGCTGTGCCTCGTCCGACCGCGTTCCCCGCAGTCACGGGGTCGGCCCCGCCGCGATCCGGGTCAGCACGGCTCCCTACGGCTCGGACGGCCGACGCTGTAGCGGCCCTCGCCGTCGACATCCAAGCCGTGCCCCGTGCGGACGCGCTCGACCGGGACGGCGACGGCATCGCCTGCCCGGCCCTCCCCGGCCCGAAGGACCGCAAGCCCGTCCCCCGCGACTACACGACCGACCTGGACGGCGCGCCGATCGTCGAACCGATCGCACCGCCGTCCCCCTGACCGAGGTGGCGGCCGCCACCCGGAGCCGTCGGACGCCCCGGGGTTCACCACCCCGCGACGCGTCCGACGGCGAAGGCCGCGAGGGCGAGCGCCATCACCAGGATCAGGGTCAGCGGGATCCACCCGGGCCAGGCGTCGTGCAGCTCCACCGGCTCGGGCACCGAGATCGCGTGACAGGTGGACGCCTCGCACTCCGGCGTCTCGGCGGGCGCCGGCCCGGCGGCGGGCTTCCGCAGCGACGGTTGCTCCGTGGACATGACGGCTCCTCAGGAAAGCTGCTGGGAAGGGGCGGCGAAGGGCGCGGTCACCAGCCCGTCGTCCCCGGGGCCCCCTTGAACGGGCCGGCGATCTCGTCGGTGATCCAACCGCCGTAGAAGCCGCCGTCCTGCGGCCGCACCGCCTCGCCGTCCACGGTGCAGCGGTCCACCCGGCCGGGGTAGAAGGCGAAGCAGCCGCGCAGGACGTCGTAGCCCGGGAGCGGGTCCGGATAGGACCACGCCGCACGCGCCGCGCGGCGCTCACCGACCGTCAGGTCCCAGTACGAGGCCAGGCCCTTCCACTCGCAGGCGCTCACCGCCTCGGCCGGGGTGAGCAGCTCCAGGGCGACGTCGGCGGCCGGGAGGTAGTAGACCGGCGGGTGGCTGGTCTCCAGCACCCGCAGCGCGGACCTGGTGGAGGCGACCTGCCGGCCGCCGAACCAGACCTCCACCGTCCGGCCGGAGGCGTCGTCCACCGCGGGTGGGCGCGGGTAGGCCCACACCGACTCGCGGACGCGGTGCGGATCGGTCACCGGACTCCTCCTTCCGCTCGCCCCCTCGGACCACCGTCCCAGCCTGCGCCGCCGCGCCGCCCGCGCGTACCCGCAGCGTTGGTGCAGCGGATTCCCGGTCGGACCGGCACCGGCCCGGCGACGTCGTCGCCGGGCCGGTGGCCGTCAGCCGGGAGCGGTCGTCACCACGGGCTCCAGACCGTGGTGGAGTACGAGACGCTCGCCGTCCGACGGGCCGCGTCGGTGACGGTCAGGGTGGTGGTGGTCATGCCCCAGGCGGTGGGGGTCCCCGAGATCACGCCGGTGGCCCGGTCGAGGGAGAGGCCCGGGGGCAGGTTGACCGCGGTCCAGGTGTGGGGGGTGGTGCCTCCGGTGGCGGCGGGGGCCAGGCGGTAGGGGCGGCCGGTGTAGGCGGTCTGGGCGCCGGGGTTGGCCAGGGTCAGCGGGCCGGTGCCGCCTGCGGTGACCGTCCAGGTGAAGGCGGCCGAGCCGACCCGGCCGGCCGCGTCCTTGGCCGACAGCGTGACCTCGGAGCTGCCCGGGGTGGTGGGGCTCCCGGTGACGGTGCCGGTGGCGGCGTCGACGGTCAGGCCGGCCGGCAGGCCCGTGGCGGTCCAGCCGTACGGGGCGGTGCCGCCGGAGACCGAGGCCGGCAGCGACACCGGGGTGCCGACCGGGGTGCTCCGGTTGCCGGGGTTGGCGACCGTGACGCCGCCCGGGGCCGGCGGAGTCCCCGTGGTGAGGGTGAGGTTCCACTTGGTGAGCGCCTCGACGACGGGCTGGCCGATGGTGGTCGGATCCGACTGGCCGCAGCCGTTGCCGCCGCCCGAGTGCACACCGACCGCCTTGGCGTCGGTCTTCGGACCGGTGACGTACGAACCGCCGGAGTCACCGCCGCCGGAGCAGGCATTGGTCTCGAACAGGCCGTCGATCACCACCGAGCCGTAGTCGACGGTCTGGTTGACCTTGGTGACGGTGCCGCACTGGAGCCTGGTGTTCGCCCCGGAGTGGCAGACCGACATGCCGACGGTCGGGTCGACGGCTCCGGTCACGGTGTAGTCGCCCGCCCCGTAGCCGGAGACCCGGCCCGCCAGGGCCCAGCCGGCCTCGGTGACGTCGACCAGTCCGAAGTCGCCCTCGTGGGCGTTGACCGAGTGGGTGCCGCCGCGGTTGGAGGTGCCCAGCCGGGTGCCGTCCTTGCCGTAGGCGGGCTGGTCGACGTCGTTGGTGCAGTGACCGGCCGTCAGGAAGTGCCGGGCGCCGCCCGCCCCGCCGGCGGAGAAGCCGACCGAGCACTGGCTCTCGCTGCCGGGCTTCCAGGACTCGCCGCCGACCACGTCCCCGCCCTGCTGGCGGTAGGTGACGGTGGATCGGACCACCTCGACCGCCGGGGAGAACGCCCGCAGGTCCTGCTCGGCCGAGGCCGGAGCACCGGAGGCGAGGACCACCACGACCCGGTCCCGGACCGGGTCCGGGCCGTACGCCCGCACCCCCGCGACCCGGGGTATCGCGGCCGCCACCCGGGCCAGCTCACCCGGACCGAACCGGACCCGGGCGGGCAGCGCCCCGGCCACACGAGCGCGGGACGCCTCGGCCTCCGAGGTCACCGGCACCACCAGGCGGCCCGAACCGGCGTCGAACCAGGACGCGGCGGGGCGCAGCCTGGCCTGCACCGCCCGTGCGGCGTCCTCCGCGGCCCACCGCTGGAGGACCTGAGGAGCCGTCAGGCCGAGGCCGCGCTCCATCGCGTCGAGCAGAGCGTCGGAGGCCGGAGCGGCGTCGGAGGCCGGAGCGGGGGCGGGAGCAGCGGAGGGGGCAGGGGGCACGCCGGGGGCGGGGGCGGCCAGTGCCCCGGGTGCGAGGGGAACGGCGAGTGCCGCGGCGAGGGCCACGGCGCCCAGCAGGCGCAGTCGTCTCATGGGGGGACCCTTCGAGTGGGGGTGAGCGGTGCCCAGAAAGCTAGGCCGGTCCCGCAGCCGCCGAAACGGGGGAATCCCTCGTCCCCGCCCGGGGCGGCGGGAGGGTTGTCCGGGGCGTTCCCGGCCCGTACCGTCACCGCATGCCCGAGGAGCCACTGACAGCGGCCGCCGGCCTGCTCCGCTCGGCGGGGTGCCTGGTGGTGCAGGGCCCGTGGGGCAGCGGCAAGAGCACGCTCCTCGCCGCCCTGGTCGCCGGCGCCGACCGGCCGGTGCTCCGCCTCGCCCCTCAACCCGGCGACGAACGGCGGCCGTTCGGGACGCTCACGGCCCTGGCCGGACAGCTGCCGCCGACCGCGGCAGCGGACCTGCCGGCGGCGCTGCGCCCCGTGGCGCTCCCGGACCGGGTGGGGACCCTCCACCCCGCCGCCGTACCGGACCCGTCGTCAGCGCCCGCCACATCGGCGGCGGTTCACCCGTCGGCGGCGGACCCCGCAGGCCCGGCCGAGCGCGAGGCCGTCCGGCTGGCCCTGCACGCGGCAACCGCCGCACGCCCCGTCCTGCTGGTGGTCGACGACGCCCAGTGGCTCGACCCGGCCACAGCCGCGGTGCTCGCCCACGCCCGCCGGGCCCTCGCGCCGGGCCGGCTGTCCGTCCTGGCCGCCGTGCGCGGCGCGGCCGTGCCGGTGCCGGTCCGGCAGTTGTGCGGGGACCACGCACCCCGTCTGACGCCCGCTCCGCTGACCGTCCCTCAACTCGCCGACCTGCTGGGGGCCGCCGGCCTCCCGCGCCGTTGGGCCGGCCCGGTGCACCGGTGCAGCGGAGGGAACCCGGCCCTGGTCAGGGCGTCGCTGGCGGCCGCCGGACCGGCGCGGGCCGACGGTCCGGCACTCCCCGGCAGCGTCGGCGACGCCGCCTCCAGGGAGGCCGAACGCTGGCTGGGGACCGTCCCAGCGCCGGTCCGGGAGGTCCTGCTGACGGCAGCGCTCAGCGAGCACCCCACCCTCACCCTGCTGGGCCGCCTGACCGGCCCGGCCGCCTCGGCGGCCCGCCTGCGCGAGGCCGAGGACGCCGGGCTGGTCGGGATCGCCCCGGACGGCGCCGTCGCCTTCGCCGCGGACGCCCTGCGTGCCGCCGCCCGGGGCGGCCGGGCGGTCGGCCCCGCCGCCGTGCCGGCCGCGCACCTGGCCCTGGCCGCCGCCGAGACCGATCCGGTGCACGCGGTGCGCCACCGGCTGCTCGGCCAGGACCCGCGGGACCCACGGGCACCGCACGCCGCGGCCGACGCCGAACACGCCGCTGCGCTGGCCCGCCGCGACGGCGAGCGCGCGCTGGCCGCCGAGCTCCTGCTGCTGGCCGCCGACCGCGTCCCACCGGCCGACCGCACCGCCCGCTCCCGCTGCCTGGCGCTGGCCGCCGCGGACGCGGCGGCAGCGGGCCGGCCGGACCTGGCCGCGCGGGTCGCCGGGGCCGTACGCGCCGCCCGGCTCGGACCGTCCGAACAGGTCGCCGCCCTGCTCGCCGTGATCGACACCCGGGGCCAGGCCCTGCACGAGAGCGACGCCCTGATCGCGCGCGCCCGCCACCTCGCCGGGGACGACCCCGTGCTGCTCGCCGCCGTCCACCTGCGCGACGCCGTGCGCGCCAACATCGGCCACGGCCGCCCGCACCGCGCCGTGCGGGCCGCGGCGCTCGCGGCCGACCTGGCCAGGTCCGGCGGCGACCGGGTCCTGGAGGCGGCCGCCCTGACGATGCGGGCGCGGATGGAGCGGGTGCTCGGCGACCCCGCCTCGGCCCGGAGCCTGGAGCGGGCCCGCGGCCTGGGCGTCCCGGTGTCCCGGCTCGGGGTGCGCGGCAGCCCCGACTACCTGACGGCGCGTCACGCCGTGTTCGACGACCGGCTCGACCGGGCCAGGGCCGTGCTGCTCGACCTCCTGCCGGCGGCCGAGGCCGGCGGCGACGCCGAGGACGTCCAGGAGGTGCTGCGCAGCCTCGCCGAGGTCGAGTGCCGGTCCGGGCACTGTGCCCGCGCCCTGGAGTGGGCCGGGCGCGCGCTGCGGCACCGCTCGGTCACCGGGCTGTCGGCCGGTCCGGTCTCCTACACCGCCGCGCTGGCCGAGACGGCCGGCGGCGCGTTCGCCCGGGCCGCCGAGCACGCCGCCCTGGGCCTGCGGGTGGCCCGGGAGGAGCACGACCTGGTGTTCACCTCCCGCAACCTGCTGGCGCTCGGCACCGTACGGCTCGCCACCGGGCGGCTGCGGGAGGCCGCCGCCGCACTGGAGGAGGTCGCCGCGCTGGAGGCCGGTCAGCAGGTCGGTGACCCCACGGTGCTGCGCTGGCAGCCCGAGCTGGCCGAGGCATGGGCGGGCCTCGGCCGGGCCCGGGAGGCCCACGCGCTGCTGGTGAGCACCCGCGCGGCCCTCGGCCGCGGCGCCCCCGGGACCGGGGCCGAGGCCGCCTGCCTGCGCGCCGCGGCGGCCGTCTCCTCGCAGCTCGGCGAGGCGGACCGGGCCCGGGGTCAGCTGCGGACGGCCGCCGAGCTGTTCGCCGCGCTCGGCCTGCGGCTGGAGCACGGCCGGACGCTCCTCGCCCTTGGTGGTCTGGAGCGCGCCCACCGCCGCCGGGCCGCCGCCCGGGAGGTCTGGGACGAGGCCGCCGAGCTGTTCGCCCGCTGCGGCGCCGCCCCGTGGACCGCCCTGCTCGACGCGCTGGCCGGCCGCTCCGGCCCGACCGCGCCCGGCGGTCCGGCCCGCTCGCCCCTCCCGACCGCCGGTCTGACCGGGGCGGAGGACAGGCTCGCCGCGCTGGTGGCCGACGGCCTCACCAACCGCGAGACCGCCGAGCGGCTCCACCTCTCGGTCAAGACCGTCGAGGCCGTGCTCAGCCGCGTCTACCGCAAGCTCGGCGTCCGGTCCCGCACCGAACTGGCCCTGGCCCTGCGCCGGCCGGTGCCGGAGCGGCGGGGCCGCGGCCACTGAGGGCAACGCCGTTCACCGGATCGGGTGAGACGCACCTCCCTTTCGTCACGTTGAGTGTCCGAACGGGCATCAGAGCGTTACCCATTGGAGGCGGGAGAGCAGGAGGTGCTGGGGATGGCGCGCTTCCGCACGGACCGCCCGCGGCTTTCCTGGTGCACCGCGGCGCTCGTGGCCACCCTGGCCCTGCTCCACACGGTCCTGAGCAGCACCCAGCCGCACCTGCCGATGGGCCACCCCGACCACTGCCGCACCGTGGTGACGGCCGTGGCCGCGCCCGCCGGTCAGGAGGACGCGGCCACGGCCGCGACCGAAACGGTGGGCCGGGACCGTCCGGCCCCCGGCCAGTGCGCGGTCGACACGCACCAGGGGCGGCACTCCTCGCCCCAGGTCCGTGCGTCGGTCTCCGTCGTCGCCCTGGGCGTCACCCCCGGCGCCGACCGCCCCCCGACCCGCCCTCGGACGCCGAGCGCCCCGCGCCCCGCGTCGAACTCCTCGACGGTCCTGCGCTGCTGAGGGAGCCCGCACGCCGCACTGCCGACCGGCACGCGGCGTGCCGCCGTTCCCCGTCCTGACACATCGGCACATCCGCAGGAGAACTCCGTCATGCCCGACCCCTACTTCGCCGTGCGCGCGCTCGTGCGCGCCGAGGCCACCCGCCAGTCCGCCGTCCGGCCGCCGCAGGCCCCCCGGCCGACGCCCCCGCTCCACCCGGCGCCGCAGCCGGACGCCTCCCCCGCGACCACCCGGCCCGCGGCGTCCCCGAAGGCGCCGCGATCGGCGCTGACCAGCGCGCTCCGCGCACTGCGGACCGTCTTCGGATAGCGCGGCCCACGGGCCGGGCGGATGGCCACCGCCCGGCCCGTCCCCGCCGCCGGAAGGTAAAGGACCGTTCGGACGCCCTGGGATACAGTCACTCCGCGAATCCTCGGCGTCACGGAAAGTCGCATCGATGAAGCACACTCCCGCCCGGGCCACCCGGGACCAGGCCGACCAGGTCCCGCTGCTCGGCGAAGTCACCCAACGGGCCACCGTCGTCAAGTGCATGGGCCGCACCTACACCGCGGCCGCCGCCGACCCCGGCGGCGGCACCGTCCGCCTCGACGACGTCACCGACCCCACCCACCCGCTCCCGCTCGGCACCGCGCACCCCGCGTCCGGCGCGTGGGAGGTGCACGACCGGACCGGTGCCCACCTCACCAGCACCGGCGACCTCCTGTACGCCCTGGCCCTGCTACGCGAGCACGAGTGGCCCGCTCCCGCGCACGGCCACCCGGGAGCCTTCGGCGGCCTTCCGTAGGCCGACGCCGGGGCCGGCGGCAGGGCCGGTGGCGGTCAAACTCTGGGCAAAGCCTTTCCCAACCACTTGTGTGATCATCTCGGCCCGGCGGGTACGGGCCCCGGCCGCCGCCCGCACCCGCTCCTCCGCCTCACCCCGGAGGAGACGTCGAAGGACGAACCGGTTCGGCATCACGGAGGAGGACCTCCGGGCGGCCCACAGGGCCGACCTCGCGATCCGGGCCGAGGAGGGCGTCCAACGGATCCACGAGCGCGCCGGGCACCGCGCCGACGAGATCCACCCGCTGCCGTTGACGGTCTGACGCGCAGTCACCCCGCAGGGCCGGTCTCGACGGGCTCGTGGTCAACCGGTCCGTCCGAGGGCCTGGCGGCTCGTCGGGCTCCGCCGGGCGTGCGCCGCGCGCGCCTGGTCCAGGAGTTCGGCCCAGGACTCCACCGTGGGGCGGCGGCGCAGCAGCGCCCGGCGGTCGCGTTCGGTCATCCCGCCCCAGACGCCGTGCTCGATGCGCTGGTCGAGCGCATGGGCCAGGCACTCGGTGCGGACCGGGCATCCGTCGCAGACCGCCTTCGCCCGGTGCTGCGCCGCTCCCTCGACGAACAGCGCGTCCGGGTCGACCCTCCGGCACGCCCCGCGCTCCGCCCAGGTCCCGTCGATGTCCCCCACGATCTTCCCCTCCCGATGGCGTTCCTGACGGCCCGACAGAGCCGTCGGACGGGTCCATGACACTAGGTGCCCGTCCGCCCGCCCGACAGCCGACCATCATCCGATCGAGTGAAGATCGGACAATGCCCCACCGCGCGCGGTCAGCGGCGTGAGCCGGGGATCAGACCGTCCAGGTCCGGCACCGGGTGGGGCACGGTCAGCCAGTGCACGAGGGCCTGCCCCCCGAGGCTGGCGCGGCGCAGGCGGCCCGCGACCAGCTCGGCGACGGCACGGGCCTGCCGCGCGGTGAACGGACCGGTGACCAGTCGGCGGCCGTCGGGGAGCACCAGCAGACCTGACCGCGGACGCCGGGCGGATCCGGTGATGCCGACCAGCAGCGCGGCGGCCGGCGGATCCGGGACGGCGTGCGGGAACGGACGTGCGGCAACGGCGGACCGGATTCGTCGGGGCATGGCGTCATCGTGCCCCGCCCGCACCCGAACCGCCTGCCGGACCACCCGCCGCAACACTCGCCGGATCAGACCGCGGCGGCGAGGTCGGCGGCGCCGAAGCCGACGGAGAAGCGCTTGCACCAGATGACGGCGCTGTGCAGGCCGCTGAGGTCGGTGCCGGCCGGGACGGCGTAGTTCTGGTTGCCCATGTTGCCCTTGAGGCGGCCGAGTTCGACGGCGCCGGGGCCGAGGTCGTCGAGCCTGGACTCGGCGGCGGGGCGGGTGGAGAGGTAGACGCGGACGTCGGGGCCCTCGGAGGTGGCGAGGTTCTCCAGGCGCAGGACGGTGCTCCCGTCGGCCAGCCGGACGAGGCGGGCCTGACCGGTGGTGGTGTGCTCGCCGGACACGAAGCTCCCCCGGCCGAGGTCCGTCGGCGCAGCAGCGGACGGGGCGGCACCGGACGGGGCGGGGCTCGCGGCCGTCGAACTGCCGGTCGCGGGCGCGGCGGTGGGGGCGGCAGCGGGAGCGGCGACCACGATCGGGAGGGCCTCCTCGACGGTCGTGGTCGTGAAGGCCTTCCACGGCTCGAAGGCGAGCAGGCCCGCCGCGACCACCGCCGCCAGCGCGAGCGACAGGGCCGTCAGGGTGGGCTTGGACACGCGTCGTCGCATCAGGAACTCCGGGGCGGGGAACGGGCTGACGACCACGATCGAAGCACCACGGGTGTGCGCCGTGCCAGCTCCGAGGGCATTACGGAACCCTGACGCCGACGAGCCCTGCCGGGCACCCGCCGGACCGGACCGGACCGGACCGGATCAGCCGACCCGTGCCCGCAGCCGGCGCCCTTCCGCCCCGGACGGAGCGCGGTGGCTCACGCGGTTCGCATGCACACCGAGTTCTACCGTCTGTACGGGTGATTCCGTGCCCGCGGCGGGGCCGGCCCGTGCCGGGCGTGGTGGAGTGGCCGGGGCCGGCGTCGCGTCCGGCCGCTGACCTCCTGGAAGGAACTCCCCCTGTGCGTATGCGTGTTCGCATGAGCCTGGCCGTCGCCGTCGCCGCCGCCTGCCTCGCCTCGACCGGCGCGGCGAGCCCTTCCCGGGCCGTCACCGCCCCGACCGCGGAGACGGCGGCCGCGGCACTGCAGCGCGCGGCCGAGCAGTGCGGCTCGGGCGAGGTCTGCTTCTGGCGCGACCGGAACTTCTCGGGGACCCCGTGGCGCTGGTCGCCCTCGAACGGCTACCGGGACCTGCCGTCCAACCTGCACGACCACGTGTACTCCTTCTACGCCAACGCCCGCGCCTGCTTCATCGACTGGAGCCCCGCGGAGCGCCGCGCGGTCAACAGCGGTGACTACGCCAAGGCCTACGACACCAACTTCGGCAAGCGGATCGACGCCGTGGACGTCCGCTGCTGAGACCCCGGCCCACGGGGCTGATGCGCCGTCAGCCGGGGAGGCGTGAACGGCTGGCATGTTCCCGGCCGAAAAATCCCTGTTCACGGCCCTAGCGGCAGCCGGATCACGGGGTCTAGTGTTCCGGCCACGGCGGCCCCACCACAGCCTCGACCGGGCCGTCGGGCAGAGCAGCCGTGCCCCGCCACGGGCACTGCTTGCCTCCCACCGGCCGGGTCCGCCCGGAGCGGTCCCCCGTCGCTCCCGGACCCGGCCGTCTGCTGCCCTCCCCCGCCCGTGGCGGGGCGTCAGGGGTGGAGGGAGGCCTCGTGCTCGGTGTGCCCCTCGGGTTCGAGCTGGATCGTCGAGTGGGCCACGTCGAAGTGGTCACCGACGCAGCGCTGGAGGCGGGCGAGCAGATCGCCCTCGTCGCGCGCGAGCGCCGCCCGCTCCACCACCACGTGCGCGGTGAGGACCGGCATTCCGGAGGTGACCGTCCACCCGTGCAGGTCGTGCACGGCGACGACGCCCGGCTCGGCCGTCATGTGGCGGCGCACCTCGGCGAGTTCGAGCCCCTGCGGGGTCGCCTCCAGGAGCACGTGCACGGCGTCCCGCAGCAGTCCGTACGCCCTCGGCACGATCAGCAGTCCGATCACGATGGAGGCGATCGGGTCCGCCGCCTGCCACCCGGTCAGCAGGATCACCAGGCCTCCCACGATGACCGCGACCGAGCCGAGCGCGTCGCCGAGCACCTCCAGGTAGGCGCCGCGCAGGTTGAGGCTCTGGTCCTTGGCGTCCCGCAGCAGCCACAGGCCGACCAGGTTGGCGGCCAGCCCGCCGACCGCGACCACGAACATCAGCCCGCCCTTGACCTCGACGGGTTCACTGAAGCGGCCGATCGCCGACCAGAGCACCCACACGAAGATGCCGACCAGGAGCAGGGCGTTGAGCACCGCCGAGAAGATCTCGACCCGGTAGAAGCCGAAGGTCCGCTTCGGGGTGGGGGCGCGCTGGGCGAGGGTGATCGCGCCGAGGGCGAGCGAGACCCCGACCGCGTCGGTGAGGCTGTGCGCGGCGTCGGCGAGCAGCGCCAGCGAACCGGAGACCACCGAGCCGACCACCTGGATGAGGGTGATCGACGCACTGATGCCGATGGTCCACAGCAACCGCTTGCGGAAGCCGCCGCTCAGGGTGCCGGAGGCGGCGGACGGCGCACCGTGGTCATGGCCCATGCACGCACCGCACCTCTCGCTGACGTCCGGCACTCCCCGAGGTCGCGCGTGCCGGATCCGTACGCCAGTCGACCACGCGGCCCGCACCCCGGCCACCGGCACTGGCCCGAACGCGGTCCCCGTCGATCCCCCCGTTCTCCCGGCCCCGCCCGCCCGCGGCGGTCAGGCCGCGGCCGACTGGTCGCGCCAGTGGCGGAACTCCAGGAGCGGGTCGCCGTCGAGGTCCCACGGGTGTGCGGTCACCACGTGGCCGACGGCCTCGAAGGCCCTGGCCGCGTCCTTGGGGCGGTTGGCCTTGACGAGGGCGTGGGCGAGCAGGTTGAGGTCGGCCTTGGCATGGGCGTGCCGGAGGCCGCCCGGTGCGGTCCACCGCAGGGCGCGGTCGAGGGCCGCTGCGGCGTCCGGCTGCTCCCAGCGCTGACGGGCCGCCAGGGCGCTCGACCCGCCGGCCGCCAGCGCGGCGCGGTAGCGGCCGAGGTAGAGGGCGAGTTCGAGCCCCGCCACCGGTGAGCCGGGCGGCGCGGTGGCGCGGACGTCGTCGACGAAGGCGAGCTCCTCCGCCCGCGAGCCGGACTCGGCCGGGGAGAGGTAGCCGAGCAGCTCCAGGTGCGCGGTGCGGTTCCACCGGTCACGGGCTCCGATCTCCCGGCAGGTCGGCAGCACCTCGTCGAGCGGTCGGCCCAGCAGCCGCTGGGCTCCGAGCAGGGCGATCCAGGGGGCCGGGTCCTGCGGGCGGGCACCGGCCGCGTCGCGGCACCACCGCTCCACGCCGTGCAGTTCCTCGGTGCTCCCGGTGCGGCGGGCGGCGGCGACGTGCACCCATGCCCGGAAGACCAGCGGATCGGCGTCGTCCGGGCGCTGTCGTCGCCAGACCTGGGCCAGTCGCGGGGTGGCCGCCTCGGCCAGGACCGCCAGGCGCAGGGTGCGACGGTCCCAGGCGGAGCCGGCGTCGCGCAGTGCCCGCTCCACCAGGACGGCGGACAGCTCCAGTTGGCCGTGGGTCTGCGGCACCGTCAACTGCCGGTGCACCAGCGCGAGTTCGGCGTCGTCGAGGGCGGGCATGAGGCGTGGCCCGGCGGGGCGGCGGCCGAAGATGGGCATGGCGGGCGGTCCCGGGGGTCGAGCCGGCGGAGGGGTTCACCGATCCAACACGCGGCGCCCCGCTACGGTCAACACCCTTGTCATAAGACCGGGGCCGCGCCCCTCACCCCGCCCGGGGCCCGCGGCTCATCCCCGCGGGACGGCCCCTGCGGCCGCCGTCCGCAGCACCTCGTAACCCGCCTGTACGAAGCGCCCGTCCAGCGCGGGCGCGGTGTTGGCCAGGGCCGCGACCGTGGTGGGGCCCTGCGGGGAGAAGCCGACGAAGGAGGTGAACCCGCGGGTGCCGCCCGAGTGGAAGTAGAGGTCCCGGCCACCGGAGTGACGGTGCATCCAGACCAGACCGAGCCGGTCCGTCGAGCCCGGCAGCCGCAGTCGCAGCCGCTGGACATCGGCCAGTGCCGCGCCCAGTTCGGCGCCGACGGAGACACCCGCGGCGGAGCCCGGCGGCCGGCTCCGGCTCTCGGCGTGGGTGCGCAGGTAGCGCAGGAGGTCGGCCCCCGAGGACCGCACGGCCCCCGCGCCCGGCAGCCCGGGCATCAGCCACGGCGGCCGCGCCCGCCCGTGGCGGTAGCCGACCGCCAGTCCCGCCGCGTCCGGCCGGCAGGAGGTGGCGGTGAGCCCCAGCGGCCCGCAAACCCGTTCGGCCAACAGCTCCCCGTACGTCAACCCGCCCGTCTCGGCGAGCAGCCGGCCGAGCAGCCCGACCCCGTAGTTGGAGTAGCGGTACCGGCTGCCGGGTGCGCACCGGACGGCGGTCCGGGCCAGCGACTCCCCCAACTGCTCGTCGCCGAAGGCGGCGTAGGGGTTGCCGAACCAGTCCGGCACGGCGCCGGCGAGCAGCCCCGGTGGCAGACGGGGCAGCCCCGAGGTGTGGGTGGCCAGGTGCAGCAGGCGGATCGGCCGGGCGGAGCGGCCTCGGGCCGTCCTCCAGTGCGGCGGCAGCCGTCGCTCCACCGGGTCGTCCAGGGCGAGTTCGCCGCGGGCGGCCATCTCGGCGAGCAGCAGGGCGGTGAACGTCTTGGAGACCGAGCCGAGTTCGAAGACGGTGTCCGGCGTGCACGGCGGCGCGTCCGGCGCCCGCGCGGCGCGCCCGTGGCAGCGGACCTCCTCCCGGTCCCCCCGGCCGACGGCCACGGTGACCGCGCTCGCGTACGGCCCGGCGGCGCGCACCGCCACCGCGACCGCCTCGTCGACAGCCTGGTCGCACTCGCGGTCGACCGCGTTCACGCGGCGACCGGCGTGCCGCCGAGGGCGCGGGACAGCGCGACCGTCGCGGCCACCACGCCCACCACGGCGGTGTGTTCGTGTTCGCGGAAGGTGTCCTCGGAGTCCTCGTACAGCGGGGTCGCCCCGTCGCGCGGGATCAGTCCGTCCGGCTGCTGGACGGCGGCCAGCGCCTCCCAGCCGGACCGCCCGGTGACCGGCTCCCCCATGCAGGAGTCGACGATGAGCAGTTCGCCGGCGAGGTCCCACTGCTCGGTCTCCAGCCAGACGTCGAGCCAGACCGGCAGCCAGTCGCACAGGTAGGCGTGCATCGGCTCGGGCAGGCACTCGGGGCGCGCGCCCCAGTCGGTGAGGTGGAAGACGGTGTGGGTGACGTGGTAGCCGATCACCCAGGCGATGGTCCACGGCTCGGAGAGGGCGCCGAGCCAGGTCGACCGGGCCAGTGCCGGCCAGTCCGGCGCGGGTTCGAGCCCGGCGATCCGCCGGGCGTTGGCGAGGGCGAGCTGCCGGTTGCCGGGGATCTCGACGGCGTGCACGGAGCGGAGCCGGCCGAGGGAGGTGAGCAGTTCGTCCATGGCGGGGTGCCGGTAGCCGGCCCGGGCGAAGTGCGCGTAGGTCTCCAGCGGGTCGATCACCGTGACGTGGCGCAGCTGCCGCTCGTAGAGGAGGTCGCCGTGCCTGAGCTGGGACCAGGAGGCCTCCAGCAGCTCGCGCGCGAGCCGGGCGTCGTGGGCGCCGGTGACGCCGTCGCGCAGCACCAGGGAGGAGGCGAGCGCTGCTTCGCAGAGCGGCTTGTAGACGTCGTTGGGATCGGCGAGGTCGATGATCGTGTTGTCCTCGATCCGGTCGAACCCGCCGAGTTGGCCGGCGTGCAGCCAGGCCAGGGCCCGGGAGCCGAGCTGCTGGGCGAGGGCGAGCACCTGGGTGTCGGTCATCTCCGTACCCCGTTCAACGGTCATCGGTCAACAGGCGCCGGGCGATGGCGAGTTCGAGCCCGGAGCGGTTGGTCCCGTCGCCGACGAAGCCGATCCGGTCGAGGACCGGCCCGATCTCCAGCCGGTCCGGGCGGCCGTCGGCGTGTGCCCAGGCGAGCCAGCGGGCGAGGCGGACGGCGGTGGTGGGGTCGCGCCGCAGCATCGCGCGGACGGTGCCGCGGGCGAGGTCCAGGGTGTGGGTGCGGGCCGAGTCGTGCACGGCGCCGTCCAGCCCGGGCAGCGCGAGGCCGGAGAGCTGGGCCATCCGGACGGACCAGGACTGCCAGCCGACGTCCGCCGGGCCGGGCGGCGTCGGTGGCGTCGGGGCCGGGGTCCCGCCGCTCGCGTGGGGCGTGGCGGCGAGGAGGCGCAGGGCGGCCCAGTCCTGCCAGGCGATCGCCAGGGCACCGCCGTCGGTGGCGGCGGCCGGCTCGGGGAGGGTCCGTCGTGCCTCGGCGAGCAGGGCGGCGGCCGCCTCGTCGGGAGGGGCGCCGGCCAGCAGCTGCGGGGCGAACAGGTTCACGCCGAGCACCCGGGCGGCGGCCAGCAGGGGGCGGCGTGCGGTGCTCTCCGCGTCGCCGTCGGGAAGGGCGGGGTCCGCGGGTGCGGCCGTACCCCCGCCGTCCCTAACGGCGTCGAGGGTACGGCCTGACAGGTGTTCCACCGCGGCGGCGTACTCGTCGCGGAGGGTGGTCTCGGCGGACGGCATGGTGGAACCGCCTCCTTCACGGGATGGGGCACGGGTCCGGTACGGCGCCGTGCCGCAGGGCTGCCGCGCGCCGGGACCGACGGGGCCGACTACCGGGTCGGCCTCTCCTTCGGCGGCTTCGGGGAAGCCAGCAGCAGCCCGGCCAGCAGCACTGCGCCGGCGGCCTCGGGCAGGTACGTGGGCGCGTCGGACACGACGGCCTCGTCCTCCACCATCAGGCTCGCGAGCGTCCCGGCCTCGGCGAGCGTCGCGCTGCGTGACGCCGGAGCGGTTTCGGTCTGGAACTGAGCAAGCATCAGATGTGCCTCCTCGTCTGGTTTTCGCCGTTCGGTCGAACGGCGCCCCCCGTTCGACAGTACGAGCACGAACCGATGGTCGCACCCGCAGCGGGGCGGGCAGCGGCCGGACGCATCGGTTCCGCAGCGGATCAAGCGGGCTCCCCCGCACGGGAGTTGGGGGACCAGGCGGCCCCGCACCGGGCGAGTGGTCAGCGGCGGTGCAGCAGGAAGCCGTGCTCCCGCAGGGACTCCAGGCCGAACTTGGCGACCATGCGGTGGTCGGGGCGGTCGTCGTCGAAGACGTGCTCGATGTCGAACGCGTCGCCGAAGTACCCCCGGACCGCGTCCGGCCCCACCGAGAAGGGCGGGGTGTCCATCACCGGCGCGTACTCCAGGGTGTTGAGGAAGTACCGGGCCCCGGCCGGCAGGAGGCCGGTCAGGTGCGCGGCGTACCGCTCGCGCATCGGTTCCGGGAACGCGACCAGGCAGGCACGGTCGTACACCACGTCGACGGAGCCGAGGTCGGCGGTGGTGAGGTCGAAGAAGTCCCGCACCAGCACGGTCAGGTTGCCCGCCCGGAAGACCCCGGGCTCCGTCCGGACGGCGTCGATCGCGTTGTCCGCGAGGAACTGGGCCACCGCCGACTCGACGAGCTCGACGCCGACCACCTCGCGGGCCCGCCGGGCGAAGGCGGGCATGTCCAGGGACTTCCCGCACAGCGGCACCAGGACCCGGGCCCCGTCCAGGAGCCCGCCGTCCACCAGGTACCGCGCGTGCGGGTGCACCTCCGGCAGGTGGAAGCTCGTCTTCGAGCCGCCCTCGTCCCACGAGTCGAACCAGAACTGGCGTTCCACCGCGCCTCCCCCTCGCCACGGTCCGGCGCCCCCGCGGACGGACCGGGGCGAGCGTACCGCCCGTGCACCGGCACCGGCGGGGCAACGGCCGAATCCACGGAGCAGCCGTGCGGGGCAGCGGAGTTGACGGCCCGTCGGATCCGGTCGGCGGTGCGGGGTCCGCCACGGTGCGGTGCACTGCGGCGAGCGCCTGCGAGGGCTCGAAAAATATGCCCGGAAAAACACGGAGCACAATGTGGGCACGTTCCGGACCCGGGCCTGCTACAGTCGTTGTAGTTGCAGTAGTGGTTCCCATGAACTTTGTGTGCGCCTGCTGATGTTTCGCGGGCGCATTTTTTGTTTTCCGATTTTTTCGGATGGGCGCTCATCGCGGCGACTCGGAGCGTGCGACGTGCGCGCTCCGGACGGCCCTTTGAAGGAGATTTTTAATGGCTAATGGCACCGTGAAGTGGTTCAACTCGGAAAAGGGCTTCGGCTTCATCGAGCAGGAGGGTGGCGGCCCGGACGTCTTCGCCCACTACTCGAACATCAACGCCAACGGCTTCCGTGAGCTGCTCGAGGGCCAGAAGGTCGAGTTCGACGTCACCCAGGGCCAGAAGGGCCCGCAGGCCGAGAACATCCGCCCGCTGTAGTTCCTGTGCCGGGTGACCCACCTGGCAACGAGGGGCCCGCACCGCGCACACCGCGCGGTGCGGGCCCCTCGGCGTTCCTCCAGCCTCGGGCCCCGTCAGGGTCCGGCCGCGACGGCGGGGACGGCCGGGACGGCGGGGGTGACGATGAGGACGTCGAGGGTGCGGGGGCCGTGGACGCCCTCCACCCGGTTGAGCTCGATGTCGCTGGTGGCGGAGGGGCCGGAGATGAACGTCAACGGCTTGCACGGGTCGAGGCGGGCCAGGGCGTCGGGGAGGTCGTCGGCGATCTGGTCGGCTCCGATGACGCAGAGGTGGTAGTCGGGGACCAGGGTGAGGGCGCGGCGGCCCTGGCCGGGGCCGGTGTCGAGCACGATGGTGCCGGTGACGGCGATGCCCGCGGCGGCGAGGGTGACCGCGCCGTCGAGGGCGTCCAGGGCGGGGACGTCCAGCGGCTCGGGGTGCCAGTCCCACCCGCCGGCGGGCAGGAGCTCGCCGGGGAAGCCCGTGGGGACGGCGAGGCGGGTGGCCCCCTGCCGGGTGAGGGCGGTGGCGACGGCGTCGCGCAGGCCCGCCGGGTCGGTGCGGGTGACGGTGGCGCGGTAGTCGGCGACGCGTTCGGCGAAGAGGTCGACGCGGTCCCGGCCGGGTTCGAGGTGGCTGCGGAGGTGGTCGCGGGGGACGGGGACGTCCTCGGGCCGCTCGTCGGCGGGGACGTCGGCGAGTGCGGCGCGGATCCGGGCGAGGACGCCCTCGCGGCTGCTCATCCTTGGCTCTCCCTGTTCTCGCGGTTCTTGCGCCACCAGGCGCGGAAGGACTCGGCCGGCGGCACGGGGGTGTCGCGGCTGTCGGACCACCCGTGCATCGGGCCGGGCACCCGCCCGATCTTCCCGTCACGGGACAGCACCCGGCCACCGAGGGCGGCGGCCTTCTGGGCGGCGCCGAGCAGCCGCGGCGAGTCCAGCACGTAGCCGGCCGCCCTCATCGCCACCGCCTCCAGCCCGGAGCCCCCGGCCTCGACGGCCTTGGCCCGCAGGTGGGTGAGCACCTCGGGGATGTTGATCTTCACGGGGCAGGCGTCGTAGCAGGCCCCGCACAGCGTGGAGGCGAACGGCAGGGAGGCCGCGTGCTCCACGCCCACGAGCTGAGGGGTGAGGACGGCGCCGATCGGCCCGGGGTAGACGGAGCCGTAGGCGTGGCCGCCGGTGCGCTCGAAGACGGGACAGACGTTGAGGCAGGCGGAGCAGCGGATGCAGGCCAGGGCCTGGCGGCCGACCTGGTCGGCGAGGGTGTCGGTGCGGCCGTTGTCGAGCAGCACCAGGTGGAAGGCCGACGGTCCGTCACCCTCCGAGGTGCCGGTCCACATCGAGGTGTAGGGGTTCATCCGCTCACCGGTGGAGGAGCGGGGCAGCAGCTGGAGGAAGACCTCCAGGTCGGCGAAGGAGGGCACCACCTTCTCGATGCCCATGACGGTGATCAGCGTCTGCGGCAGGGTGAGGCACATCCGGCCGTTGCCCTCGGACTCCACCACCACGACCGTGCCCGTGTCCGCGCAGGCGAAGTTGGCGCCCGAGACCGCGACCTTGGCCCTGAGGAACTTCTCCCGCAGGTGCTGCCGCGCGGCCTCCGCCAGCGCGGCGGGCTCGTCGGTGAGGCCCTCCGGGGCGGGGCGGCCCCACGAAGCCATCCGGGCGGCGAAGACGTCGCGGATCTCGGTGCGGTTGCGGTGGATCGCGGGCACCAGGATGTGCGAGGGCCGGTCGTCGCCCAACTGCACGATCAGCTCGGCGAGATCGGTCTCGTAGGCGGTGATGCCGACCTCCGCCAGGTGCTCGTTGAGACCGATCTCCTGGGTGGCCATCGACTTGACCTTGACCACCTCGGTCTCGCCGGTGGCCTTCACCAGCCCCGCCACGATCCGGTTCGCCTCGGAGGCGTCCGCCGCCCAGTGCACCGTGCCGCCCGCCGCCGTGACGGCGGCCTCCAACTGCAGCAGGTAGCGGTCGAGATGACGCGCCGTCCGCCGCTTGATCGCCTCGCCGGCCTCCCTGAGCTGCTCCCAGTCGTCCAGTTCGCCGGCGACCGCGAGCCGCTTGTCGCGGATGGTGCCGGTGGCGCGTCTGAGGTTGGCGCGCAGCTGACCGTCCTTCAGGGCCTCGCGCGCCGCCTCCGGGAAGGAGGGCGCGCCGAGCCACACCACGCCACGGTCGCTCATCGCAGGTCTCCCTCGGTCGCGGCCAGGATCTCCGCGAGGTGCGCCGTCCGCACGGCGCTGCCCTGCCGGGACAGTCCGCCGCCGATGTGCAGCAGGCAGGAGTTGTCGACCGCGCAGAGCACCTCGGCGCCGGAGGCCGTCACCTCGCCGGTCTTGTCGGCCAGCATCGCGGCGGAGGTGTCGGCGTTCTTCACCGCGAAGGTGCCGCCGAAGCCGCAGCAGGAGTCGGCCCTCGGGAGCTCGACCAGCTCCAGACCCCGCACCGCCCGCAGCAGCCGCTCGGGGCGCTCCCCCAGCCGCAGCCCGCGCAGCGAGTGGCAGGTCGGGTGGTAGGCGACCCGGTGCGGGAAGGAGGCGCCGACGTCCTCGACCTTCAGCACCTCGGTCAGGAACTCCGTGAACTCGTGGACCCTGGGCACGAGTTCGGTCACCCGCCGGTGGAGCGCGGGCTCGGTGGCGAGCAGCGGGTGGTTCTCCCGGACCATGCCCGCGCAGGATGCGGAGGGGGTGACCACCGCGTCGTACTCGCCGAAGACCCGGGCGAAGCGCTCCACCAGGGGAAGTGCCTCGGCGCGGTAGCCGGTGTTGAAGTGCAGCTGCCCGCAGCAGCTCTGCTCGAACGGGAACTCGACCGTGTGGCCGAGCCGTTCCAGCACGGTCACCACCGCCCGGCCGGTGGCCGGGTGGAGCGTGTCGGTGTGGCAGGTGATGAACAGGGCGATCCGCATCGCGACAACCCCTCCTCGGTGGGGACCGGTACGTGCTCGGTCGGCAGTCCGTCGCCCCGCACTCGGACGACCGGCACCGGGTGCCGGGGCTCGACGGTACCGCTTCCGCACGGGCAGCGGTGACGGGCCGTCATGCGGCGAGCGAGGAGATCGCGCCGCCGACATACTCGGCGCCCAGGACGACCGGCAGGACGGTCATGATCGCGGTGTTGTGGACGGACGTCCACGCCTTCCACTCCCCCAGGACCGTGGCGGACCGCTGCCCGCCCAGCAGGTGGACGCCGAGCGGCAGCAGCGTGCACAGCGAGCCGATCGCCACCATCAGCGCCACCGCGACGGCCTTGCCGCCGCCGTCCGCGCCCCTGGTGGCGATCGAGACGGCACCGCCGACGGCCAGCACGAGGTTCTTCGGGTTGGCCACGACCAGCGCCGCGGCCAGGCCGGCGGACTTGGCCGGGGTGAAGGTGTCGACGGTGCGCATCCACTTCGGCGGCTCCGTGACGTGCCCCTGCCGCGGACGCTCCCACCATCGCCGCGCGCCCAGCAGCAGCAACAGCACCCCGAGCGCGAGCTCCAGCCAGGACGACCAGGCCGGCTTCCCGCCGTCGGTGTCGATGCCCGACCCGGCGAGGACGACCACCGAGGTCACCACCGCCAGCGCGATCACCCACCCGGCGGTGAACGCGACGCCGTTCACCCTGCCCCGGGGAGTGGCGAGCATCAGGATCACCGCGATCAGCGGCAGCGGGCTGATCGCGATGCCCACCGCCGAGGCCAGCATCGCCCCGATCGCCTCACCCATCGATTCCCCTTCCGGCCTCACGCTCGTGGAGGTGCGGCCGTGCCCGCCCGCCTGACGCGGCGTCCGGCGCGCGGGCAGGGCGGGTGACCCGCGCCCGGTCGCGGCCACGGACCCTGCTGGCCACCCTCCCCAGCGCACGCGTGCTCCGCGACCGACGGGAGCCGGACGGGTGAGACGAGGGGGCGTGCCACCGGGGCGGTCAGCGGGGGCGGTCAGCGGGGGTCGAGCCAGCCGAGGGCCGCGACGGTCATGGCCCGGACTCCGGTCCCGATGGTGGGTTCGACGACGGGGGCGAAGCGGGGTGAGTGGTTGGAGGGGACGTCGCGTCCCAGGGTCCCGTCGCGCACCGCGGCTTCGAAGACGGCGGGGTCGGTGCCGCCGAAGTACCAGTAGCAGAGCGGGGCTCCGGAGGCGGTGGCCAGGACGCCGCAGTCCTCGCTGCCGGTGGCGGGCCCGTGGTCCAGGACGGCGTCCTCGCCGAAGTGGGCACGCAGCGCCGCGATGGTGCGCTCGTACGCGGGACGGTCGTTGACGAGGACGGGGAAGGAGTCGATCACGGTGATCTCCGGGGGGCGGTCCGCCCCGGAGGCGACGGCCTCGGCCTGGACGATGCGGGTGATGCCCTTGAGAACGGCGTCGCGGACCTCGGGGGCGAAGGTGCGGACGTTGACCTTGAGTTCGGCCTCGTCGGGGATCACGTTGTCCCTGGTGCCCGCGGTGAGGGCGCCGACCGTGACGACCGCGGTGTCACCGCCCGCGACCTCGCGCGAGACCACGGTCTGCAGGCGCATGACCGTGGCGGCGGCCATCACCACCGGATCGATCGCCATCTCGGGGCGGGAGCCGTGCGCGCCGCGGCCGAACATCCGCACGTGCAGCGCGTCGGTGGCCGCCATCGCCGGCCCGGGGTGGCAGCCGATGGTCCCGGCCGGGATGGGTGCGACGTGCTGGCCCAGGACGACGTCGGGGGTGCCGGCCCGGTCGAACAGCCCGTCGTCGACCATGGCCCGCGCACCCGAACCGATCTCCTCGGCGGGCTGGAACACCGCCACGAGGGTGCCGGACCAGCACTGGCGCGCTCCGGCGAGCAGGTCGAGTGCGCCGAGCAGGCAGGTGACGTGCACGTCGTGCCCGCAGGCGTGCATCACCGGCACCGGCTGCCCGTCCTGGTCGGTGCCCGTCGCCTCGCTGGCGTACGCGAGCCCGGTCCGCTCCAGCACCGGCAGCGCGTCCATGTCGGCGCGCAGGAGGACTCTCGGCCCCTCGCCGTTGGCCAGCACGCCCACCACCCCGGTGCCGCCGACGCCTTCGGTGACCTCGAAGCCGAGCCGCTTCAGGTCCTGCGCGACCAGGCCCGCCGTGCGGGTCTCGGCGAAGGACAGCTCCGGGTGGGCGTGCAGGTCCTCGTAGAGCTCCTCCAGGCGCGGGCGGATCTCGGCGAGCCTGCGCAGGACGGGGGTGGCGGCCTCGTGCCGGCGGTCGTCGCTCATGCCCGCCACCCTCGGCCGCGCCCGCTGCGGCGGCCACCGGTACGCGCGTTCGGGTGAGCGGGGGTCAGGGGCCGCCGCGCGTCCGGCGGCCGGGGACGGGGGCGCCCTACCGTGACGGGCATGGGACCTACCGCGCGCACCACGGCCGACCGCTACCCCGAGCGGGTCACCTACGACCGGGAGGCGGCCTACGCCGTGCTGGACGAGGCCCTCGCCGTCCACGTCGGCTTCGCCACCGACCTCGGACCGGTGGTCATCCCCACCCTGCACATGCGGGTCGGGGACCAACTGCTGCTGCACGGCTCGGCGTTCGGCCGCTTCATCACCACCGCGGCCGCCGGGGCCCCGCTCTGCGTGACCGCCACCCTGATCGACGGCGTGATCCTGGGGCGGGCCTCCTCGCACCACTCGGCCGCCTACCGCTCCGTCATGGTCTTCGGCCGGGCGACTCCGATCGAGGACGCGCAGGAGCGGGCCGACGCCCTCGCCGAGGTGGTCGAGAGCGTCATCCCCGGCCGGCTCTCCGGCCCGAACGCGGCGCGGCGCCCCAGCGTCGAGGAGGCCCACTACACCGCCTGTCTGACCATGCCCATCGAGGAGTTCTCGATGAAGGTCCGGGCCGGCTTCGCCCGCGACGAACCCAAGGACGACCACGTCGAGGCCTGGGCCGGCTGGATCCCCCTGACCACCGCCCCCGGCACCCCCGTCCCCGACACCATCACCGGGACCCGCTTCGCCGCCCCCGTCTACGACCCGGCCGTCCACCGCTTCCGCCAGAACTGACGGGCGCTCACCCACCCTGCCGGGCGGGGACGGTGGCGCCACGGCGGCGGAGGAGGGCGACGGCACCGCCCGCGAGTGCCAGGGCGGCGCCCGAGCCGCCGAGCAGCAGGGGGGTCGAGGAGGTGCCCTGCGTCCTGCCCGCCTCGCTGTAGCCGCTGGACATGCCCGCGGTGTCGTAGACCGAGCCGGGCAACTTGTCGGCGTAGCGGGCCTTGACCAGCTTCTGGTACTCGCTCAGCGAGACCGAGGACCGGCCGTCCAGACCCTGCCGGGCCTGGTCGTTGAGCGGTTCGACGGTGGTGAGCCTCAGTTGGTACCAGGCGCGCAGCTGCGGCTCGGTGAAGACCAGGGTGCCCACGGCCGCCTTGGCCGCGTACGCGGCGTCGCGGTCGCCGTCGCGCACGGCGGCCAGGTGCCAGCCGCCGCCCTCGGTGGGGGCGAGCATGACGGTGGCGGTCCGCCCGTTGACCGGGGCGTTCAGGGTGGAGACCAGGTGGCTGAGCCTGACCGCCTCGGTGGCGACCGGCAGGGTCCGGCCCGCGACGAAGCCGGGGGCGACCTCGTTCAGCGCCAGCGGGTCCTGGACGGTGAACGCGGGCAGGCCCTCGCACGGGTCGGCCTGGTCGGGGATCGGCTGCGGCGCCCCGCCCCCGTCGCCCTGCGGGAGCGGCACGGTGAGGAAGCGGCAGACGGTGGTGCGGACCTCGGCCGACTTCACCAGGTCGAGGGCTGCCCGGTAGTCCGGGATGTCGGCCGGCAGCGGGTCCGTCGGCGCGAGCGCGTGGGCGGGGCCGGCGGCGGACAGCAGCGCGGCCGTGCCGAGCACCAGGGCGCCGGCCAGTCGGGAGAGGGAGGAGGCCGCCCGCCCGCCGGAGGTTCGTGTTCCGTGCATACCGCCTGCCTTAACGGGAGATGCCGATCCGGGAGTGGGTCCACTTGAACGAGCTGTTGCTGACGTAGTCGGCGTAGTTCCACCACGTGTAGGTGGTGGTGTCGGGCCACGGGTCGGCGACGCCGATGGTGCTGTTCGAGGTGTCGAAGCCGTAGACCACGTTCATGTGGCCCCCGCCGGACGTCCAGCCGATCCGGGCGGCGACCGGCCGGGCCGCCTTGACGTCCGTGTAGACCTGGTTGAACGTGGCCGCGCTGCTCAGCCCGGTGCCGAGGTGGCCCAGGCCGAGGCTGTTCCATCCCCTGGCCATGTCGTCGAGGGTGGCGGGCTGGTTGTCGCAGCCGTAGTACGGGTTCGCCCTGGTGCAGAAGTCGGTCTGCGTGCTGCCGTAGCCCTGGAACTTGGCGATCGTCAGCCCGGAGGCGACCCAGCACCACTGGGTCTTCTCCTGCTTGTACATGCCGATGTTGTCCTGCCCCGCCTCGGCGTGGGCCGGGCCGCCGGCGGCCGCGAGCAGGCCCGAAACCGTCAGCGCGACGGCCACCGTGGCGGCCGTGAAGGGGGATCTGCCCATCGTCCTGCCTTCCCGCGGACTTGCGAGGGATGCCGGGAAATCTGGCAGACCAATCAGAGCACGAACTTTCCGGAACGCCCATGGTGCGTACCGAAACTGACCCCGTATTGGTGAATCGTCGTACCGGAGATCAGCGGCGGCCGAAAGGCGGCCGGAGCCGTCAGGCCGCGACGAGCTCCCGCTCGCGGTCGCGCGGTCCGGCCGCGGACCTCCGGTTCGGCAGCGAGAGCCGGACGACCTTGCGCCAGGCGGAGAACACCTGCTTGGGCAGCGGCCCGGTGACGTACTCCAGCTCGTACTTCTCGAACAGCGCGCGCACCTTCACGGCGACCTCGGCGTACCGGTTGCTCGGCAGGTCCGGGAAGAGGTGGTGCTCGATCTGGTGCGAGAGGTTGCCGGTCATGAAGTGCATGGCACGGCCGCCGCTGATGTTCGCCGAGCCCATCATCTGGCGCAGGTACCACTGGCCGCGCGTCTCGCCCTCGATCGAGCGGCGCTCGAAGACCCGGACGCCCTCGGGGAAGTGCCCGCACATGATGACCGAGTGGGTCCAGAGGTTGCGGACCAGGTTCGCGGTGAAGGTGGCGGCGAGCGTGGTGAGGAAGGAGGGGCCCGAGAGCAGCGGGTGGATCACGTAGTCCTTGAGCACCTGCCGACGGATCTTGCGGCCCACCGCCCTGGCCCGTGCGCGGAACTCCGGGTCCTTGCGGCGGCGCCGCCGCAGGTTCTTACCGAGCTCCAGGTCGTAGGCCGCGATGCCGTACTCGAAGAAGCAGGCGTTGACGAGGTTCCACAGCGGCTGGCCGAGGTGGAACGGGTGCCACCGCTGGTCCTCGTCGACGCGCATGATGCCGTAGCCGAGGTCGTTGTCCTTGCCGATCACGTTGGTGTAGGTGTGGTGCAGCTCGTTGTGCGAGTGCTTCCACTGGTCGGCCGGCGAGACGTGGTCCCACTCCCAGGTGGTGGAGTGGATCTTCGGGTCCCGCATCCAGTCCCACTGGCCGTGCAGGACGTTGTGGCCGATCTCCATGTTCTCCATGATCTTCGCCACCGACAGGCCGGCGGTGCCGATCAGCCACGCGGGCGGGAAGATCGAGAAGAGCAGGACGCCCCGGCTGGCCAGTTCGAGCTTGCGCTGCGCCGAGATCACCTTGCGGATGTAGGCGGCGTCCTTCTCACCACGGCCGGCGATCACCTCGTCGCGGATCGCGTCCAACTCCCGGCCGAGCTCCTCGATCTGAGCGGCGGTCAGGTGGGCGGTGGGGTCGATGGCGGTCACGGTGCTCCTACCGTTCGATCTCGCACGGGCCCGCCGCGGCGGACACGCAGGTCTGGATGAGGACGCCCGGCTCGGCCTCGGTGATCTCGCCGGTGCGCAGGTCGCGGACGGCGCCCGCCTTCAGCGGCGTGACGCAGCCGAAGCAGATGCCCATCCGGCAGCCGGAGGGCATCAGCACCCCGGCCTCCTCGCCGACCTCCAGCAGCGGCGTCGCGCCGTCCGCCTCGACGGTCCGCCCGGTGGCGCCGAAGGTGACCTCGCCGCCGTCCCCGGCCACCACGGTGCCCGGGCGGAAGCGCTCGGTGCGCAGCCGCTCCCGGACGCCGTGCTCGGACCAGTGCCGCTCCACCGCGTCGAGCAGGCCCATCGGCCCGCAGGCCCAGGTCTCGCGCTCGGCCCAGTCGGGCACCAGGTCGCCCAGGCGGGCGAGGTCGAGCCTGCCGTCGGTGCCGGTGTGCACCTCGGTGAGGCGCAGCCGGCCCGCCCCGGCGAGCTCGTGCAGTTCGGCGCGGAAGATCACGTCCTGCGGCCGCGGCGCGCTGTGGACCATGACGACGTCGTCCAGGGCGGCGTGCTCGCGCAGCATGCCCATCACGGGCGTGATGCCGCTGCCGGCCGTCAGGAAGAGCACCTTGGCGGGCCTGGCCGGCGGCAGCACGAAATCACCCGCCGGCTGCTCCAGCCGGACCAGGGTGCCCGGCGCCGTCCGGTGGACCAGGTGCCCGCTGACCCGGCCGTCCGCCACCGCCTTCACGGTGACGGTGATCCGGCCGTCCTGACGGTCCGTCGGCGAGGTGAGGGAGTAGGCGCGCCACAGGCGCACCCCGTCGACGTCGACCCCGATCCGCACGTACTGGCCCGCGGTGTGACCGAGCCAGCCGCGCCCCGGCCGGATCACGACGGTCGCGGCGTCCTCGGTCTCGGGGTGCACCGCCTCGATCCGCCCGCGCAGCTCGGCGCCGGCCCGCAGCGGGCTGACCAGATCGAGGTAGTCCGACGGCAGCAGCGGCGTCGTGACCATCTCCAGCAGCTTCCACGCCCTGCTGCGGAGGGCTGTACTCGTCATGGCCCCAGCTTGCTTCGTCCGAAGACGTAGAGTCCTGACCGTAGGACGTGAATCTGATCGGCCGAATTGTTCGTAGGGAACAAGAACCATGAGCAACGCAGTCCGCAGGGCCGCCGAACCGGTGCTGGACGAGACGACGGTCGCCGCCCTCCGGGCCGAGCTGACCACCACCGCCGAGGAGGTCGTCCGGGCGATCATCGACGAAGTCCCGTCCTACGCCAACGCCCTCTCCGGCCGCATGGGCGGGACCATCCGCCGCGCCGTCCGCACCGCGCTCGGGCACTACCTCGACCTCGCGAGCGGGCACACCACCGGGGGCGACGCCGGCGACGCGGCCTACGAGCTGGGGCGCGGCGAGGTGCGCGACGGCCGCTCGATGGACGCCCTGCTCAGCGCCTACCGCGTCGGCGCCCGGGTGGCCTGGCGGTGCCTGGCCGCGGGCGCGGTGCCCGCGGGCCTGCCCGCCGCCGAGGTCGCCAAGTTCGCCGAGCTGACCTTCGCCTACATCGACGAGCTCTCCGCCGCGAGCGCGGCGGGCCACGCCGACGAACTCGCCGCCCGCGGCCGGGCCCACGAGCGCCACCTCGAACAGCTGGCCCGCGACCTGCTCGCCGAGGCCGGACCGGACGTCCTGCCCGCCTCCGTCCTGCGGGCCCGCTGGCAGCCGCCGGTCTCGCTGACCGCCGTCCTGCTGCCCGCCGCCCAGGCGCGGCCCGCCTACCGCACGCTCGACCCGAACACCCTCGTCCTCGACGACCTGCCCGACGAGACCGGCGTGCTGCTCGTCCCCGACGCCGACCGGCCCCACCTCCTGCGCCAGCTCACCGACCGCACCGCCGTGGTCGGCCCCGCCCGGCCGTGGCTCCGGGCCTCCGCCTCGTTCGCGCGGGCCCTGCGCGCGCGGGCCCTCTCCCCCGGCATCCGCGACACCGAGGACCACCTGCCCGAGCTCGTCCTGACCGCCGACGCCGACGCCTTCGCGGACCTGCGGGCCCGGGCCCTCGCCCCGCTGCGGGCGCTGCCGGCCGCGACCGCGCGGCGGCTGGAGGAGACGCTGCGGGCCTGGCTGCTGCACCAGGGCCGGCGGGAGGAGGTGGCGGCGGCGCTCTTCGTCCACCCCCAGACGGTGCGGTACCGGATGGCGCAGCTGCGGGAGCTGTTCCCGGACCTCGCCTCCCCCCACCGCGTCCTCGAACTGACCCTGGCGGTCGGCCTCCCGGCCACCTGACGGGGGCCCTGCCGGTGCGGAGACGGGCATGGCCGACGGGAGGCGGCGCAACAAGGCTCAGGCCTCCGACCAGCGGTGGTGGACGCCCACTATCGTGGAATCCGCGCAGGACAGGACGGGCTAGGGGGAACCTTGTACTACAGCGGCTTGGAGCTTGACCGGGTTGGCGGCCGGCGTACCGACACGGAGTGGGTCGCCGGGCTGTTGACGAGCCCCGGTACCCAGGTGATTCCCTTCTGGCGGGACCACTGTCTGGTCCGCGACGACAGGCCCGTCCGGCTGCCGCCGGCCGAGGCGCGGGGCATCCTCGACGCCGCCGACGACCCGGTGTTCCTCGGCCTGGACGGGGAGGCCGCGGTGTTCGCGGCCGACGTGTCCCGCGTCGACCGGTCCGACGCCGTCGAACTGGCCACCGCGGACACGGTGCTGGATGTGCGGGCCATGGTTCCCACCATCACGCCGGAGGAGGCGGGCCTGCTCGCGTATGCCCGTGGAATCCTGCACTGGAACCGGAACCAGCGGTTCTGCGGCGCGTGCGGCGGTCCGGCCGTCCCCGGCAACAGTGGCCACCTGCGGACCTGTCAGGAGTGCGGAAAGCTGCTCTTCCCGCGGATCGAACCGGCCGTGATCGTGCTGGTGGAACTGCCCGGCACGCCTCGGCGCTGCCTGCTCGGCCGGCACGCGGGCTCCGGTCCGGACCGCTTCAGCACGCTGGCCGGGTTCGTCGAGATCGGGGAGAACCTCGAGGACGCGGTGCGCCGCGAGGTCGCCGAAGAGGCCGGTGTCGAGGTGGGGACGATCACCTATCAGGGATCCCAGTCGTGGCCGTTCCCGTCCGGGATGATGATCGGGTTCCGCGCCGAGGCCGTCTCCGACCGGATCGACGTGGACAACGTCGAGGTGGTGGAGGCACGTTGGTTCACGGCTGCCGAACTCCGGTCGCGCATCGCGGACTCCGCCGACGGCGGGCCCTACCGGGTCGACTCGATCGGCAAGGTGCTCATCGACCAGTGGCTGGCCGACGTGGAGTGAGTCGGACGCCGCGGCCGGGGGCCGAGGGGCCGGGACGCTCGGCGCTCGCTCGGGGCGATGTCCGTGCGGCGTCCTGTGCGGCCCTGTCCACGATCGTCCGCGAGTGTCCCGGATCCGGGTGGGTGGGTGGTCCGTCCCGCGATAGTGGGCGCACGATCACCACGGACGGAGGACCCTCCTTGAAGACCCGTTACGCCCAGCGGCTGACCGCCCTCGCCCTCACGCTCGCGGCCGCCACCGGTACGCTCGCCGTCTCCGCCTCGCCCGCCTCGGCGGCCACCCGTGACTGCACCTCGGAGTGGGCGCACCCCAACAAGAGCGACGCCACGGCCACGGTGATCGCCAGCGGGGTCAACTACCGCACCGGGCCGGACCACAACACCTGTACCGTCAAGGGCAGTTGGGCCCTGAGCACCTCGCTCTACCTGTGGTGCTGGGACTACGGCAGCTACGTCTCCACCTCCCAGGTGGGCTCGAACATCTGGTGGTACGGGCGGCGTTTCGGTACCCAGGAGCAGGGGTGGATCGCTTCGGTCTACCTGAAGGTCAACAACGGTTCCCAGTACCGCTGCCGCTGAGCAGCCGCTCCAGGGCCCGGAGCGGGCGGCGGGCGCAGCCCGCGAGCAGCGCCCGGGCCCGCTCGGACTCCTCGGGGGAGCCCTCACCGGCCGCGGTGTTCGCGCGGGCCAGTGCGGTGAGGGCGAGGGCGTGCCGGTACCGGTCACCCGACGGGGCGTGCAGGTCGCGGGCGGCGCGAGCGTCGTCCGCGCCCTGGCGTGGGTGACCGGTACGGGTGCGCAGTTCGGCCCGGACGGTCAGGGCGAGCCACCGGGCGTCGCGGTGGCCGGTGCGCTCGGCCAGGGCCAGCCCGGTGTCCAGGTGGCCCAACGCCACGGGGAGAGAGCCGAGTTCGCCGTGGGCGAGGCCGAGCAGGGTCAGCGTCAGGGCCTCGCCGAGCAGGTCCTCGGCGTCGCGCTGGAGGACCAGGCACTCCTCCAGCCGGGCCACCGCCCGCGCCGGGTCGCCGTCGTCGAGGTGGATCTCGCCGATGTTGTGCAGGGTCAGGCCCTGCTGCATCCGCATGCCCAACTCCTGGTAGCGGTCGAGCACTTGATGGTAGCGCTCCAGGGCGCGCCGGTGCTCTCCGGCCTGCTGGTGCAGGTGGCCGTAGTGGGAGAGCACGGAGGCCTCACCGACCGCTCCGGCCGCGGTGCGGGCTGCGGGAAGCGCTCGGTCGAGCTTGGCGGCGGCGTCGGCGAAGCGGCCGGCCCGCTGGTCGATCCCGTTGAGGGCGATCAGCGCCAGCGCCTCGGCCCGCGGGTCGGCGATCCGGGTGGCGATGTCCAGGGCGAGTTCGGCGAGCGCGCCGTAGTCGGACCAGTGGCCGCCGCGCGGCAGGTACGCCTGAAGGGTGCGCAGCAGGACCAGGGGGTAGCGCGCGACGGGCCCCGGCGCGGCTGCCAGGCGCCGGGCGAGGGCGAGCAGGGTGGGGAGTTCGGCGGCCAGCCAGGCGGCCGCGGCCGGGACGTCCGCGAAGGCGGCGCGGCCGGTCCACCCGGGGTCGAGCCAGTCCTCGGCGAGCCGGGTCGCCGGGTCGGCGCGCAGCAGTTGGGCGGCCGCGTCGGCGCCGCCGAGGTAGTGCCCGGCCAGCCGCAGCAGGGCCCCTTCGACCAGCGCGGCCGGCAGGGCGGCGGCCTGTTCGGCGGCGTGCAGCCGGACCAGGTCGTGCAGTTCGGGGCCGCCCGCGTCGGCGACCTCCAGCAGGCCGGCCTCCACCAGCCGGGTCACCGCCGCGTCCGCCTCCGGTTCGGCGACCCCGAGCAGGGCGGCCACCGCCGGGACCGTCAGCCGGGGCAGTCCGGCCTCGGCGGCGAGCAGCAGGGCGGTGCGGTCCTGCTCCTCGGCGAGCGCGTCCAGTCCGACCTGGAGGCTGCTGCGGACGGCGAGGTCGCCGTAGCGGAGCTCGTCCAGTCGGCGGCGCTGGTCGGCGAGGCGGTCGGCGAGCAGCGCGGGCGTCCAGTCGGGGCGGGCGGCGAGGCGGGCTCCGGCGATCCGGATGGCCAGGGGCAGCAGCCCGCAGTGCTCGACCACCCGGGCGGCGGCGCCCGGGTCGGCGGTGACCGGGCCGGGCCCGACGGTGCGGGCGAGCAGTTCCAGCGCCTCGTCCGGCGGGCAGCCGCCGAGCGGGATCCGGACGGCGTCCAGCAGACCGAGCCGGGCCCGGCTGGTGACCAGGGCGGCGCAGCCGCCGTCGGCGGGCAGCAGGGCCTCGACCTGGTCCGCCGTGCCGACGTTGTCCAGCACCAGCAGGACCCGTCGCCCGGCCAGCAGGGTGCGCCAGCGGGCGGCGGCCTCGGCGGTGCCGCCGGGCAGGTCGGCGGCGGGGACGCCCAGCGAACGCAGGAAGCGGCCGAGCACCTCGGCGACCGTCAGCGGATCGATGCCGGGGCTGGCGCCGCGCAGGTCCGCGTACAGCTGGCCGTCCGGGAAGGCGGCCGCGGCGGCGTGCGCGGCCTTGACGACCAGGGCGGACTTCCCGGCCCCGCCCGGCCCGTGCACCACCACCACGGCCGGGCCGTCGGCGAGTCCGGCCGGTCCGGCGGGGTCGGCGGGGTCGGCGGGAGCCGGGGCCAGACGGCGGGCGATGGCGGCGAGTTCGGCCTCGCGCCCGACGAACGACGGTGTGCTGCGCGGCAGTTCGCGCGGTGCGGGAGCGCCGGCGGGCGGCGGCGCGGGCAGTGGCGCTGGCGCGGGTGGGAGGTTGACCCGCTCCCAGGCCGCGGCCCAGCGGGCGCTGTCCCGGGGTGCCACGCCGAGGGCGAGCACCACCGCGTCGAGGACGTCGACCGGCATCGGGCGGGCACCGCTGAGGTAGCCGGAGAGGCTGCTGCGGGCGATGCCGGTGGCTTGCTCCAGATCGCGCAGGCTGACCCGGGCCTTGCCGGTGCCGCGGGCGGCGCGGATCCGCAGCCCGTCGAGCGCCGCCAGCAGGTCGGCGAGGCTGCGGACACCGTCCGTGCCCGGGCCGCCACCGTCCCCGGCTGCCATCGACCCCACCCCCTCGCCCTGCCGTCCCGGCGCCCCTCCCGACCGCCGGGCGCGCGGCACGACCGTACCGGGACGAGCTCCGAAGTGACAGGGACACGGCACAGCTGACCGTTCGGGCGCGACCGAGGCCCGGTCCGGGGAGGACCTCCGGCGCACGGCCGTACGCGCACGGCCGTACGCTCCGGTGGCGCAGGCCTCCCGCCGGGCCGGGCGGGCGTCCGGCGCGGTGTCGACGGTGGCGCCGCGTGTCGGAGCCCGTTGCCGCGTCGGCGCACGGGGCCTGACGGGCGGTCAGGACCGGGCCGGCACGGGGCGGGTACCGTCCTGGCCCGCGCGTTCGGTGATGTTGCGGGCCATGCCGGCGAACACGAAGGTGTGGAACGGCGCGACCGACCACCAGTAGGCGTGCCCGGCCAGCCCGTGCGGGTGGAACAGGGCCCGCTGGCGGTAGTGCGCCCCGTGGTCGCCGGCCGGCGTCACGGAGAGCTCCAGCCAGGCCAGGCCGGGCAGCCGCATCTCCGCGCGCAGGCGCAGCAGGTGGCCCGGTTCGATCTCCTCCACGCGCCAGAAGTCGAGGGAGTCCCCGACCCGCAGCCTCGCCGGGTCGCGGCGTCCGCGCCGCAGGCCGACGCCACCGGCCGCGCGGTCGAGCCAGCCGCGCAGGGCCCAGGCGAGCGGGAAGGAGTACCAGCCGTTGTCACCGCCGATGCCCTCGATCACCTGCCAGACGGCGGCCGGCGGCACGCTGACGGTGAGCTCCCGGACGTCCTGGTAGAGGCTGCCCCCGGCCCAGTCGGGGTCGCTCGGCAACGGGTCGCTGGGGGCACCGGGCAGCGAGGCGGAGGACCAGCGGGTGGCGACGTCGGCGTCCTTGATCCGGCGCAGCGCCAGCTCGACGGCGCGGTCGAAGCCGGTCAGCCCGCCCTCCGGGTCCGGCACCCAGCGGGCGATGTCGTGCTCGCCGCAGACCACCTCGTGGCGCAGCGATTCGACCAGGGGCCGGGCGATCGAGTTCGGCACCGGGGTCACCAGGCCGACCCAGTGGCTGGACAGACGGGGCGTCAGGACGGGGACCGGGACGATGAGGCGGTGGTGCAGCCCGGTGATGCGGGCATAACGCCGCATCATCTCCTCGTAGGTGAGGACGTCGGGGCCGCCGATGTCGAAGCTGCGGTTCAGCCCGGCCGGCAGGTGCGCGGCGCCGACCAGGTAGTGCAGGACGTCGCGGACGGCGATGGGCTGGATCCGGGTGGAGACCCAGCGCGGGGTCACCATCGCGGGCAGGCGTTCGGTGAGGTGGCGCAGCATCTCGAAGGAGGCGCTCCCCGAGCCGATGATCACGGCGGCGCGCAGCTCGGCGGTGGGCACGCCGCTGTCGCGCAGGATGCGGCCGACCTCGGCGCGCGAGCGCAGGTGCGGCGAGAGGCCTTCGGGGGCGTGGGCGGGGACGAGGCCGCCGAGGTAGACGATGCGGCGCACCCCGGCCGCCGCGGCGGCGGCCCCGAACGCGCGGGCGGCCTCCCGGTCGGTGGCCTCGAAGGTGGGCCCGGTGCCGAGCGAGTGGATCAGGTAGTAGGCGACGTCGATGCCGTCGAAGGCCCCGTCGAGGCTCTCGGGCCGGGTGACGTCGCCGGTGGCGGTCTCCACCCGGGCCCGCCAGGGCTGGTCGCGCAGGCGGCCCGGGTCGCGGACCAGACAGCGGACGGTGTGCCCGCGGGCGAGGAGCTCGGGCACCAACCGGCCCCCGATGTAGCCGGTGGCTCCGCTGACCAGACAGCGCAGGGGGCCGCTCGGGTACGCGTCCATGTCTCGGTCCTCCTTCGCGGTGGCCGCCGGGCGGCGGCGGTGGTTCGGTGCGGCGGTGTGCGGGGGGCTCGGCCCGCGGTGTGCGGGATGCTCGACCGGCGGGGTGCTCGGGCTCCCCGGCCCGTCGAGGAGACGACTCCTCCAGGATGACGGACGCTTCTGGAGGCCGACGGCTGCCCGTGGTCCGCAGCGCGCAGCCGGGCCGGCGGTGGGCGGGCGTCAGGGCCCGGACGGCCACCGCCCCGATCGGGGTGGTGCGCCGCTGTGGTGCACCGGACCTCCGGCAGGCGCTCGGCGTCGGCGTGCCGCGAACCGGTGAGGCGGCTCGCGCCGGGGCTCGGCCTTCGGCGGGTCATGCCGAAACCGTGCATCGATTCGCCGCCCCGCCTGCACTTGGAGCGTTTGTGCAGCGAGTCCGGGCCACGGTGGGACCGGGCCGGTGGCGGATGACCACGGCGGCACGACTGCTGCGGACCACGGACTCCCCGCTGAGATCGGTCGCCGCGCAGGTGGGCTACTCCTCCGAGTTCGCCTTCGCCCACACCTTCAAGCGCGTCCACGGCACCCCGCCCGGCACCTACCGCAGGACCACCTGAGGAGCCGTCACCGGCCGTGCCCTCCACTTCGCCTGGGCGTGGGTCGGTACCGGGATCGGTCCCGGGGTCAGTCCCGGGCCTCGGCGTGGCGGGCGGCGTACCAGCTGGAGTCGACGGCGGGGTTGCTCAGAGTTCCCCAGAAGTGGTCGTCGGGCATCGGCGGCAGCGGCTGTCCGCCCAGGTCGGCGTGGAGGTCCGCACGCCAGTCGACCGTGAGTCGGCTCCGGGTGGTCGCGCTCTCGTACACCGACCGGTAGGGCGAGCCCCAGATCCCGTGCACCATCTTCTCGGCGGCCCACCGGCGGGTGTCGTCCCGGTGCGCGCCCGCCTGCGCGACCACCGCGCGCAGGCGCAGGACCAGCGGGTCGAACTGCTCCGGCCGGGGCGGGACTTCACCCCGGTCCCACGCGTCCAGGGCCGCACCGACCTCCGGGTACTTGGCCAGGCCCGTCTCGACCGCCAGTCGGCGCAGCTGCTTGCGGGCGGCCTCCGCCACCCGCTCCGCCGGCACGACCGCGACCAGCGAGCCGAGTTCCTCCAGGCCGTCCAGGTGGACGGCGTGCAGGAGGTCGGCGGGGCTGCAGGAGAGGTCCAGCTCCGGAAGCCGCTCGTCCGCTGCGGGCAGCGGATCGTCGGCACTGCCCCACTCGGGGTGGGCCGGCATCGCCGACTCCCAGAGCAGCCGGCCGTTGAACGTGACCACACCGGCGTCCCGGCCGCGCTCCAGCCGGTCGGCCAGCTCCGCCAGGTACTCGCCGAGCGAACCGGCCCTGCCGAAAGCGGTACCGGTCTCGTCGAAGAACCGCCCGATCGCACCGAAGGTGTCCTGCCCGGTGCGGCAGTCGACGGTGAGGCCGTCCGCCGTGGCCTCGTAGGTGCCGAACTGGACGTAGCCGCGGTGCCAGTAGCCTCCGGCCTCGTCCTCTTCGAGGTCCTCGTCGAGGTCGGCGGCGATGTCCCGGAGGAAGCGGGTCTTCTCGAGGATCCCGCTCACTCCCAGCAGGCGGTCGTCCGTGGGGAAGCGGAAGGCCTCCGGCCCCTCCTGCGCACCGTCGTGCCGGAGCAGTGAGGCGACCAGGTCCGGAGGGAAGGTGAGGCCCAACTCCTCCTGCGCCGCCGCGAGTTCCTCGTCCCCCGCGGGAGGCCGGAGGGACGCGAAGGTGCGAGGCGCGTGCTCGCGCAGCCACGCGTCGATTCGGCTCCACGACTCCCGGACCAGATCTGCTGTCATGGAACGCACTCTAGACAGGGGCGCCGACAGCTTGATCGGCACCCGCCCCGGACGGCGGATTCCGGGCTCCCCACACGGCCTACCCGCCGTACGCGGACGCGGGCTGCCGGGGAGGGGCGCAGGACGCTCCCCGTACCGGTCCGCCGTCGGTACGGGGGCGTGGGTCCGCGCCCGGCGGGTCAGCTCGTGGTGCCCCAGGTGTGGGCCACGTCGATCACCAGGCGGTTGTCGAGCTGGAAGACCCGGTACGGCAGCCGGTCCCGGACCCCGAGGCCGAACTGCGTCTCGCCCGCGTGCGACCCTCCGCCCCGCGCCTCCACGAACGTGGGGTAGCCCGTGAAGTCGAGCCCGGGCAGCTTCTCCCCGGTGCGCATGGGGTACGTCCGGTTCCAGTCGGCGTCGTAGGTGTTCGCCCAGACGACGATGTTCAGCACCTTGCCGCCCGCGACGGGGATCGGCTCGTCGCCGGTGCTCGTGCGGATCGGTGAATCCTGGTAGTCGATCCGGTACTTGACCGGCTTGGCGGGCGACGATCCGGGCACGTCGACGACCATGCGGTCGAAGCAGGGGTGCGTACCGGTCCTGACGCCGGTCATGTACCGGTAGTCCTCGGCATTGGCCCCGCCCGCCTTGGCGAGGCTGCCCCAACCGGTCTCGCACGCGGCGACGGCTGCGGCCGGTGCCGCCGCGGAGGCCGTCACCGGGATCACCGCCGCTCCGACCCCGGCCAGCACGAGTGCCATCGGTACAGCCGTCCAACGTCGCATCATCTGTCTCCCCGTCAGGTACGTCGATCGTTCGTTCGCCTGTACATACGCTCCGGTCCGGCCCTGAGGTTGCACACGTACGACGATTTGTTCGCGGGGCCACCGACTCGGGCTTAGAAGGCATCTCATTTGGAGAGCCGTCGGGTGCAGATGAGGGCTGCGGCGATGCTGGCGAAGGCGGCGAAGTGGTCGGCCTTGCGTTCGTAGCGG
>NZ_JBSFGS010000035.1:0-77045 GCF_053596675.1 Kitasatospora sp. NPDC001664
GCCGCCGGGCTGCGCGGCCAGCCCGGCGGCGCGGACCAGGTCGGCCGCCTCGGCGGTGAGTTCGGCGGTGGAGAGCTGTGCGGGGATCGGCCGGTTCATCGGATCGCTCCTTGTCCGTGGGCGCGGGAGTGCCGTCGCCGCCCGCCTGCCCCGGATCCCCGCCGTCATGCACCCCGCTGACGCTCCGTCAGCCCGACGCGGGCGGGGCTACACGTGGGCGGCTTCCCGCGCGCCCGTGTCCGCGGCCGCAGCAGCGCCCACGCCGTCCGTGCCGGTGCCGGTGCCCGTCTCCGCGCCGGCGTCCGCGTCCTGCGCGGCCTCGTCCGGTGCGGCGGCACCGGGCAGCTCGTACGGGCTGGGCGCGGGGAAGTAGGTCTGGAGGAAGTCGGCCAGGGCGCGGTCCTGCTGCTCCACGGGCAGGTGGTCGCGGACGGTGTCGGCCAGGCAGATCACGTCGGCCCAGCGGTGCCGGTGCAGTTCCTCCAGCTGGGCGAGGTCCTCGCTGCTGTCGATGCTGAAGTAGCCGTCCACCAACTGGCTCTCGACCGCGCGGCCGGTGGCGTGCGCGTAGTGGGTGGCCAGGGTGATCGGGGCGAGGTCGGTGCCGGAGCGGAACGGCGAGGCGGTGGTGGCGGCGAGGGCCTCGGCGAAGCGTTCGCCGGTCTCGGCCAGGACGCTGCGCCGCTGCGGGTAGGGGGCGTGCTTCAGGGTGTGGGGGTAGGTGCGGCCGGTGGCGCGGGCGAGCGCGGTGCGGGTGGTGTACTGGGCGGCCACGTAGACCGCGTCGCCGCGGTCGCCGTCCTCGGAGGCGATCTCCCCGGGCGGGATGATCCGGCTGTCGGGGAAGTAGCGCGGCACGCCGCTGCCGAGGAAGAACTGCTGGGGCGTCAGCGGCCGGCCCAGCAGCATGTCGTCGTTGAGGTAGAGGAAGTGCTCGGCCAGGCCGTCGATCGTCTGCAGTCGGGTCTCTATGGCGTGCGAGTTGAAGACCGGGCCGGCACCGGTGCCGGCGAAGAGCTCGCGGTGCGGGACGACGGTCAGGCCGGGCGCCGCGGTGTCGAGCCAGGCCGGGACCTGGTCGTCGGTGACCAGGAAGACGTGCCGCACCCAGGGTGCGTGGGCGGCTATCGAGCGCAGGCAGTACCGGAGTTCGTCGCGGCTCCGGTAGCGCTGCTCGCCGTCGTCGGCCATCGGTGCCCGGTGGCCCTGGGCCTGCCGGGCGCGGTCGCGGCGTTCGCGCCAGGCGGGGTCACTGCCGTCGACCCAGGTGACCACCACGTCGACGGGGAAGTCGATGTCGTCGGGGAAGGTGGCGGCGAAGGCGTCGACCAGCGGGTAGTCGCGGCCGCCGATGGTGGTGGTGGCGTCGGCCGCCAGCGAGGGCAGCCACCAGCCGAACGGCGTCTGGCCGATGGAGGCGATGGCGCCGGGGGAGGGGGCGGCGGAGTCCCAGAACTCCACGTCGCAGCCCAGGTCCGCCCCGTACAGCCGACCGCCGACCACGGCCGGCCGGTAGACCCGGATGCCCTTGACGCGGTCCACCGTCTCCGGCGTGTGCGACGGGGCGTCAGCGCCGTCCTCGGACGCGGGCGTGGACGCGGACGCGGCCGTCTCGAGGGCGGCCACGGCCTCGGGCAGCAGGGCGGCCGGCACCGTGGCCAGGGTCCGGCCGTGCTCCAGGAGATCGGCGTAGACCGCCTGCCCCGCGAACGCCCCGGCCACGGCCGCGAGCACCGCGGGCCGGTCACCGGGGCCGATCGCCAGCCGGTGGTGCTCCGGACCGTCGGGAACGATCCCGTGCGCCAGGCCCGCGGCGGCGAGCACGTCGGCGACCTCCGCGAGGTTCCCGTCCCGCCGCACCGTCGGCGGCAATCCCGGTACCGTCTCCGCGAGTTGACCCGTGTGTCGGACAATCCCGGGCAGGGAGCGCAGCAGCCGTTCCTCCTCCGCCGTCCGCGTCGGGGCCAGCACTGCCGCGTAATCCGGAGCGGCGTCCTCGGACCTGGGGGCGGGAACGGTGGCCTGCTGCTCGGCGGTGGGATCCCGGTGGCCGAGGAATCCGGCGAACGGACGTCGGAGCGGGCCGGTGAGGGAACGGCGAACGAACACGAGATGACACTCCGGGGGATGAGTGGATGGCTCACCGTAACACGATCTTCGGGGGGGAGGATTTCCCGAAGGGAACCTGGGAGAATTCTGGGAGCATTTTTTATTTCCTGGTAATTCGTAGGGAATCGTGGTCGATCGACCGTTTTCACCCGCTGTCGACGGTATGTCAGCCCTCGGGGTCCTGGAAGCGGGCGAGCTCGTTGTCGATCATGGTCTGGGCACGGGCCAGCACGCGGGAGTTGTAGGTGCCGGCGGTGCGGATGGTCAGCAGGGCGTCCTGCTGGGCGGAGGCGGCGGCGAGCAGCAGCGTGCGGTACTGCTCGCGCGGGTCGACGCCCTCGGTGACCGCGCCGAGCGAGGGGCGCTTGTGGCGGGTGGCGGTCCAGGCGCGGGCCTGCTCGAGGACGACCGGGTCGTACGGGGTGCCGTCGGGCATGACGAGGTCGGGGTCGGCGAGGGTCTCGGCCACCCGGGCGGAGAGGTCGGCGTACAGCTCGCCGAAGGCGGCGCGGTCGGCGGCCTCGTCGTCCCCGGGGAGCTTCAGGGCGCGGATCACCCGGGGCAGCGTCAGCCCCTGGAGCAGCAGGGTGGTGCCGGCCACGGTGAAGGCGATCAGCAGCAGCTGCGGCCGGTAGGGGGTGTCGGCCGGCAGGCTCTGGGCGGCGGCGACGGTGACCGCGCCGCGCATGCCGGACCAGGCGATGACCGTCCCGCCCCGCCAGCCGAACTTCTCGTTGATCCTGAAGTCGGCGTCGTTGCGGCCGTGTTCGATCCGCCCCTCCAACCGCTCGGGGTCGGTGTTCCGGAACCGCCGGGGCAGCTCCTGCCCGGTGTCGAGCCGGTCGGCCAGGTCGTCCAGCCGGGTCCGGAAGTCCATCGCCTTGTCCGCGTCGCGGCGCAGCGAGGCGACCAGCGGTGCCACGAACAGCATCCGGATCGCGATGGCCAGCAGTGAGGCCAGCAGCCCGATGCCGACCGCGTGCGCGACGTTCTGCCCGGCGTCCTCGGCCTGGTCGACCAGGGTGCGGAGTTGGAGCCCCATCAGCAGGAAGACCGAGCTCTCCAGCAGGAAGGCGATGGTCTGCCAGTTGACGTCCTCCGCGAGGCGGTCGCGGGCGCGCAGGAAGCGGGGGCTCAGGTGTCCGCTGACCAGGCCGGTCAGCACGACGGCCAGTACGCCCGAGGCGCCGAGCTCCTCGGCGGGCAGGAAGGCCAGGAACGGCACCACGAAGGAGAGCGCGGTGTTCAGGACGGTGTCGTGCAGCCGCCCGCGCACCAGCACCGTGAGCAGACCGACCAGCACCCCGATCACGCTCGCCACCACCACCGAGAGCACGAAGTCGACCCCGACCTTCCAGAGGTGGACGGTCGAGGTCATCGCCGCCACCGCCGAGCCGAGCAGCACCAGCGCGCTGGCGTCGTTGACCAGGCCCTCGCCCTCCAGGATGGTGGTGAGCCGGGTCGGCAGTCCGAGCCGCTTGCCGATCGAGGTCGCGGCCACCGCGTCGGTGGGGCTGACGATCGCCCCGAGCGCGAAGGCGGCGGCCAGCCCGAGCCCGGGCAGCAGCCAGGCGAACAGGTAGCCCGAGCAGAGCGTGGTGACGACCACCAGCAGCACCGCCAGGCGCAGGATCGCCTTGAGGTCCCGCCGGAAGTCGACGGCCGGCATGTGGACGGCGGAGGCGTACAGCAGCGGCGGCAGCACCACGGTCAGCACCAGGTCAGGCTCCACCTCCACGTGCGGCACCGCGGGCAGGAAGCTCAGCGCCGTCCCGACCACCACCAGGGAGAGCGGTGCCGCGACCCCGATCCGCCGCGAGGCGGCCGACACCGCGACGATGCTGATCACGCCGAGTACGGCGACCAGCGTCCATCCCATGGGCGGGCTCCTGTTCCGCGAGGACCGTGACGGGTGTTCTCCCCCGCATCATGGACGCCGCGACGGGCCCGGGCGCGCTTCCCCGGACGCACGGCGTGCCGGGCGCGGGGGCCCTGGTCCTGACGGAGGGTCAGCCGAGCTCCTCGGCCGGGGCCTCCTCCGGTCGGGTACCTCCAGGCCGACCGCCACTGCTGCCGCTGAGGCCGCTCCGACGGTCCGTCAGAGTGCCGAGCGGGCCAGCCGGAGCACTGCCGCGCGGATCCGCTCCGGCCCCAGCTCCGGGAGCAGCGCGGAGACCTGGTCGGCCGCCAGCGGGGCGAGCAGGGCGTGGGCGGTGGCCTCCGGGTCGGGCGTGCCGGAGAGCAGGAGCGCGACGTGGCGGTGCCAGAAGCGGTAGGAGCCGATGCGGTAGCGGGCGCCGGGGGAGGCGGTCTCGGACATCCGGACCAGGGCGAGGTGGTCGAGCAGGTAGTCCAGGTAGGCGGAGAGGAAGGCCGTGAGCCGCTCGGCGGCGGGCGCCCCCGGGGTGCCGGGGCCGAGCGGGGGCTGCCCCTGGAGGACGGCCTCCTGGAGGACCCGCTCCCGGGCGTCGAGCAGGGCGGCCGCCAGGCCCGACTTGTCGCCGAAGCGGCGGAAGAGCGTCCCCTTGCCGACGCCGGCCGCGGCCGCCACCTGGTCCATCGAGACCGCCTCGACGCCGTGCTCGGCGAACAGCCGGGCGGCGGCCTCCAGCACGGCGGCCCGGTTGCGGGCGGCGTCGGCGCGCTCCTTGGGCGGGGGCGTGCGCAGGAGTTCCAGGGGCGTTGCGGAAGCGGACTGCGGTCCGTTAATGTCGTGAGCCACAAGAGGACTGTAGTCCGATTCTCTGCAGGAGGCACTGCCATGACCGCACTCATCACCCGTGACGAGCTGGCCGCGGCCATCGAGGCCCGCACCGTCACCGTCGTCGACACCCTCGGCGGCCAGTACCACGCCCAGCAGCACCTGCCCGGCGCGCTCGCCCTGACGCCGGGCGAGGTGGACGCCCGCGCCGCCACCGTGCTGCCCGACCGCACCGCCGCGATCGTCACCTACTGCTCCAACACCGCCTGCCCCAACAGCGGCCAGGTCGCCGACCGGCTGACCGCCCTCGGCTACACCGACGTCCGCAAGTACCGCGAGGGCATCCAGGACTGGGTGGAGGCGGGCCTGCCCACCGAGTCGGCCTGATTCCCGCGGCGGGCGGGCCCGGGGTCCGCCGGGGACACCCCGGTCCCGCCCGCCGCGATCCGGTCCGGCCCGCGGCAATCCGGGATCGCGTCGGCTCCGAAACCTAGGCTGCGGACCACCAGTGGCTTCCGCGCACGAACCGTTCGCACCGACCCGGGAACCATCGATGACCGTCTCCATCGCCCTGTTCACCCAGGACCTGCGGCTGCACGACAACCCCGTCCTGCACGCCGCCGCCGAGGCCGGCCGCCAGGTCGTCCCGCTGTTCGTCCTGGACCCGGCCGTCGAGACGGCCGGCTTCGCCGCCCCCAACCGGCAGGCGTTCCTCGCCGACTGCCTCGCCGACCTCGACACCGGACTGCGCAGCCGCGGCTCCCGACTGGTCCTGCGCCACGGCGACCCGGCCGAGCAGGCCGCCCGGGTGGCCGAGGAGACGGGCGCCGCCGCCGTCCACGTGGCCGCCGGCGTCAGTGCCTTCGCCCACCGCCGTGAGACCCGCCTGCGCGAACTGCTCGGTGACCGGCTCCGGGTGCACGACGCCTCGCTGACCGTCGTCCCGCCCGGCGAGGTCACCCCGGCGGGCAAGGACCACTACGCCGTCTTCACCCCGTACCACCGCGCCTGGCAGCAGGCGCCCCGCCGCAAGGTGCTCGCCGCACCGCGCGCCCTGCACACACCGCGCGCCGTCACCGGCGAACGCCTGCCCACCGCTGACGGCACGTCACCCGCCCTGCCCCCCGGCGGCGAGAGCGCCGCCCGCCGCCACTGGAGGCGCTGGGACCCGGACGCCTACGCCGAGCTCCACGACGCCCTCGCCGAGGACGGCACCTCCCGGCTCTCCCCGTACCTCCACTTCGGCTGCCTCTCCGCCAACGAGCTCGCCACCCACGCCACCGCCCACGGCGGCGAGGGCGCCGAGGCCTTCGTCCGGCAGCTGGCCTGGCGCGACTTCCACCACCAGGTGCTCGCCGCCCGGCCCGCCGTCGCCCACCAGGACTACCGCAGCCGCAGCGACCACTGGCACCACGACGAGGCCGAGGCCGAAGCCTGGCGGCAGGGCCGCACCGGCTACCCGATCGTCGACGCCGGCATGCGCCAACTCCTCCACGAGGGCTGGATGCACAACCGCGCCCGCCTGCTGACCGCGAGCTTCCTGGCCAAGTCCCTCTACCTGGACTGGCGGACCGGCGCCCGGCACTTCCTCTCCCTCCTGGTCGACGGCGACGTGGCCAACAACCAGCTCAACTGGCAGTGGGTCGCGGGCACCGGCACCGACACCCGCCCCAACCGCCTGCTCAACCCCCTGCGCCAGGCGCTCCGTTACGACCCCGACGGCGCGTACGTGCGCCGCTGGATCCCCGAACTCGCCGACGTCCCCGGCCCGGCCGTCCACCAGCCGTGGAGCCTGGACCGGGACCTGGCCCCCGACTACCCCGCACCGATCGTCGCCCCGGAGTCCCTCGGCGCCCGCTTCCGCCACGCCCGCGCCCTCGACTGAGCACGGAGGAGCCACCGATGACTTCCGCCCCCCGCCGCCCCGACGTCGTGGTGATCGGCGCCGGCCTGGCCGGCCTCGCCTGCGCCGCCGACCTCACCGCCGCCGGGCGCAGCGTCCTGCTGCTGGAGGCCTCCGACGCCGTCGGCGGCCGGATGCGCACCGACCGGGTCGACGGCTTCCTCCTCGACCGGGGCTTCCAGGTCTTCAACACCGGCTACCCGCAGGTGCGTTCACGCATCGACACCCGGGCGCTGGACCTGCGGCCGTTCACCCCCGGCTTCCTGCTGGCCGGCTCCCTCGGACGGCGGCGCTTCGCCCACCCGCTGCGCAGCCCCGCCCGGTGCGGCGACCTGCTCACCGGCCGGCTCGCCCCACGGCGGGACGCCGCCGCCCTCGGACTGCTCAGCGCCCGCGACCTCCTCACCCCGGCCGCCCGCCTGCGCGGCGCCCCCGACCGCACCACGGCCTCGGCCCTGCTCGCGGCCGGGATCTCCGAACCGGTCATCGACCACGTCCTGCGGCCGTTCCTCGCCGGGATCTTCCTGGAGGACCGACTCACCACCTCCAGCCGGGTGTTCCACCTCTACTGGCGCAGCATGCTGCGCGGCACCCTCGCCCTCCCCGCCGCCGGAATCCAGGCCGTCCCCGAACAGCTCGCCTCCCGCCTCCCGCCCGGCACCCTCCGCCTCGACTCCCCGGTGGCCTCCCTCGCACCCGGCGCCGTCACCCTGACGGACGGTCAGGAGATCCCCTGCACCACGGTCGTGGTCGCCACCGACCCCGTCACGGCCGCCACCCTGCTCCCCGGCCTCCCCGTCCCCGAGGCCCGTTCGGTCACCACCTTCCACCATGCCGCCACCCGCCCGCCGCTCGCCGAACCCACCCTGGTCGTGGACGCCGGCCGGCAGCTCCTCAACTCCGTGGTCCTCTCCCAGGTCGCCCCCGAGTACGCCCCGCGCGGCCGCCACCTCGTCACCACCTCCGTCCTCGGCACCGCCGCCGACGAAGCGGCGGTCCGCCGCCGCCTCGCCGTCCTCTACGCCACCGACACCTCCGACTGGCACCTCCTGGCCGCCCACCGCATCCCCTACGCCCTCCCCGCCATGCCCGCCCCGCACCCCCTGACCCGCCCCACCCGCCACTCCCCGGGCGTCCACCTCTGCGGCGACCACCGCGCCACCGCCTCCGTCCAGGGCGCCCTCGCCTCCGGCGCCCGCGCCGCCCGCGAAGTCCTGGCCGGCCTCGGCTGACCGGGGCACGCGACCGGTACGGTGATCGCACCGATCCACCCGGGGCGCGACATGACGAGCTGCTCGATCTCGGTCGGACCGCAGCGCACGACGACGGAGGAGGCCTACGTCGCCGTCCCCGAGCCGGCCGTCACCGCCGGGCGCCGGCGCCCACGGACGAGTGATCGCGCCGGGTCCCGGTGGGCCGGACGGCTTCGGGGCAGGCTAGCTTTACCCGGGTGACTCTTCTTGACGACGTGGCCGAGCGCGACGGCTGGCGGTGCTGGGTGTGCGACGAGCCGGTCGACCCCGACATGTCCGTGAACGACCCCCGCGGTCCGAGCGTCGACAGCCGCACCGCCGACCGCAAGGCCAAGATCCCCGAACGGCTCGCCCACCGCGGCTGCAACACCCGCAAGGGCGCGGTCAAGGTGGAGATCGCCTGGCCCGACCACCTCTACGTCTCCGAACCCGCCGCGCTGATCGCCGTGACCGCCCGGCTGGAACGCAAGGGCGGCCGCGAAGTGGTCGGCCGCTGCCCCACCCGCAAGGACGCCCAGCAGGCCGCCGACTGGCTGGCCGACCGCCTCACCCGCCTCACCCCCGAGCTCCCCCTGACCACCACCGTCGAACCGGGCGGCGGCCAGTTCCTCCTCGTCCTGTCGACCGCCCGCCGCTGACCGCCGACGCCCCGAGTTCACCCTCGTCCGACGGGGTGTCCGTTCAGGCGAGGGTGACGGTCACTCGGTGCTTGGCCATGATCTCGAGGATCACGGCGAAGAGGTCGTACCGCGTTCCGTCCGAGTCGAGCTCCGCCGCCAGGTGCTCGCGGGCGGTCGCGGAGGAGTGCCAGGTCAGGGTGGCGGGGGAGGTGTGCCCGAAGGAGCCGCAGAGGCAGTCGTCGACGGCGGCCGTGTTGGCGCCGAAGTAGCCGCCCGGGCCGTTCACCGCCTCGCCGAGGGCGAGGTACAGGGAGGTCGCGTCGGTGATGTGGCGGCCGTCGAGCTCATAGGCCCGGCCGGGTGGGCGGGGCTGGTGGTGGATCCGGCAGCCGCGCTCGCGGACGAGGTCGAGCCAGGCCTGCCGTTCCCTGGGGCCGAGGCCGACCCAGGTGCCGGGGGTGGCCGGCGGGCCGGTGAACCAGCGCTCCAGGAGCGGCCGGGCGTGCTCGGGCAGCGGCTCGAAGTCGCCGCCGTCCAGCTCCAGGTCGATGAGCCCCGGCCCGGCGGCGGACGGATGCCACGCGGTGACGGTGGCCCACATCAGACGGTCCGTCAGCAGTTCGCTGCGGTCGTCGCGGATCTCCAGGTACGTCTCGTCCAGGTGGAGCGCCTGCCGGGTCCCCTTCGCCAGGGCTGCCCGCAGTCCTGCACCCGGGGCCAGCCCCCGCAGCACCACGGGGGATCGCGGTTCCTCGGCCGGGACGATCCGGGTGAAGCCCTCGCAGGAGCCGAGCCACCTGTGCCCGTCGGTGAGCCGGACCGGGCCCTCGTGGTCCTCGGGCGGGGCCAGGTACGCGGCCCTGGCGGAGACCGCCAAGGCCCCGGCGCGCCCGCCGAGGCTCAGCACGTCCTCCAGCAGCCAGGGGTCGTCGTGCTCGGGGTCCTGGACGCCGGGGCCCTGCGGCACCAGCCAGACCCGGTCGCCGAGCCAGCCCGCCGCCGTGCCCTGCTCCGGGACCCAGCCGAAGAGCTCGTACGTCTCGCGCCGGTCCTCCCCGGACAGTCCGGTCACCTCCTCGCAGGTGCCCCAGACCTCGCTCCGGTCCCACCCCACCAACGCGTACCGCGCCACCCCAGGCCCCTCTCCACGCCCGTTCACGCCGTCATCCTGCCCGACTGGCGGACCCGTTCGATCACGCGTCCGATCCGCGCCGTAGGCTGCGGTCATGTCGACCACGCTCCCCACCACCCCCGCCGACGCCTTCGCGATGCTGATGTCCGGGAACCAACGGTTCGTCACCGGCGAGCCCGAGCACCCCAACCAGGACGCCGCCCGCCGCACCGAGACCGCCCCCGAGCAGAACCCCTTCGCGGTGATGTTCGGCTGCGCCGACTCCCGCCTCGCCGCCGAGATCATCTTCGACCGCGGCCTCGGGGACCTCTTCGTGGTCCGCACGGCCGGCCAGGTGGTCGGCCCCGAGGTGCTGGGCAGCATCGAGTACGGCGTGGCCGTGCTCGGCGCCCCGCTGGTGGTCGTGCTCGGCCACGACTCCTGCGGCGCCGTGGCCGCGACCCGCGCCGCCGTCGAGGCGGGCACCCGGGCCCCGGGCTTCGTCCGCGACGTGATCGAGCGCGTCACCCCCAGCGTGCTCACCGCCCGCGCGGCCGGCCACACCGAGGACGGCGAGTTCATAGCCGAGCACATCCGCCAGACCGTCGACCTGCTGGTCGACCGCTCCCGCATCCTCGCCGACGCCATCGCCGCCGGCCGCCTCGCCGTGGTCGGCCTCTCCTACCGCCTGGTCGACGGCAGCGCCCACCTGATCGCCGCCCACGGCATCGACGCCGCCTGACGCGGCCTCACCGCCACCTCGCTCCCCGGGCCGTTCCCGACGCTTCCGCCACCGGGAGCCGGTCCGAGGAGCGACGGCCCGACCGCGACCTCGGGGCGGTCTCCGGCCGGGAGCGGCCGCTACGAGGCGGCGCGGTGCGCTGCCCACTCGTGGTCGAGCAGCCCGAAGAGGACGCTGTCGTACCACCGCTCGCCCACCCGCACGCTCTCGCGCCGCCGCCCCTCCTCGACGAAGCCGGCCTTGCGGAAGGCCCGGACGGCCCGTTCGTTGCCGCTCCAGGTGTCCAGCTCGACCCGCCGCAGCCGGCACGACCCGAACAGGTGCCCCAGCAGCAGGTTCAGAGCCTCGGAGCCGTACCCGCCGCCCCAGCGGTCACGCTCGCCGATGAGGATCCCCACGGTGGCCCGCCCCGCGAACGGGTCGAGGTCGCGGTAGCCGATGCTGCCGATCACGCGCCCCTCGGCCAAGTCCTCCACCGTGAACGTGGCCTCCACGCGCGGGTCCTGACGGAGCCTGCCGTCGTGGAAGCGCTCCATGGACTCCCGCGTGATCGGCCCGAAGTGCGGGTCACCCCCGGTCGCCCAGTGCACCACCTCCGGGTCGTTGCGCCACCGAACGTGGGCGTCCACGTCCTCGGCGCGCGGCGCCCGCAGTCGTACCAACGTGCCTTCGATCATCCGGTGATCATAAGGATCCGGAGAGCTGTTGCCACCGGGTTTTCCGGGCGGTCTGCCGCACCGGGGTGCCGACGGATCGAACGCGGCGGGAACCCGGGGGGATACGATCGTTGCTGCCCGGGACGCCGAGGGGGACGGACGGACGCATGGTGCTGAACGACCCGGCCTTCTACCGCGACCGGTACCCGTACTACGCCGCGCTGCGCGCGAAGGCGCCGGTCCTCCCGATCCCGTTCGCGGGGGCGCCGGACGGGGCGGTCGTGGTGACGGGGCATCAGGAGGCGCGGCAGGCGCTCGCCGGTGGGGCCCTGTCCAAGGACACCGGGGCGTACTTCGCGGACAAGGACTCCGACCGCGCCCTGCACCCCGCCGTCGCGCGCAACATGCTCACCACCGACCCGCCCGAGCACACCCGCCTGCGCCGCCTGGTTTCCCGCGCGTTCACCACCGCCACCGTCCACCGGCTCCGCCCCGCGATCGAGGCGCTGGCCCGGCAGCTGACCGCCCACTGGGAGCCGGGGCAGGAGGTCGACCTGGTGGAGGGCCTGGCCGCCCCGCTGCCGGTCACCGTCATCTGCGAGCTGCTCGGCGTCCCGGAGCGGGACCGGCCGGCGATCGGCGTCTGGTCGGCGGAGCTGTTCGTCACCGGGGACCACACCCGGATCGACGCCGCCTCGCACGCGCTGTCCGCGTACATGGCCGAGCTGATCGCCGCCAAGCGCACCGCCCCCGACGGCGCGCTGATCTCCGAACTGATCGCCGCCCGCGACGGCGAGGACGCCCCGCTGGACGAGCACGAGCTGCTCTCCCTCGCCGTCCTGCTGCTGGTGGCCGGCCACGAGACCACCACCGCCGCGATCGGCAACGGCGTGCTCGCGCTGCTGCGCCACCCGGAGGCCTGGGCCGAGCTGCTCGCGGACCCGGGCCGCATCCCCGCCGCCGTCGACGAACTGCTGCGCTACGACGCCCCGGTCTCCATCGCCACCTGGCGCTGGGCCCCGGCCGCCACCACCCTCGGCGCGGACGCGACCCCCGTCCCGGCCGGTACCCCGGTCTTCGTCTGCCCGGGCGCGGCCAACCGCGACCCGGCCCGCTTCGCCGACCCCGACCGGCTGGACCTCGCCCGGCCGGACGCCGCCGCACACCTCAGCTTCGGCCACGGCGCCCACCGCTGCCTGGGCGCACCGCTGGCCCACGCCGAGGTGGAGATCACCCTGCGGGTCCTGCTGGAGCGCTTCCCCGCCCTGCGGCTCGCCGTACCCGCGGAGCAGCTGACCTGGCGTCACTCCCGGCTGTTCCGGGGCCTGACGGCGCTGCCGGTCCGCCTCTAGCGGGCGTTCCGCGCCCGGTGGGCCCAGTCCGCGAGGACGGGGACGCAGCGTTCGGCGAAGTCCTCGTAGTCGGCCGCGGTGTTGTAGGCGTGGGTGGAGAGCCGGAAGTAGCCGGTGCCGCCGAAGCTGGTGAAGGCGGCCTCGACGCCGAGTTCGGCGGCGACCCGGTCGCGCAGGGCGTCGGCCTCCAGGCGGGTGCCGGCCAGGCCGTCGGGGAGGCGGACCAGCCGCAGGGCGTTCACCGGCATGCCGACCTCGGCGGCGGCGCTCTCGCCGGTCAGCTCGGCGAAGGCCCGGCCGATGAGGTGCTCGGCGTGGTCGGCCAGGTCGGAGAGGTAGGTGCGGACGGTGGCCCAGCCCCAGGTCCGTTCGACGAAGTCCAGGGCGGCCGGGGCGGCCAGGTAGCTGGTGGCGTCCAGCGTCCCCTGGGTGTCGAAGCGTTCGGGGAAGGGCTCCTGCGCGCCCCAGGAGTCGACCAACGGGTAGAGCTCGTCCCGGAGTTCACTGCGGACCACCAGGGCCGAGGCCCCGCGCGGGGCGCACCCGAACTTGTGCAGGTTGCCCACCCAGGCGTCGAACTCCAGCCCGGCCAGCGGGTCCTCGATCAGACCCGGCACGTGCGCCCCGTCGACGAGCAGCGGGATGCCCGCCGCCCGGGCGGCCGTGCCGATCAGGTCCACCGGCAGGCGCCGGGCGGTGGCGGAGGTGATGTGGTCGAGGACGAGGAGCGCGGTGCGGTCGGTGACCGCGTCGAGCACGGCGGCGGCGGCCTCTTCGGCGGTGGCCTCCAGCGGGACGTGCGCCGTGCGCACGCGCCCGCCCCAGCGGCGGGCCAGGCGCTCGGCACCCATGGTCACCGCCCCGTAGCCGTGGTCGGTGACCAGCACCTCGCCGCCCGCCCGGTGCGGGAGGCTGCCGTAGACGACGCTGGCCCCGGCGCTCGCGTTCGGCACCAGGGCCAGGTCCCGCGCCGGGACCCGCAGGAAGCCGGCCACCTCCGCACGGGCCGCCGCGACCCGCCCCGCCAGCCCGGGGAACCACACCACCGGGGCCCGCTCCATCTCCTCGCGCAGCCGCTGCTGCTCCTGCTGTGCGGCGAGCGGGACGGCGCCGAAGGAGCCGTGGTTGAGGTGACGGAGCGTCGGGTCCAGGGTCCAGGCGTGGGCGGCGGGGCGGCCGTCGGGCAGCAGCAGGGGCTTGGGTGCTTCGGTGGTCATGTCGTGCTCGGTTCCTCTGCTGTCGTCGCCGGCGGCCCTCCCGCCGCCCCGGGCCATCCTGTCAGGCCGACACCTCCAGGGAGTAGAGGGAGTAGCCGTAGGTGGTGCCGCGGGTGATGCCCTGGAGGCGCAGGTAGCGGGCGGTGGTGGGGGTGAAGGTGAGGGTGTCGGTGCCGGCGGTGGTGCGGCCGCGGCGTTGGGCGACGGTCGTCCAGGTGGTGCCGTCGGTGGAGGTCTGGAGGTCGTAGTCCTTGCCGTAGGCGGCCTCCCAGGCGAGCCGGACGGAGCCGATCCGCTGGGGCGAGCCGAGGTCGACCTGGATCCACTGGCTGTCGCTGTACTGGCTGGCCCAGCGGGTGGTGGCGTTGCCGTCGACGGCATAGGAGGCCGGGAAGGCGGTGGTCTCCGTCGAGGACGCGGTGACGGGCCGTTGGAAGGCCAGGTCGCCCGGGGTGCCGGTGGGCCTGGTGACGGTGTCGGGGAGGTAGGCGGTGCCGGGGCCCTGGCCGACGGTGGCGACCTTGGTGAGGAAGGCGGTGTAGTCGCTGCCCCCGGCAGCGGGGGACCACATCTTCTGGGCGAGGGCGGCGAAGCTCTTCTCGATCAGGGTGTGGGTCTGGAGTTCGGTGTAGCTCAGCCGGACCTTGTCGTTCCAGACGGCGGGCATGGCGCCGAGCAGGTTCGGGTCCTGGGCCGGCAGGTCCTGGCCGCCGCCGAAGACGTTCGGGGCCCAACTGCTGAAGATGGACTGCCCGTCGAGGCCCTGCGGGTGGTAGTAGTCGGCGAACGGCACGACGTAGAGCAGGCCGTCGTTGGAGTTGATGACCTTGTAGCCGTCGGCGATGGCCGCCTTGGGGCCGTACCAGCCGTTGTTCCAGCTGTTGACGGCCATGCCCTTGTCGTAGCCGGCTCCGCTGCCGCCCATCACGGTGAAGCTGCCCCAGGCGTTGACCTGCTTGCCGAGCGAACGGACGTACGGGGCGATGGCGTTGACGTAGGTCTTGTACTGGGCCGTCAGCTCGCGCGGGTACTCGTCGATGCCGATGTGGACGGCGGGGCCGCGGAACCACGGGGCGAACTCGGCGTAGACGCTCTTCATGAAGTCGGTGGTGGCGGGCTTGGACAGGTCGAGGTGGTCGGAGTTGCCGCCGTTGAGGCCGAGGCCCGGCCGGAACTTGATGAAGGCGCGGGCGTGGGCCGGGGCGTCGATCTCGGGGACCAGGGTGACGGCGTTGGCGGCGGCGGTGGACTCGAAGCCGTCCCAGTCCTGGCGGGTGTAGCCCTGGGCGTCGGCCAGGCCGGCGAAGGCGGGGTTGGTGCTCTTGAGGCGGAAGGCCGAGATGGCCTGGGACCAGTCGCCGTTCGGCGGGCTGATCTCGTTGTCGTTGAGGTGCAGCTGAAGGGTGTTGAGCTTCAGCCAGCCCATCCAGTGCAGGTAGGAGTTGATGAACTCCGGGGTGTAGTACCGGCGTCCGACGTCCAGCATGAAGCCGCGCACCGCGTAGTCGGGGTAGTCGACGGCGGTGCCGACCGGGACGCTGGCCCGGTCGGCCGACCCGAGGACGGCCTGGAGCAGCGTCCGGGTCCCGTAGTAGAGGCCCTTGTCACCGCCGCCGACGATGCTCACGGCGGCACCGGCGCTCAACCGGTAGGCCTCCGGGCGCAGTTCGGCTTTGGCCGTGCCGAAGTCGGCCGCCGGGTCGACGGACAGGGCGATGTCCCCGGCGGCCGGGGTGCCGGTCGCCACGGCGGGCCGGAGGCCGGTCAACTCCGCCGACTCGGCCGAGAGTTGTGCGGCGAGCGACTGGACGGCGGGGGAGGCCCCGGCGGGGACCACGATCCGGGTGGCGGCGGTGAGGGTGGTCCGGCCGGTGCCGCCGGTCCACTGCTGGAGGGCGGGGACCACGCCGGGTGCGGGGTTGACGGGTTCGGCCGCCGCCGACACGGCGACGGGGGAGAGGGCGGTGGTGAGCAGGGCGGCGGCGAGGGCGCGGCCCAGGATGGTGCTCGGCTTCATTCCGAACTCCCTGGGGGAAGAGGGGGAAGGAGCGTGCGGGCCGGCCGGACGGCCGCACCCGGGGAAGGGGTGCGGCCGCCCGGCCGGTGTCGGTGCGTCGGGTTCAGTGCGGCGTCACGGGGTGGGGGTCCACCGCTGGGCCGCGCTCCCGTCGCAGGTGGCGAGTTGGAGCTTGGTGCCGTTGGCGGTGGCCGCCCCGGCGGTGGTCAGGCAGCGGGTGCCGTTGGTGACGGTGTTCCCGCTGCCGGGCTTCCACTGCTGGGCGGCCGCGCCGGTGGCGCAGGTCTGGACGGCGACGGTGGTCGAACCGCCGTCCAGGCAGACGCCGTTGAGGCCGGTGAGGGTGCCGTTCGGCTGGAAGGTCCAGCGCTGGTTGGGGCCGCCGTGGCAGCTGTAGAGGGTCGGCTGGGTGCCGGGGGTGGTGGCACTGCCCGGCAGGTCCACGCAGGTGGAGGACGCGCCGTTGACCAGTTCGACGTTGCTGGGCAGCGGCGTGGCCTTCCCCGTGGCGGTGATCTCCGCCGCGCTGGTCCACGGCCCGCGGCCGCCGGCCTCGGTCAGCGCCCGCAGCCGCAGGTACCGGCCGGTGACCGGGGCGAAGGTGACGGCCTTCGCGGCGGCGGTGTCGGCGAAGGTGCCGGTGGCGACCGCCGTGCCCCAACTGGTCGGGGAGTCCGAGACGTAGAGCTCGTAGTTCCCGATCCGGCCGTTGACGCCGCCGTCCTGCCGGGGCAGGTAGGTGACGCTGTCGACGTCGTACCGCGCGCCGAGGTCGATCCTGATCTCGTGCGGCAGCGGGTCGGCGGTGCCGGACCACTTGGTGTGCCAGATGGTGCCGGTGTTGCCGTCGAAGGCGTTGGTGGCCGCGCCGTTCTCGCCCGAGGTCTCCTGGCTGTCGGCGCCGACCAGGGTCCACCCCGCCTGGGAGATCGGGGCGGAGCTGGACGGGATGGCCGAACCGGGCGTCACGGCAAGGCCGTTGGCGGTCACGGTGAAGGCACCGGACTTGCTGCCGGTCTTCACCCAGAGCACGCCGGAGCGGTCGGTGGCGTCGAAGTACCAGCCGCTGGCGGCGGCGTCGTAGGCGCTCTTCGAGGCCTGGGCGGTCAGCGCGGTGCCGTCGACCGAGACGCTGCTCGGCGCCGCGGCGGCGTGCAGCGAGAACTGGTAGCCGCGGGAGGCCGGCTTGCCGGTGTAACTCCCGTTGCTGGCACCCACGTTGACGGTGACGTTGCCGGTGCCCGAGGCGGGCGCGGTGACGGTGACCGCCTGGGTGGCCGAGGCGCCGCTCTGGTAGGCCCGGGTGATGCCGTCGTCCTCGTAGAGGGTGAAGGCGGAGTTGCCGCGCGGGTAGACGTCGTAGGTCAGGGTGTCGACCGGCTTCTCCCCGGTGTAGTTCATCTTCGGCCACATCGGCACGATGCCACCGCCCTTGACGAACAGCGGCAGGGTGTCCAGCGGGGCGGAGTACCCGTTCAGCCAGCCCGGGCCGTTGTAGGCCTTGCCGGTCCAGTAGTCGGTCCAGGTGCCGGCCGGGAGGTAGATCCCGTCCCGGGTGGCGGTGTCGGTGACCACGGGGGCGACCAGGAAGGAGTCACCGGCCATGAACTGACCGCTGGTCAGGTTGCCGCGGGCGACCGGGTCGTTCGGGTACTCCAGCACCATGGCGCGGGTGGAGGGCACGCCGGTCTGCGAGGCGGTCTGGCTCGCGGTGTAGAGGTACGGCATCAGCTGCATCTTCAGCTGCAGGTACTTGCGGTTGATCGACAGGTACGGCTCGGCGAAGCGCCACGGCTGCTTGTCCGAGTACCCGGCGGTCGGGTTGACCGGGCCCCAGCCGGACATGGTCATGAACGCCGGGGTGAAGGCCTTCCACTGCAGGTCGCGGACGTAGGTCTTCGGGCTGCCGCCGAAGATGCCGTCGATGTCGCCGGAGGCGTAGTTGAGGCCGGACAGGCCCGCGCCGGTGATGGCCGGGACGTGCCAGCGCATGGCGTCCCAGGTGCCCGAGGTGTCGCCGGTCCAGACGACCGCGTTGCGCTGGGTGCCGGCCCAGCCGTCCACGGTCCAGACGTAGCGACGGGCGTCCGAGTTGTTCTCGATGCCGTTGACGGCCTGCTTGACACCGTCGAAGGCGTACTTGTAGCCGCCGCCGATCCAGGCCACGTCGGTCTTGACGCCCCGGCTGCCGGCCACGCCGACCTCGTTGTCGATGCCGGACAGGCCGGTGGAGGTCCACAGACCGGTCTGGAAGCCCTTGGCCTTCAGGCCGTCGACGGTGTTCTTCAGGTCCGTGTAGCCGCACCCGTAGCCGTCGTTGGGCAGGAACCAGCCCGAGGGCATGTCGGCGTTGCGGGCGTCGGTCGCGTAGCCCACCACGTCGGGGGTGGTCTGGTGGCGGGCCCGGTTGTGGTCGCCCTGGTAGTCCGGGTTGGAGGCGTTGAAGCAGTCGGCGTTGCCGAGTTCGAAGCCCCACATCGGCGCCAGGAACGGCTTGCCGGACAGGTCGGTGTAGTTGTTGAGCACGCCCTTCAGCGAGTCGCCGACCACGTACCAGGCGTCGAAGCGCTTCTCGTCGTGGGTGAACGAACCCGGCGCGGTGAAGGCGTAGTTGCCGGGTGTCCAGGTGTTGCGCATGACGCCGTAGCCGTTGGTCGACATGTAGAACGGCGCCGGGCTGGCGTTGTCGTTCTCGCGCCACTTGTTGTTGACCGAGATCGGCACGGTCTTGCCGCGCAGCGCCCACTCGCCGAGGCGCAGACCGGTGCCGTAGAACTGCTCGTCGGCGCCCTGGGCGAGGTACTGGGTGGTCTGGGTGCCGGTCCAGCTGGTGGGCTGGGACTCCTGCCAGACCAGGGTGGTGTTGTCCGCCCGGTAGAGGGCGAACTGCATCGGGGACTTGTTGACCCGGATGGTCATGGAGGCGGTGGAGATCCGGAAGTAGCTCCCGGCGTCGGTCCAACTGCTGGTCACCGGGCCGAAGTCGGTCTTCACGGCCAGGTCGGTGCCGGCCGGGTCCTCGGTGAAGGCACCGTTGGGGGAGAGCCAGATCCGGAAGATGTCGGCGCGGGCGATCACCACCCGGGCCTTGGCGCCGGTGGACGAACTGACGGTGTAGGTGTTCCCGGACTGGGTGACTCCGGTGGCGTTTCCGGCGGTCACGGCCGCCGCAGAGGAGACCGGCCCGGCCACCGAGAGCACGGCTCCCAGCATCGCGGCGGCCAACCCGGCGGCCAACGGCCGCTTCCTGCCCCATCGTTCCAACCAGCGTGCTGTGCTCAGGCGCATGCGACGTCCTTCACGGGGGGATGGGCGCAGCCCGGATCGCGGGCTGCGCACGGCATGACATCATTCGCCAAAAGTGCAGTCAAGAGTGCGAACGTGCTTAGAGGTGCACAGTTTCAATCACTATTGCGCAGAACCGCCACTACCAGCCGAGCGGGGCGAGGCCGGCGGCGCTGGTCCACGGGCCGCGGTTGCCGGCCTCGGTCAGGGCCCGGAGGCGCAGGTAGCGGGCGGTGGTGGGCCAGCAGCGGATGGTCTTGGCGGCGGCGGTGTCGGCCAGGGTCCCGCTCGCGACGGGGGTGCCCCAGGTGGTGCCGTCGGTGCTCAACTGCAGCTCGTACGAGCCGATCCGGCCGTTGGCGCCGCCGTCCTGCCGGGGCAGGTAGAGCAGGCCGGTGACGGTGCGGCTGGTGCCGAGGTCGAGCTGGATCTCGTGCGGCAGCGGGTCCGTGGTGCCGGACCAGCGGGTGTGCCAGAGGGTGGCGGGGTTGCCGTCCACGGCGTTGACCGCGGCGCCGTTCTCGCCGGTGAGCTCCTGGCTGTCGAAGTACTTGACGGTGCAAGGGAGTTGGGCGGAGCCCATGGTGGGGTCGCTGATGCTCTCGGCGCCGTTCTCCAGGTGGCCGGCGAAGCGCCGGAGGAATCCGTCGGTGGTGGACGCGGTCACCGTCAGGTCGTACCAGCCGGCCAGGGTGCCGCCGGCCGAGAAGTAGTCCTCGGTGCTCGCGCCCGCCGCGAGTTGGTACGTCCACGGGCCGCCGCCGCGGTTGCCGGTGCGGACGGTGAGGGTGCAGGCGGCGGAGCCGGAGTTGGCCATCCGCAGCCAGACCAGGCCGGCGGCCGGGTCGTGCCGCAGGGTGACCTCGGGGTTGGCGTTGCCGGAGGTGGTGGCGGTCACCCGGTTGCCCGCGAAGCGGCGGACGTAGCCGTTGGGGCCGGTGACGGTGAGGTCGTAGGCGCCGGTGGGGGTGCCCGCCTGCCAGGTGTCGCTGAGCGACTTGCCCGCCTCGACCGTGTAGCGCCACGGGCCGTCGGTCCGGAAGGCGCCTGCGTGCACGTAGAAGTGGGCGCCGGCCGTGCCGTTGTTGGTGAAGGTGATCCCGAGCGAGGCGGCGGTGGCGCTCGCCGAGACTGTGAGGTCGTACGGCAGCGGCCGGGCGGTGCGCACGCCCGGCTCCTGACCGGGCATCACCTGGGTGCCGGGCGGGGCGGGGTTGGTGGAGCGCGGGCCGCCGGTGGGCACCGGGGTGGGCAGGTTCGGGTAGCTCGCGGTGGCCTGGGTGGTGTCCAGGGCCGAGGTGAGGTCCCCGCAGACGGCCCGGCGCCAGGGCGAGATGTTCGGCTCGGCGATGCCGGTCCACCTCTCCAGGAACCGCAGGACCGAGGTGTGGTCGAAGACCTCGGAGCAGACCTTGCCGCCCCGGCTCCACGGGGAGACCACCAGCAGCGGGACGCGGACGCCGAGGCCGATCACCTCGCTCCCGTAGAGCTCGTCGCCGAGCGCGGCGGTGGACAGCCCGTCGTTGGCCGAGACCGGCGGGGCGGGCGGCGGCACGTGGTCGAAGTAGCCGTCGTTCTCGTCGTAGTTGAGCAGGAACAGGGTCTTGTTCCACACCGTCGGCTCGGAGGCGATGGCGTCCAGGATCTGCTTCACCAGCTCGGCCCCGGTGTTCGGGCCCCAGTCCGGGTGCTCGGACTGGTTCTCCGGGGCGACGATCCAGGACACCGCCGGGAGCTTCCCGGCCGCGACGTCGGCGCGGAAGGCGGCGGCCAGCTGACCGGGCCTCAGGCGGGCCAGGCCCCGGTCGTACAGGCTGCGCTCGGCCGCGGTGAGGGTGGTCAGGCCCTGGTCGAGCTGGGCCAGCAGCTGGCTCTGCCGGGCCGGGGCGGCGGCCTGGAGCGCGTAGTGGAAGTACTCCACGTTGGGGAAGGGCTTGCCGGCGTCGTCGCGGGCGAAGGCGACCGCCTTGCGGCCGACGGTCAGGAAGCTGGTGAAGTAGTCGAGGCTGTTGTCGCCGTAGTTGTCCCACTCCTGGTAGGTCTTCCAGCTGCGGCCGGCCGCCTCCAGGCGCTCGGCGTAGCTGGTCCAGGTGTAGCCGGTGTGGCCGGGGTTCTGCCAGGCCGCGTTGCCGATCGCGCGCGTGGTGGTGCTGCCGGGCTCGTAGCCGAGCTTGCCGGACCACATGAAGAGCCGGTTGGGGTTGGTGGGGCCGAGCTCCGAGCAGTGGTAGGCGTCGCAGATCGTGAAGGCGTCGGCGAGCGCGTGGTAGAAGGGCAGCGCGGCCCGGTCGAAGTGGGCCATGGTCTGGGTGCCCTTCTTCGCCACCCACTGGTCGCTGCGGCCGTTGTTCCACGCGGCGTGGCCCGAGGTCCAGTCGTGGGCGGTGCCGGAGAGGAACTGGTCGCCGACCCGGAACGGCAGGACCGATCCGGCGCCGTTCGGCTGCTTGAAGACCAGGTTCCCGTTCGGCAGCGTGACGGCCGCCGGGTCGTTGAAGCCCCGGACCCCGCGCAGGGTGCCGTAGTAGTGGTCGAACGAACGGTTCTCCTGCATCAGGATCACGACGTGCTCGATGGCTCCGAGCCCGCCGGTGGGGGCCTCCAGGGCGAGCGCGTTGCGCACGCTCACCGGGAGCAGGGCGAATCCGGACGCCAGCGCGCCCGCCCGGAGCAGATCACGACGCTTCATGGTGACTCCTCGTCACTGCGTGGTGTGGGTGATCAGAGGGGTGATCAAAGCTGCGCGATACATGGCAATCGAGCGCAGTTTTGCGCAAACCGTGGCAGTACGGCCGTGTTCAGTCAAGAGGTCGGGCGGCGGCTCGGGCTTCGTGACGGGATCGCGATCCGCCGGACCATGGGCATGCGTGCTCGAAACTGCTTAAATAAGCCCCACCGTAATCACGTTCATGCAAATGATCATGATCGGTTGCCCGTACGCCCACGAAAGGCCCGCCATGCCGCTCGCCGCCTCCGGCGAACTCGTCGCCGAAGCCGCCGCCCACCGCAGCGCCGTCGCGGCGTTCAACGTCATCACCCTCGAACACCTCCAGGGCGTGATCGCCGCCGCCGAGACGGTCGGCGCCCCGGTGATCCTCCAGGTCAGCGAGAACGCCGTGAAGTACCACGGCGGACAGCTGCACCCGCTGGCGGCGGCCGCCGTCAGCGCCGCCCGCCGCAGCTCCGTCCCGGTCGCCCTGCACCTGGACCACGTCAAGGACCGGGCCCTGCTCCTGCAGGCCGCCGACTGCGGCTTCGGCTCCGTCATGTACGACGCCGCGCACCTGTCCTACGAGCGCAACGTCGAGGCCACCCGGGAGGCCGCCGACTGGGCGCACGCCAACGGCCTCTGGCTGGAGGCCGAGCTCGGCGAGGTCGGCGGCAAGGACGGCCACGGCCCGCTCGACGCCCACGCCCCCGGTGCCCGCACCGACCCCGCCGAGGCCCGGCGCTACGTCGAGGAGACCGGCGTCGACGCCCTCGCCGTCGCCATCGGCAGCTCGCACGCCATGACCTCGCGCGACGCCCTGATCGACCATCAACTGCTGCACCGGATACGCCTGTCGCTGGACGTCCCGCTGGTCCTGCACGGCTCCTCCGGCGTCAGCGACGAGGAGATCCGGCGCGCCGTCCGGGGTGGCATCAGCAAGGTCAACATCGGCACCGCGCTCAACATCGCGATGACCGGCGCGGTGCGTGCCGCACTCGACGCCGCCCCGCAGGCCGTCGACCCGCGCGGCTACCTGGCGGCCGGCCGGCGCGCCGTCACCGAGGTGGTCACCGCGCTGCTGACCACGGTCACCACCGCCCCCGAGGGCGAGGCCGTCCCGCTGTGAACGGCAGACTCCTGACCCTGCTGGCCTGCGGCACCGTCGGCGCGCTCGCCCTGAGCGCCTGCGGCAGCGGAGGCGCCACCACCCCGGGCGGGACGGTCACCCTCGAACTGGTCGCCGCCGACTACGGCGACAAGGCGGCCAACAGCTCCGAGGTCTACTGGGGCGACCTCGCCCGGCGCTTCGAGGCCGACCACCCGAAGATCAAGGTCCACGTCCAGGTGGTCAGCTGGAACGACATCGACGAGCGGGTCAAGACCATGATCCGCGACGGGGAGCAGCCCGACGTCGTGCAGACCGGGGGCTACGCCGACAAGGTCGCCGACAAGCTGCTCTACCGGGCCGACGAGGTGCTCTCCGGCAGCACGCTCGGCAAGATCCTCCCCACCTTCGCCAAGGCCGGCGAGGTCGACGGCGTCCAGTACGGCATCCCGTTCGTCTCCTCGGCCCGCGCCTTCTTCTACAACAAGGCGCTCCTCGCCAAGGCCGGCGTCACCGAGGTCCCCAGGAGCTGGGAGGACGTCAGGAAGGCCGCCGAGCAGATCAAGGCGAAGGTCCCGGGCGTCGTCCCCTACGCCCTCCCGCTCGGCCCCGAGGAGGCCCAGGCCGAGAGCACCCTCTGGGAGCTCGGCAACGGCGGCGGCATCGCCGACGCCGGCGGCTACACGCTCGACAGCCAGGCCAACATCGAGACCTTCGGCTGGCTCAAGTCCAACCTGGTGGCACCCAGGCTGACCTACGCCAAGCCCGCCGCCACCGACCGCAAGACCGCCTTCGCGGACTTCGCGGCCGGCCGGACCGCGATGCTCAACGGCCACCCCTCGCTGATCCAGCAGGCCCGCGACGGCAAGGTCGACTACGGCGTCGCCCCGATCCCCGGGCGCTCCGGCGCGCTCAAGTCCACGCTGGGCGTGGCCGACTGGACGATGGCGTTCAGGAAGAACGGCCACCGGGAGCAGATCAAGCAGTTCCTCGACTTCGTGTACGCCACCGAGAACACCCTGGCGTTCGACGAGCTCTACAACCTGATGCCGGTCACCCAGGACACCCTCGACGCGATGACCACCAGCGGCACCCACAAGGACCTTGAGCCCTTCTTCGCCCTGCTCCCGCAGGCCGCCTTCTACCCCCTGGGCGACACCGGCTGGGACGGCGTCTCGGCCGACATCAAGAAGAACGTCGGCGCCGCCCTGGACGAGCCGGCCAAGGTCCTCGGCGCGCTCCAGGCCAGGACGAAGGCCGCCGCGCCCGCCAAGTGAAGCGACCGGGCCCGGCCCGGCTCGGGGGAGCGGGCCGGGCCCGGTGGTGACGGGACGCGGGACGAGGCGGGGGTCAGACCGGCTGACGGACCGCCGCGAGGGCGTCCTTCACCTGCTGCGCCACGCGGGCGGCATCCTCGGGGATGTGCACCACGTCGGTGTCGTTCATGTCGATCACCAGCACCTCGCTCGCCGAGTAGTGCTTGTTGACCCAGTCGTCGTACCCGGACCAGAGCGTCCGGTAGTACTCCACCAGGCCCTCGTCCTGCTCGAAGTCCCGCCCGCGCAGCCCGATCCGGTGCAGCACCGTCTCGAAGTCCGCCTTCAGGTAGACCATCAGGTCCGGCGCCTTGCGGTACGGAAGGCCGTCGATCTCGCGCATCATCTCGGCGAGCAGGCCCTCGTAGACCTGCATCTCCAGCGAGCTGATCCGGCCCAGGTCGTGGTTGACCTTGGCGAAGTACCAGTCCTCGTAGATCGAGCGGTCCAGGACGTTGTCGCCCTGCTTGTACGCCTCCTTGATCGCGGCGAAGCGCGTCTGCAGGAAGTACAGCTGCAGCAGGAAGGGGTACCGGTTGGCCTGGATCTCCTCGGGGCTCGCCGTGTAGAAGAGCGGCAGGATCGGGTTCTCGTCCACGCTCTCGTAGAAGACCTCGCTGCCGAGCTCCTTGGCGAGCAGCTCGGCGACGCTGGTCTTGCCGATGCCGATCATGCCTCCGACGCAGATCACTGGCATTCCTCACTTCTCCCTGGGGGGTCTGTCCGTGGGTGGACCGGGCGAGCGCCCCAACCAGGGCAAGCGAGAATCATACGTGTCCGTGCGGAGCGCTCAGAGCCAGGGGACCTGCTCCGCCGAGTACCGGTAGGCGCGGAACACCGCGTTCTGCGCACCCCGGGAGGACTCCAGCCCGACGCCCCGTCCGAAGGCCCCGAACTCGGGCACCACGAACTCCCAGACCACGTCGCCGTCCGGGGTCACCTCGAAGAGCCGGCCGAAGGAGCCCTCGGCCACGAAGGTGTTGCCGTTGGGCAGCCGCTGGGCGCTGGACATGTAGGGGCTGTAGAAGTTCTGCGGCGGGTTGTCCTCGTAGCTCCAGACCGTCCGGCCGTCGGCGGGGTCGACCTCCACCACCCGGGAGTACGGCACCGAGGTGGTGTCGCGGTAGGTGCCGTTGTCGAATACCAGCACGTTGCCGTTGGCCAGCTCGTGCGGGTAGTGCTGCTGGGCCAGCACCTCCGGGCCGATCCGCCAGCGCACCGAGCCGTCCGCGCGGTCCACCGCGACGGCGGTGGAGGCGCTGCGGAAGCCCACCACCACGCCGCCGTCCCGGAGTTCGTTGACGGTGTTGGCCATCGGCCAGTGCTCGCGGGCGAAGTGCGGGTTGAGCGGCGTGAGTTCGGGGTCCAGGTGCTCGATCGCGGCCCACCGCCAGAGCACCTCGCCGTCCCAGGTCAGCTCGTACACCACGTCGCCGTAGATCACCCCGCCCGGCGCCTCCGAGCCGGGGATGCCGCCGCGGATGCGGGCCGCGTCGGAAGTGGACAGCGGCTCGACGCCGAGCACCAGAAGGTTGCCGTTGCGCAGCACCGAGGCGTCGTGGTGGTGGAAGGGGTGGCGGACCTCGCGCAGCACGGTGCCGTCGGGGGCGACCTCCTGGAGGATGCCGCCGTGGTAGACGTCCCAGATCGGGAAGAGGCTGGGGCCCTCGGTGTCCTTGCCCTGGTAGAAGAGGTTCCCGTTGGGGAGCAACTGGCCGTGGCGGCCGGGCGGGTGGGCCAGCGTCCAGGTGTGGACGGCCTCGCCGTGGATGTCGAGGAGCTTCACCTCGCCGGGGCCGGCGATCGGGGTGTAGAGGGTGTAGCCGCCCCAGCTGCGCTCGGGGTCGTGGGCGCGCAGGCCGAGGCCGCGGCGGCGGAGGGTGTTCTGGTCGACGGTCATGTTCCTTCTCCTGGACGGGAGTTCGACGGTGTTCAGCGGACGGTGACGGCGGCCGGGTCGGCCGCGGCGAGCGGGGCGGTGTGCAGCCGGGCCAGCAGCGCGGCGCGGTCGGCGGAGCCGGGCAGGCCCTGGGCGGCCTTGGCCCAGGCGGCCTCGTCCTGGAGCTGCTGGAGCAGCTCGGCGGAGAGGGTCGGCCGGTACTCGTAGGCGGGCTGGAAGGCCTCCACGTACCCGCTCCGCAGGGTGCCGTTGGACTGGGCCAGCACGGCGCGGCGGGCACCGGCCGGGTCGGCGGTGAGTTCGCCCTGGGCCTTCAGCAGGGTGCGCAGGACGGCGGTGGTGCGGGCGTCGTCGGTGGCGGCGGGGCCGGCCACCAGCAGGGTGCGGGCGGTGTATCCGGTGAAGCGCAGCTCGGCGTAGCGCTCGCCGAGGGCGGTGCGGACGGCGTCGTAGGAGCTGGGGAAGGTCAGCCCGGCGTCCACGTCGCCCCGGGTCAGGGCGGCGGGCAGCTGGTTGGGCGCGAGGTTGACCACCTGGACGTCGGCCGGGGTCAGGCCGGCGGAGGCGAGCATCCGGGAGAGCGCGTACTCGACGTTGGTGCCCTGCGGCAGTCCGATCTTGCGGCCCTTGAGCCGGTCGAAGCCGGTGATGCCGTGGTCGGTGCGGGTGAGCAGCCGCCAGTCGGCGAAGCGCGACAGGTCGGCGACCACGCGCAGGTCGCGCCCGGAGAGCGCGGCGGTGACGGCGGGCAGGTCGCCGACCACGCCGAGCTGGGCCTGGCCGCCGAGGACGGCGTTGAGCGCGTCGCGGCCGGTGGGGAAGGACTGGAGGGTGGCCCGGACGCCCTCGGCCGGCCAGAGCTCGCGGTCCTGCGCCAGGTAGACCGGGGCGCCGCCCAGGTAGTCGCTGCCGGCGATGGTGACGGCGGGGGTGGCGGTCGGCTGCTCCGTCCCCGCGCACGCGGTGGCGGTGAACAGGACGGTGAGCAGGGCGGCGGCGAGCGTACGGGGTCTGCGGAGCACGGTGGACTTCCTTACGGGGGAGGGGGGTTCAGGCTTCGTGGCCATGGCCGAGCTGCCGCGAGATCAGCTCGCGCAGCCCCGGAGCGGACGGGTCGGTGTGGTCGGCGACCACCCGGCCGGGCCGGCCGCCCAGCACCACGACCCGCTCGGCGAGGGCCAGCGCCTCGTCGATGTCGTGGGTGACGAACAGGACCGTCGGGCCGGTGCGGCGCCAGAGCCGGATGAGCAGCTCCTGCATCCGGGGCCGGGTCAGCGCGTCGAGCGCGCCGAACGGCTCGTCCAGCAGCAGGACTTGGGGTTCGGCGGCGATCGCCCGGGCCAGCGCGACGCGCTGCTGCATCCCGCCGGAGAGCTGGGCGGGGTACTTCTCCGCACCGTCGGCCAGCTCGACCTCGGCCAGGGCTTCGAGGGCGCGGCGCCTGCGTTCGGCGCGCGGCAGGCCGAGCCGCTTGAGGGCGAACTCGACGTTGCCCCGGGCGGTGAGCCAGGGGAAGAGCGCGTAGTGCTGGAAGACCACGCCGCGGTCCGCGCCGGGGGCGGTGACCGGCTCGCCGCCCACCAGCACCAGGCCGGCGGTGGGGCGGACGAAGCCCGCGACGGCGTTCAGCACGGTCGACTTGCCGCAGCCGCTCGGGCCGAGCAGGGCGGTGAACAAGCCTGCGGGGAGGGTGAGTTCGGTCGCGTCGAGGACGGTGGTGGGGCGGCGGCGGGATCCGTATCCGACGGTCAGCGCGTCGAGGCGGATGGACTGGCTCATGCCGCGCTCCAGTGCACGACGCGGCGGCCCAGCGCGGCCAGCAGCAGGTCGACGGTGACGCCGAGCAGGCCCAGCACCAGCAGCCCGGCGAACATCCGGTCGGTGCGCAGGAACTGCCCGTCGACCTGCAGCCGGTACGCCAACCCCGCCTGGGCGCCGCCCAGTTCGGCGGCCACCAGGGCGAGCAGGGCGACCGAGGCGCCGTAGCGCAGGGCGGCCAGCAGGGCCGGGGCGGCGGCCGGGAGCAGCACCTCGGCGAAGCGGCGGTGCAGCGGCGCGCCGAGCGAACGGGCCGCGCGCAGGTGGGCGGCGGGCACCCGGGAGACGCCGTCGTGGACGTAGAGCCAGACGGCCAGCAGGACGGCGTAGGCGATCAGCAGGCGCTTGGCCGTCTCGCCGATGCCGAACCAGGCGGTGGCCAGCGGCACCAGCGCGATCGCCGGGATCGGGCGCAGGAAGGAGACCAGCGGCGTCACGGCGGCGGACAGCCGGGGCAGGTAGCCGGTGGCGAAGCCGAGCGCGCAGCCCGCTGCCGCGCCGAGGGCGAAGCCCTGTCCGGCCCGGCCGAGGCTGGCGGCGAGGTCGCTCCACAGCGTGCCGGTGCGGGCGCTCTCCTCAAGCGCCCGCCAGGTGGCGGCGGGGGTCGGCAGCAGGCCGGGCGCCAGGGCGCCGGAGCCGGCCAGGGCGGTCCAGCCGGCCAGCACGGCGAGCGCGGCCAGCAGGGGTGGCGCGAGCCGGGCGAGCGGCGGTGAAGCGGTGGGGTGCACGCGGACGTCTCCTCGGGGAGCCACGGCGTCGTCCGCCGGGGCCGATATAAGTGAGGTCAATAATTGACGTCACTTATCAACGCCGTGTTGCGGCCGTGCGAAACCTCTCCGGGCCGACGGGCCGTCAGGAACCGATGGGGTACGTTCACCAGCGTGTCCCGACCCGAACCCGCACCCGAGGCGCTCGCCGTCGGCCGGCTGGTCCGCAGCCGCCGCAAGGAGAGCGGCGTCTCCATGGCCGTGCTCGCCGCCCGCTCCGGACTCTCCCAGCCCTTCCTGAGCCAACTCGAACGCGGCCTCACCACCCCGAGCCTCACCTCGATCTACCGCATCGCCGAGGCCCTGGACGTCCCCCCGGGCGCCTTCCTCCGCCCGCCGGAGCGCCCCGGCACCGTCAGCCACGAGAGCGACCCCCAGGTCATCCGCGTCAGCGAGGCCGCCGGCCAGATCGCCCGCGTCCTCATCCCCGGCGGCAGCAGCACCCTGATGGAGGCCTACGAGCACCACTTCGAACCCGGTCTCGGCGAACGCGGCTGGTTCGAACACCCCGGCGAGGACTTCCTCTACGTCCTGGAGGGCGAGATCGTCCTCGAGGTCGAAGGCCAGCCACCCCTCACCCTCAAAGCCGGCCAGAGCGCCCACCACCGCGGCGACGTCCCCCACCGCTGCCGCCTCGCCACCCCGGCCCCCGCCCGCACCCTCCTGGTCATCGCCACTCCCTGAACCCCGGCCGTCCTGGCGGCGTCAGGTGGGCCGGCAGGGCGGAGCGGCGGCGTACGCGGCCATCAACGTGTCCACGCGCAGCACCAGTTCTCGGTCCGTCGAGCCCAGGACGCGGACGGAGACCTCGTCACCTCCGACGGCGTTGGCGAGGTGGACGTCCACCCGGTGACGCGTGCCGGCCAACGGGTAGGCGAACCAGCGATCGGGGAGGTCGTCGTCGGTGGACTCGAGGCCGACGGACACGGCCTGCCAGTCGGTGGCGTCGAAGTCGTGGCCCACGTACCGGGCCACCAGGCCCAGGAACGCCTGGAGATGGACGCGCCAGATCCAGCCCGCTGCCGTGGTGTGCTCCGTTTCCGCTGCCATCCGGTCAGGGTGCCATGCGTGCACACCGGCCCGCTTCGACATTCCTGGGCGTCAGGTCCGCAGGTAGGAGGCGCCGTTGAGGTCGAGGATGGTGCCGGAGGACCACTCGGCGGCGGGGGAGGCGAGCCAGGCGACGGCGGCGGCGATCTCCTCGGGGGTGGCGACGCGGCCGAAGGGGCTCTGGGTGCGGATTGCGGCGCCCTCGGGGCCGTCGAGGCGGGCGGCGACGCGTTCGGTGGCGAAGAAGCCCGGGGCGACGGAGGCGACGGCGATGCCGTGCGGGGCGAGGGCGACGGCCAGGGACTGGCCGAGGGCGTGGACGGCGGCCTTGGTGGCGCCGTAGGCGGGGTGGTCGGGCTCGCCGCGGAAGGCGCCGCGGGAGCCGATGTTGACGATCCGTCCGCCGCCGCCCTGGTCGATCATGTGCCGGGCGGCCAGGTGGCTGAGGTGGGCGGTGGCCAGCAGGTTGACCGAGACGTGCTGCTGCCAGGCGGCGACCCAGTCCTCGTAGGGCGTGGTGGCAGGCGGGTGCGGGGTGTTCACCGCCGCGTTGTTGACCAGGACGTCGATCCCGCCGAGCGCCTCCGCTGCGGCCCCCACCACCGCGGCGGCCCCCGCCCCGGCCGGATCGGTCAGGTCGCCGCCGACCAGGACGTGCCCGGTGCCGTCGAGCGAGTCCAGGGTGGCCCGGGCCTCCTCCTCCCGGGAGCCGTAGTGGACGGCGACCCGGTCGCCGTTGGCGGCGAAGGCGCGGGCGACGGCGCGGCCGAGGCCGCGGGAGGCCCCGCTGATCAGGACGCGGCGGCCGGTGGCGGGAAAGGTCATGACGGTGCTCCTCCGAGGACGGCGGGGCGGCCGCCCCGGAGCTCCGGCACGGCCGCCTTGATCACCAGCAGTCTGCTACACGGCCGTCACGGACCTGACGGCCCGTCGGACACCCGTGGCCGGCAGGGCCGCCGGAGGCTCAGGGCCCGGTGGTGGACAGCAACTCCTCGTAGCGAAGGGCCTTGGCCTCGTCGCCGAGCTCGGCGGCGGCCCCACGGGCCATCACGAGGGCGGGCGTACGGAGCTGCTCGGACGGCCGTTCCCGCAGGGAGAGGAAGGCTTCGGCATGATCGAGGGTCTCTCGGGGGCAGCCCGCCTTGTCGTACCCGATCGCGAGGTTGAAATGGAGCTCGGCCCGGCCCCTGTGCCACCCGTGCTGGTCGAGGATCTCCAGCGCACGCCCGGCCGACCGCCCCGCCTCGTCGTCCTCCCCGACGGCGAAGAGCACGACCGCGTGGATGCCGAGGCCCTGCACCAACCACTGGTCGTCACCGAGCTCGGCGAGCACGGCGACGGCCTCCTCCGCGAGCGGAAGCGCCTCCTCGTTGCGGCCGAGAGAGGTGAGGACGATCGCGGCGTTCGACTTGGCCAGTGCCTCGCCGGAGCGGTGCCCCAGACCGGCGCAGAGCTCGGCGTCCGCCAGATGCATGCCCAGCGCCTCTTCGTACCTGCCCTGGTGACGGATCGTCACCGCCAGGTCGTTGAGGACCATGCTCTCCTTGTACCCGTTGCCGAGCTGCCGGAAGATGTCCAGGGCCCTTCGCTGGTAGGGCTCGGCGGCCGCCCGGTCACCGACCTCCACCAGGGTGGTGGCCAGCGTGTTGAGCGCCTCGGCGGTGCCCGGTGTGTCCTGCACCTCCTCGCAGAACCGGAGGTCACGGCGGAAGTACTCGACGGCCGTCTCGAAGTCGCCCTGCGCCCTGTGCACGGTGCCCAGGTTGAAGAGCACCCTGCTGGCCAGGCGGTGGTCTCCGAGCTCCTGCGACAGTCGTAGGGACCGCTCCAGCAGGGGACGCGCCTGCGCCGGGGTCCCGAGGGACATGTACAGGAGGGCCACCAGGTTGTCCGAGGTGGCGAGCAGCAGGGCATTGCCCTCGGCCTCGGCGAGGGCGCTGACCTCTTGGGCGATCTCCATGCCCTCCCGGAACTGCCTTCGGGCCCGGGCCAGTTCGGCTCGCTGCAGCAGGAGAACGGCCTTGAAGTCCTGGTTCTCGACCTGCTCGGCGGCTTCGAGGCCGACCGTGATCGCCTCGTCCCACTCGCGCCAGCGGCCGGTCATCTCACCCACGTCCGCCAAGGCGCTCGCGAAGCTGACGACGCTGTCGGGTGCGGCCAGCCGCAGCAACTGCCGGAGGGCGGGGATCGCGCCGGAGAGGTCCGCCTCGGCCCAGCGGACGGCGTCCTCCGAGGAAGCGATCTCCGGTGCACCGCCCTCCTGGAGGGCCTGCGGCATCGGCATTCCGTTGAGGTGGCACAGCGTCCTTTCGGCCGCGTGGAAGTACCACTCGTACATCCGCCGGGCGGCGGCGGTGACCGACTCGGCACCCTCCTCGGCGAGTTGCTCCTTCGAGTAGAGCCGGAGCAGGTCGTGCAGCCGGTAGCGTTCGTCGCCCGGGGCGGGCTCGATCAGGTTGGCCTCGGCCAGCCTGCGGAGCGCCTTGGCGGCCTCGCGGAGCCCGAAGCCGGTGAGGGCCGCGCAGACGCCGGGGCCGAAGTCCTCGCCCGGCACCTGGGACAGCCGTCGGAAGGTGCTCTTCGCCGCCTTGTTCAGCCTGCCGTAGGAGAGTCCGAAGGCCGCACGGACCGTCAGGTCACCCGCCTCCAGGGCCTCCAGGCGGTCGTGCTCGTCGCGCAGTTCGCGGACCAGGGCCGCCGTGCCCAGCCGGGGGTTGGTGACCAGCCGGTTGGCGGTGATCCGCAGCGCCAGCGGGAGGCCGCCGCAGTAGCCGACCACGGCCTCGGCGGCGAGCAGGTCACGGTCGATCCGTTCGGCACCGCAGACCTGCCGGAGGAAGCGCAGCGCCGTCCCCGGGGTGAAGGTGTCCAGGTCGAGCCGGTCCGCGCCCTCCAGCCCGGCCAGCCGGCTGCGGCTGGTGACCAGCACCAGAGCTCCGTCGCCCCCGGGCGGGAGCAGCGGGCGGACCTGTTGCTCCTCGGCGGCGTTGTCGAGCACCAGCAGCAGGCGGCGGCCGGACAGCGCCAGCCGGTACGCGTCCAGCAACCGGTCCGGATTGCCGGGGAGTTCGGCCTGCGGGATGCCGAGGGCGAGCAGGAAGCGGGCCATCACGTCCTCGGGCGTGGACGGTCGGTCGGCCATGCCGCGCAGGTCGGCGTAGAGCCGACCGTCGGGGAAGTCGCCGTCCGGGTGGTGCGCAAGGTGCAGCGCGAGGGCGGTCTTGCCGACCCCCGGCTTGCCGGTGATCACCACCACTCGGTCCGCCCCCTCCGGGCCGGGGCCGTCCCCGGCGGCGCCGCCGGGGCGATCGCCGGAGTGGCCTCCCGAGCCGTCTCCCGATCCGCTGACGGAGCGGTCGCCGGCCCGGCCGAGGATGCGGCCGATCTCCTCCTCCCGCCCGGTGAAGTCCGCCGGTTGCGGCGGCAGGGTGCGGGGGAGGGCCGAGGGCCGCTCCGGCCCCGGCGCGGCGAAGACGTTGAACACCGGGTTGGTGAGGATCGGCCCGTGGGCGTCCCCGCCCACCGCGACCGAGCTCGTCCCGTCGGCCCGGACGGTCGGCGCACGCTTCATGCGGCGACGCCGGTCTCGATCGGCCCGGTCGACCCGTCGCCCACCGAGACCACACCGACCACGACCGCCCCACCCGCAGCGATCGAAAGCCGCACACCCGACGTCATCCCGCACCCCCTCTGCCCGCCCGCTGGAGCGGACCCGCCCCAGTTCTACCAGCCGCCACCGACCTGACCCCTGTGAGATGCCGTCAGAAGCCGTGCCGTGGAAAGGCAGTGACCACGCGGGTCCCGGCCGCCATGCGTCCGGGAAGGCCGGGGCCGTCGACCGGTGGACCACCGTCACCGCGGGCCCGGATCGGGACGAACTGCCTCTTCAGGCAGACCTTCGGTGCCGGGCGGGCAATGGCGCGGGAACCTTCCTGATGATCAACTATGCTGCGGTCAAACGCCCTTCACCTGGGCCGATACGTGTACGACACGCCGCGATGGCTGGGCGGACCATGCCCCGGAGCCGTCGTCCGGCGACTTCTGACGGAGGAATTCCCATGCGCATCAAAGCCGGTCTGATCACGGCCGGGGTCGGCACGGCCGCCCTCGCCACGCTCGGCTTCCTGGCAGGCAACGTGTCGGCCTCCGGTGCGACGAGCCCGCAGCCGCGCGCCACCCAGGTCGGTGCCCCGGGCCCGCAGGCCACCGTCGCCGCCCCGCAGGCCACCGTCGCGGTCGTGGGCCCGCAGGCCACCGTCGCTGCGCCGCGTCCGCAGGCGACCGTCGCGGTCGTCGCTCCCCAGGCCACTGTCGCGGTCGTTGCCCCGCAGGCCACCGTCGCCGCCGAGGCGGGCTCGCGCTGAGCCTGGCCACCCTTCGTGGCGCCGTCGTCCGAGACCCGGGCGCCCAGGTGTCCGGGCCGGGCGTGCGACTGGAGTCGCTCACCGCGCTGCGCTGGTTCGCGGCACTGGCGGTCTTCGCCTGCCACGCCCGGGAACTGACGGCGAGCACGCCGTCCTCGTTGGCCGAGATGTGTGCCGACGGTGGTGTCACGTTCTTCTTCGTCCTCTCCGGGTTCGTCCTGTCCTGGTCCTGGCGGCCGGGGACACCCGTGGGCACCTTCTACCGCCGGCGGTTCGCCCGGGTCTGGCCGTTGCTCGCGCTCGGCACGCTGCTCGCCGTGCCCGCACTCGGCGAGGCGTGGTCGGCGGCCTGGCCGGGTGTCGTGCGCAACCTGCTGTTGCTGGAGGCGTGGTTGCCGGGCGGGCCGCCTGCGGGCAACCCGGTCAGCTGGTCGCTGTCCTGCGAGGCCTACTTCTACGCGCTGTTCCCGCTGCTCGTGGTCTGCGGACTGCGCCTCTCCCGCCGCTCCCTGGCGGCCGTGGCGGTGGCCGCCGTAGCCGTCGCCTGGGTCTACCGGTGGCTGGCCTTCCACCTGCTGGAGCCGATGCCGACACCGGTTCTGGTCCTCGTGCTGCGGTTGCCGGCCTACCGCATCACGGCCTTCGTCCTCGGCGTGGCGGCCGCGCTGGCGATGCGCCGCGGGTGGCGGCCCCGCTGCGGTGCACCGACCGCGCTCGGCCTGATCGCCTGCACCCTGGCGGCCGTCTGGTCGGGCCGCGTGCTCGGCTGGTGGGGCCACTGGTGGTCGGATCAGGCGCTGGCTCCCGGCTTCGCGCTGCTGATCGCGGCGGTGGCAGCCGGCGAGTTGCGCGGCCGTCCGCAACTCGGTCTGCGGAGGCGGCCGTTCGTGCTGCTGGGGCAGTGGTCCTTCGCGTTCTACCTGGTGCACTACCCGCTGCTGCACCTGACCGCCCGCAGCCTCGGCATCGGCCCGTACGGCGAGGCCGGGTACGGCCTCTGGCCGTCCGCCCTCCTCTGGCTCTGCTGGCTGGCGGCCGGAACGGCGCTGGCGGCGCTCTGCCACCACGCCGTCGAACGCCCGGCCGAGCGGCTGATTCGGGGGAGGTGACCCGGTACCGCTCGCGGTGACACCGGTGGCACGGCGCCGCCGAGGACCCGCACCGTGGTCTGCCGCCCCAGGGGCGGTCCCGCCGGGCCGGTGCCGTCCAGCGGGACCGTGCCGCTCAGCCGCTCAGCCGCTCAGCCGCTCAGCCGCTCAGTCGCTCAGCCGCCGGTGGCCGCCACGTCCGCGGCGAGGGCGTCCCGCATCCAGGCGTGCGCGGCGCCCACCGTCGGTGTCCGCCCGGCCGGGGCGAACGCGGTGGTCAGTGCCCAGTAGCGTTCCACCGCCGGATCGGTGGCGGCGGACAGCAGGCCGTGCAGGCGCCGCCGGAAGCCGGGCCCGTCCGGCTCCGAGCGGCTCTCCGCGTGGGCCGCGACGAAACGCTCCAACACCGTTCCCCGGCCGGGTGCCCGATCCGCCGTCAGTTCCGGCACGGCCAGGGAGTACGCCTCGAACAGGCCGTCGTACAGCACGTCCGGCCGCCGCACCCGGTCCGTCCACACCGTCCCCGAGCGCCCGCCCTCCCCGCACGGAGCGGTCGCGATCGCGTGCAGCTCCGCGAAGGCCAGCACCTGCGCCGGGGACGGATCGGAGGGCGGCTGCGGCACGGCGTGGTCCAGCACCGCCGCGACCAACGGCCGCGAGAGCCGCGCGGGCAGCGCCGCCCGCCAGAACCGGGCCAGTGCCGTCGTCCCCGGCGGGGCGGAGAGCGCACCGACCAGCCGCAGCCGCTCCGCCCGCAGTTCGACCGGGGTGTCCCGGAGCAGCTGCAGCGCCGCCTCCCGCCAGCGCAGCGCCGTCAACTGCCCGCCCAGCACCCGCAACTGCCCGTCGATGGCGTCCGTCAGACCCGCCGTCAGCCCGTCCCCGTGCTCCAGCACCCGGCCCACCTCAGGCACCGGCAGGTCCAGGGCCCGCAGCGAACGGATCAGCCGCAGCCGCTCCAGGGCCTCCGGCCCGTACCGCCGGTGGCCGCCCGAGCTGCGCCCGGCCTCGGGCAGCAGACCCCGGTCGGAGTAGAACCGGACCGTCTTCACCGTGGTACCGGCCCGCTCGGCGAGCTCGCCGATGCTCCACACATCGCCTTCAGCGGACAAGGGTTGAACCTCCCTCAGGGGGAGTTCCTACCGTACCGGCGAACCCGAACCGTCCCTCAGGAGGTCCCACATGACGGTGTTCGTCCTGGTCTCCGGCCCCTTCACCGGAGGCTGGATCTGGCGGGAGACCGCAGAACTGCTGCGCCGCGCGGGCGCGCAGGCCCACCCGCTCACCCTCACCGGCCTCGGCGAACGCCGCCACCTGGCCGGCCCCGGCACCGACCTGGAGACCCACGTCGAGGACGTGGTCCAGCAGATCGACCACCTGGACGGCCCCGAGCTGCTCGTCCTGGTCGGCCACGGCTACGCCATCCACCCCGTGCTCGGCGCCGCCGACCGCCGCCGCGAACGCATCGGCCGGATCGTCCACCTCGACGCCGGCCTGCCCCGGGACGGCGACACCGCGCTCGCCCTGACGCCCGATCACCTCACCCGCGAGCTGCTCACCGCTCCCGGCGGGCCGGCGGCCACCGTCCCCGTCCCGGATCCGGACCAGTGGCACCGCTGGGGTTCCACCGCCGGGCTCACCCCCGAAGCGCTCGACCTCCTCGACCGGTACGCGGCACCGCAGCCCGCCGCCACCCTGCTCCAGCCGCTCCGCCTCGGCGGCGACCCGGCGCCCTGGCCCACCACCGGTATCCTCTGCACCGCCGGGGGCGGCACCGACCTCGCCACCGTCGAGACTGCCGTCCGCTTCGGCCCGCCGCACCTGCGCGCCCTCGCCGACCCCCGGGTCGGTTTCGTCGAACTCCCCACCGGCCACTGGCCGATGCTCTCCGACCCGCCGGCCCTGACCGATGCTCTGCTGCGCGCCGCCGCCGACGAGGGCCACCGGATCACGGCCGCTCCCGACACCGCCCCGCCCCACCAGCGGCCCTTCGTCCTGGACGTCCCCGCGCGCCCGCGCATCCGCACCGGCGCGCTCGACCTCCACCTCCCGGAGGCGGACGGGCCCCGCCCTGCCGTCCTCCTGGTCCACGGCGGCCCGCTCCCCGCCGACGCCCGCCCCACCCCACGGGACTGGCCGCTCTACACCGGCCACGCCGCCCACGCGGCGAGCCTCGGCCTGGTCGGCGCCGTGCTCGACCACCGCCTGCACGCCCTCACCGACTACCCGCAGGCCGCAGACGACCTGAGCACGGCCCTCGACACCCTCCGCGCCGACCCCCGGGTGGACCCGGACCGGATCGCCCTCTGGTTCTTCTCCGGCGGCGGACTCCTCGCCGCCGACCACCTCGCCGCGCCCCCGGCCTGGCTGCGCTGCGTCGCCTTCAGCTACCCCGTCCTGGCCCCGCTCCCCGGCTGGGCCACCGTCCCGCCCCGCTTCCGCCCGACCCCCGGCCCCGGCCTCCCGCTGGTCCTCACCCGCGCCGGCCTGGAGCAGCCACCCATCGGCGCCACCGTCGACGCCTTCCTGACGGCCGCCCGGGCCGCCGGCACCCCGCTCGACCTGATCGACCACCCCACCGGCGGCCACGCCTTCGACGTGGCCGACCCGACCCCGGCGTCACGCCGAGCCGTCACCGACGCCCACGCGGCGGTCCGGCGCCACCTGCTGACGGGTGCTCAGGCTCAGGTGAGGAGCACGCCCGCGCCGACGCCGTCGGCCAGGACGGCCGGTGTGCGCTTCAGGTGACGTCGGTCTCGACCGGGCCCTCGGCGCCCTCGCCGACCGCGATGGTGCCCGCGCCCGTGGCCGAGACCCCGCCCGGAGCCGGGGCGGGGCCGGAGGCGGCGGTGGAGGCGCCCCGCACCTTCGTCTTCAACGCGCCGGTCGCCTTGCCACCGATGGCGATCGACCCGGGTCCGGAGGCGGTCACGGGCACCGGTCCGCCCGAAGAGGTCGTCAGGTACACCTGCAGGATCCCCCCGAGCACCACCAGCACCCCGAGCGCGACCCACCACCCCGCGCTGGGGCTGTCCGTCGCCACGTTGGTGACGATCCCGGTCCCCGCCGCGACCACCACGGTCGCCGCCGCCGCGATCGAACGCCGCATCGCCGTCGACATCTCGACTCCTTCCCCCCGCCCCGTCCGTGGAGCAGGCCCGGGCACAGTTGTACCAGGCGGCACTGACACCGCGTCAGAGTCCGCGCAGGGCCTCCACCAGCGGTGCGACGGCCTGGCGGTGGCCGAGGTACTTGGTGGCCGCGTGGGCGTCGAAGCCCGGGTTGGTGACCTTGACGGTCGGCTCCAGCACGCCGGTGCCGTCGCCGAAGACCCTGTCGAGGTTGAGCAGGGCGACCACGAAGTCGTCGCGGTCGGCGAGGTTGACCCAGCGCTTCACGGTGGGCGGCACGGCGGGTGGCTGGGGGCGCAGGCGTTCGCGGACGATGGTGCGCAGCCCGAGCGGGGAGCCGAAGGTGACCAGCAGGGGGAGCGGGTGCTCCAGGCGGTGGACGGCCTCGTAGGCGACCACGCTGCCGAGGGAGTGGGCGTACACGGCGCGGGTGTCGGGGCCGATCAGCTCCAGCAGCGCGGCGACGGCGCGTTCGCGGACGTCCTCGTCGTCGAGGTAGACGGCGACCTGGGAGAGGTCGCGCAGCAGGACGGTCTTGAGCGCGGCGAAGCCGGCCCGGGCCACCACCCCGCAGCGGGCGAGGCCGCCGACGGCCAGGCGGAGCAGCTCGGGCGGGCCCTGGGCGGGGCCGAGTTCGGTGCGGAAGGCGGTGAGTTCGCGGGCGGCCTCGTCGCGGTCGCGCTCCCGGCCGGCGTGCTCCTCGATGCCGCCGAGCAGGCCGACGCCGACCTCGGTGGCGGTCCGGGCCTGCTCGGGCGAGAGCTTGACGTCCCACTGGTCGGCGGGGTCGTACGGCCGGAACAGGTGGCGGTAGTAGGCCATGGCGAGGTCGGTGCCCCCGCCCTCCAGCCGCTCGGCGAGTGCGTGCTCCTCGGCCCCGCGCAGGGTGGCCACCAGGGCCGTGCGCCAGTCGGCGAGCAGGTCCTCGGCGCTCTGGCCGACCGGCCCGATGCCGTGGACGAAGACCACCTCAGCCAAAGGGACACTCCTCTTCACCGGTGCGGCGAGCCCCTTGACGTGCCGTCAACTGGCTTCTCGAGCGCGCCTATTGTAGATGTAGTGCGGTGACGATCCGGTATGCCTTGGTGATCGCTTCCCAGTGGCGGGCCTCGGGCGTGGAGTTGCCGCGGCTGGCCGAGCAGGCCGAAGCGCTGCGCGACGCGCTGGTGGACCCGGCCCTCGGCGGCTGCCTGCCCGCGCACGGCGACGGCCTGCTGCTGAACCCGGCCTCGGCCGCGGAGGTGGCCGAGGCGGTGGACGCCGCGTTCGCCCGGGCCGGCGGTGACGGGTCCGGCGGCTCCTCCCCGGGCGGCGAGCGATCGGATGAGCCCGGCACGCTGCTACTGGCCTTCGTGGGCCACGGCCACCCGGTACGGGCCGACGACTTCCTGTTCCCCGTCCTCGACAGCCCGTCCCCGCCCGACGCGCACACCGCCTACGCGGTGCCGACCGGGCTGCGCCGAGGCCTGGAGCGCCACGGCGACGTGCTCGGCCTGGTGGCGGTCGTCGACGCCTGCGACTCGGGCACGACGGTGCTCACGGGCCTGCCCGAGTGGCTGCCCGCCTCGGTGGAGCGGGGGCGCGAGGTCGCCCTGCTCACCTCGGCCGGAGTCGACCAGCGGGCGTATGACCTGGCGTTCGTCCGCGGCCTGAACCGCGTGCTGACGGGCGGTCACGCCAGGCTGGGTCGCCTGCTGCAGCCGGACGGGCTGCGCTGGGTGCTGGGCCTCCAGGTGTCGGGGCAGCAGCCGCAGAGCGCCGGGCACACCGGCCTGGCGAGCCCGGCGGCCGGGCCCCAGGGGCTGGTCTGGGTGGCGCGGAACGCGGCGCACCTGCGGCCGTTCAGCCTGCTGGCGGCCTCCCCGGCCGGTCTGGCCCAGCTGGCGCAGCTGCGGCTGTTCCAGTCCTCGTCGGCCCTGGAGCGGACGGTAGAGGTGCTGGCCGAGCGGCGCGCGGTGGTGTTGGTCGGGCACAGCGGGCAGGGCAAGAGCGTGCTGGCGGCGGCGCTGTGCAGGCCCGAACTCCTGCTGAAGGAACCGGAGTTCACGGTGGTCGGACTGGTCCAGCTGTCCGAGGTCTCGCTGGAGCAGCGGGTGACCGACGAGCTGCGCCGCCAGCTCACCGCCTACCTGCCGGGCTTCGCCGCCGCGGTCGCCGCCTTCGAACAGGAGGTGCCGGAGCTGGAGCGCAACGCCCTGCCCGGCATCCGACGGCTGGTCACCGAGCCGCTGGCGCGGATGGCCGTGCGCCGGCCCGTGCGCGTGGTGGTGGACGCCCTGGACCAGCTGGGGCCCGGCACCGCGCCCCGGCTGCTGGAGAGCCTGGGCGTGCTGGTCGCCGACTCGCCGGACTGGTTCGGGGTGATCACCACCGCGCGCACCGGCCTGCCGCTGCCCGGCCCCTGGCACCCGGTGGCGATGGCCGCCGCCTCGGACGCGCAGATCGAGGCCTTCGTCGAGGCGCACTCGGCCTGGTCGGCCGGGGACCGCCGGCTCATCCGCCACCAGGCGGCCGGTCACTGGCAGTTGGCGGCGCTGCTGGCCGCCTCGGGGCCCAGCGCGGACGAGGCACCGACCACACACGCCCTGTACGACGCGGACCTCGACCGGGCCCGCCGCCTCGCCCCGGACGGTGACCCCGCCGGGGTCGACGCCCTGCTGGACGTGCTGTGCGCCGCCGGCCAGGGCCCCGCGCTGCCCCGGCCGCTGCTGGAGGCGGCCCTCGCCGACCTGGCCGACTTCGCCGACCCCACCGAGTTCGCCGCCCCGGCCGACCCGGCCGCCGGGGCGGGCCGGGGCCCGCTCGACGCCCTGCTGGCCCTGCTGCCGGGCCTGCTCGACCGGGTGCCCGACGCGGAGGTGCAGGAGTACCTGGGCATCCACCACCAGTCGCTGCTGGAGCACCTGCTGCGCCACGAACCGGACGTGCGACCCGCGCGCGGCCACCACGCCCTGGTCCGCGCGATTGCCACACTGGCTCCCATGGACCAGCACGACGCCACCGACCCGCTGCACGCCTACGCCGAGGACGCCGAGCCCCGGCACTGCTGGGAGCTCGGCGAGTACGAAAGGGTCCTGGAGGTCCTGACCCGCCGCCGCTCGCCCGACGCGACCGTCAACTCCGAACGCTGGCTGGCCTGGTGCGACCGCCTCTCCGAACCGGGCCGCCCCGGCCCGGACTCGCCCGTCACCCTCCGGGCGCGGCAGGCCGCCGCCTACTGGGCCGGGCGGGCCGGCCTCTACGCCCGCTCCCGCGCGATGTACGAGGAGCTGCTGCCGCTTCAGATCCGGGTGCTCGGCCCCGACCACGAGGAGGTCCTGGAGAGCCGCCACCGGATCGCCTACGCCACCGGGAAGGCCGCCCACTTCCGCCGGGCGGTCGAGCTGCACCGGGCCCTGCTCGCCGACCAGACCCGGGTGCTCGGCCCCGACGACCGCCGCACCCTGGAGACCCGGCACCACCTCGCCTACTGGACCGGCCGCGGCGGGGAGATGGCCGACAGCCTGCGGATGCACGAGGAACTCCTCGCCGACCAGCTCCGCTGCCTGGAACCGCAGGACCAGGACGTCCTGGAGTCCCGCCACTACATCGCCTACTGGTACGGGCGGCTCGGCCGGCCGCACGAGGCGCTGGAGCGGCACCGGGTCCTGCTGCGGGACCGGATCGCGAAGTTCGGCGAGGACCACGAGCAGGTGGTCTACAGCCGGATGAACATCTGCAAGTTCACCTACGAGGCGGGCCACCACCGGGAGGCGCTGGAGGCCTACCGGCAGCTGCTGCCCGAGGTCGTCCGCCACAAGGGGCCGGAGCACCCCGACACGCTCCTGGTGCGCCAGTACGTCGCCCGGCTGGTGGGCGAGGTGGGGCGGCGGACCGAAGCGCTGGAGCTGCTGGACGAACTGATGCGGGTTCAGGAGCGGGTGGTCGGCCCCGAGCACCCGGCGGTGCTCACCTCGCGGCAGTACGCGGCCTGGCTGCACGGCGACCTGGGGGACACCGGCCGCGCCCGGGCCGAGCTGGCGGAGGTCCAGCGCGTCCTCCTCGCCCACCACGGCGAGGGCGACCACCCCGACCTGCTCACCCTCCGGCTCGGCCTCGGCTGGTGGACGGCCCTGGACGGCGCCCCCGAGGACGGGGTCACCCTCCTGCGCGCCGTGGTGGCCGGCCGCACCCGCGCCCTCGGCCCCGACCACCCCGAGACGCTCGACGCCGCCTCCCGCCTCGGCCACCTGCTGACCCTCCTCGGCGGCCCCTCCCTCCACGAGGCCTCCGAACTCCTCCGGGTGACCGTCCCGGCCCAGGAGGCCCGCAGCGGCGCCGACCACCCGCAGACCCGTGCCACCCGCGAGCGCCTGGCCGCGGTCGCGGCCCGTGCGGACGACTGACGCGGTGCCCTACGGGGCGGCGACGGTGAGCGGCCAGGAGTAGGAGCCAGGGGGAGCAGGGCAAGGGCGGCGGCAAAATCTCGGGAGAGTCAGGGGGTGGCCAGCCGTGCCCGGGCTGAGGCCCGCACCTCGGGCTCCTCCATCGGGTCGTCACGCAGCTCGGCGAGCCGTGCCGCCACCTCGGGACCGTCCGGAGCGCGGGCGACGCCCAGCAGCCTGGACGCCTCCTCGCAGTCCCAGAGCGAGAGGAGGTACCCCTGCTGCAGACCCGCCGGGACGATCGCGGCCAGGGCCTCCAGGTAGGCGGCCCGCTCGTACGAGTGCGGGGTGCGCAGCCAGAACCACCGGAGGTCCGCCGCCGCGCCGGCCGCCTCCGGCCCGAACCGGGCCAGCCGCCGGGCCGTCAGATCGGGCCCGCACCAGGCGCGGGCCGCCCGCTGTTCGGCCAGCTGGGCCACCAGGTGCGGGATCACCTCGGGGCCCAGGTGATCGGCCAGCACGTCCGCGCCGAGCCGGGCCAACCACGGCCGCTCGTCGCCCACCCAGCGCCGCGCCGCCGGGACGGCCGCCGGGCCGAGGCGGTCGACGGCCCGGCGGAGCAGGGGGAGCGGGCGCCGGCCGTCCGGGGTGGCCGGCGAGGGGACGAGCGGGAGCAGCTCCTCCGTCGGCGCGCGGCGGGCGAGTTCACGCAGGGAGGCCGTCCTGTCCCCGGCCCCGGTGGCGAGCAGGGCGAGGAGTTCGCCGTCGGCCGGCCCGGAGAGGTCCGGTGCCGCCGGACGCGCCGCACACCGCTCCGTCGGGATGCCGAACCGGGCCCACGGCTCGGTCATCCAGAGCGGATCGGGGTGAGCGCCGATCCGCTCCCGCGCGACCTCCCCGAACTCCTCCCACCAGGTGACCGGCCACCGGCCGGCCAGCGACTCCAGCACCGGTACCCAGTGCGCCCCCGCCCGGACGTACGAGCGGAGCGCCTCCCGGGCCTCCCCGTCACCGTCCAGGGCGAGCAACTCCAGGACCTCGCAGGCCCGTTCGGTCTGCTGATCGTCCTCCCCGAGCAGAGCGGCGATCGGGCCCCGGGGAAGTGCCAGGTCGCGGACCAGCCGGGCGAGGTAGAGGGCGCGGTCGTCGGTGGAGTCCCAGCGCCAGTCCCTGCGGATCATGTCGAGGACCAGCGGCGCGGCGTGGTCCGGGTGGCCGAGTGCCGACCGGGCGCCACTGCCGTGGCCGCGTTGCAGCATGCCGGCCAGCGAGTTGACGGGGCGGTAGGGCATCGTGTCGTCGTCAGTCATCGGCCCGCACGATGCCCGGTCGGCGAGGCCGCCGCCACCTGATTGCCGGCCGTCGGCCCCGTCGGCGGGCGCCGGGCCGTGGACCGGGCAGACTGGGGGCCACCACCTGGGAAGGGACGGAGAACCCCGTGAACGTGCTGCTCTTCGGCGCCACCGGCATGGTCGGGCAGGGCGTCCTGCGCGAGTGCCTGCTCGACGACCGGGTCACCGGCGTGCAGGCCGTGGTGCGCGGGCCGTTGGAGGTGAGCCACCCCAAGCTGACCTCGCTGGTGCACACCGACTTCACCGACTTCAGCTCCCTGGAGCGGGAGTTCGCGGACGTCGACGCCTGCTTCTTCTGCCTGGGCGTCACCTCGGCCGGCAAGCGGGAGGACGAGTACCGCCGGATCACCCACGACTACACGCTCGCCGCCGCCCGCGCGCTGCCCGTGCGGCCGGACGCCCCACTCACCTTCGTCTACGTCTCCGGCGACGGCACCGACAGCACCGAGCAGGGTCGGCTGATGTGGGCCCGGGTGAAGGGCCGCACCGAGAACGAGCTGCTCGCGATGGACTTCCACGCCTACATGTTCCGCCCGGCGTACATCCACGCCGTGCACGGTGAGGTCTCCAGGACCCCGGCCTACCGGCGGCTCTACCCGGTGCTCTCGCTGCTCTTCCCGCTGCTGCGCCGCCTGGCCCCCGGCCGGGTGACCACCACCGAGAACATCGCCCGCGCGATGATCGCCGTCGCCGGACGGAACGGCGCGGGCGAGCACGTCCTGCGCAGTCCCGAGATCAACCGGGCCGCCACCGAGGGCCGCTGACGGAGCATCGGCCTCGCCTCCGCCGACCGTCAGCGCAGGTACGCCGGGGCCACGGCTGAGGCGGCGAGGGTGGCGGGGGCGCCGGTGCCGTCGGCGGGGACGGTCCACAGGTCGGCGCCGTACTCGCCGGGGAGGGAGTAGACCAGGGTGGAGCCGTCGGCCCAGAGGGCCTGGTCGTCGATGTTGCGCTGCTCGGCGGTGGCGGTCTCGGCCATGGTGGCCAGGTCGAGGACGTACAGGCGCCAGGGGGCGTCCGGCGAGGCGCCGGGGACGCGCTTCTTGTAGGCGACCCGGGTGCCGTCGGGGGAGAGCGAGGGGCACTCGACGTTCTGGTGCAGGGAGGTCAGGGTGCGGGCGGTCAGGTCGCCCCGGACCAGGTGGGTGGTGCCGCCGGTGGCGACGGTGGCGTAGAAGTGCTCGTCGTCGGCGAAGGTGACGCCCCAGACGTTGAGGTCGGAGGCGCGCTGGGGCCGGCCGTCCACCAGGAAGGCGAACTCCTCCAGGTTGGACTCGAACCGCCAGTCACGGGTGTCCACGATCGCGGTCCGGGTGGAGAAGTTTGAGCCCGCGTAGGAGTCGCCGCTGACGAAGACGGTCCAGGCGGCCAGCCGGCCGGAGGGGGAGACCCGGGCTCGGGAGGGGATGCCGGCGGCGGGGAAGGAGCGCAGCTCGTGCAGCCTGTCGTCGAGTACGACGGCGCGGTAGGTGTCGTCCAGCGTGCCGTGCACGGCCTGGAGGCAGATGCCCGTCCCGGCGGCGGCGTGGAAGCGCAGGCACTTGAGGCCGGAGGAGGTGCGGGTGGAGCCCGGCTCACCGGCCGGGACCGTGACGATCTCGTCCCGGTGCGGCCCCCAGGCCAGGTTGCGGAAGAGCAGCTGCCCCTGGCCGCCGGCCAGGGTGACGGTGCCCGGGCGGACGGGCGGGCCGCCGACCTGCTCCTGGTCCTTGCGGTCCGCGCGGTCGGCGGCGTACAGGACGGCCCCCGTGCCCACCCCGCCGAGCAGCAGGACGGCGAACAGGAGGACGAGCAGGCGGGTGGTACGCGTCATGCGGGTGACACCTCGTCAGCGGTCGGAGGTCAGCGGTCGGAGGTCGGAGGTCGGAGGTCGGCGGTACGGGGGTGTGCCGCCCCGGGCCGGCGCCCGGGGCGGCACGGCGGGGCGTCAGTTCCAGATGCCCGTGATGGTGGTGGCGGAGGCGGCGTTGCCCGCGTGGGTGGACAGGCCCGCCAGGTCCTCCAGGGTGCGCAGCACGCTGTAGTGGTTGTAGGTGGTGGCGGTGGAGCTGCCGGGGGTGACGTGCTGGCCGTAGAAGACGGTCGGGATGCGGTTGCCCGAGAGGCGGTTGTCCTCGTCGAAGGTGACGACCAGCATCGAGTTGTGGGTCTGCGCCCAGGTCGCGTACGCGCCCAGCTTGTTCTTGACCCAGGTGTCGCCGGTGCCGACCGAGCAGTCGTGCATGTCGTTGCACAGGTCCGGCACCACGAAGGAGACCTTCGGCAGCGTGGTGTAGTCGGTCGGGAACTGCGTCATGGTGAGCGCGGTGTTGGTCGGCACGTTGGAGAAGCCGAACCACGGGTTGTGCTTCTGCGCGTACTTGCCGCTGGAACAGGTGGTGGAGCCCTGGGACGGCAGGCCCTCGTTGTAGCTCTTCCAGGTCTTGCCGGCGGCGATCAGCTCGGAGGCCAGGTTCGGTGCCGAGATCGAGCCGACGCCCACGCAACTGTCGTCCGTGCGGCCCTGGTTGGAGCCGGAGAACAGCATGTAGTAGTTCGGCTCGGACGGGTGGGTCAGGCCGAAGGACTGGGTGAGGTTGGCGCCGCCCGCCTTGAGGGTGTTGTTGATGTACGGCGCGCTGGAGCTGCCGATCACCTGGGTGTAGGCGTGGTTCTCCATCACCACGACCACGATGTGGTCCGGGGCGGGGAGCGCGGCCGCCCGGGCGGCGGTGCCGGTGGCGGCCCAGACGCCGAGCGAACCGGCGGCCAGCGCGACGGCGCTGCCGATGGCGGTGAGGGTGCGCCGGGTGCGCTTGGGGGGCTGCGCGGTCTGCTGGTCCTGCGGAGCCTGAGGAGCAGTCATGGCCGGTCTCCTGGTGAGGGGGTGACGGTGCACGGGGTGAGAGCGGGCGTAACCCTAGGGCGCTGCAGTTGACGCGTACCCGCTGCGCGGGTGAAGGAAGGAAGAACGGAGTACATGGTCTGGTAAAGCCTGCGCGGGGCCCGGGGGCGGCCGTCCGGGTGGTCGTGGGGACGACTCTCCCGATGGTGTGGTGTCCGGTAGATCGGATTGATCGTTTATGACGTATTTCTGGGCTGACGCCCCGTCACCGGCGGCGTCCTGCGTGCTGCCCCGTCGTCAGTGAGGCGATCGACCATGGAACACCGCGCCCGGCCCGTAGCGGACCTGCTGCACCGCGTCCTCTCCGTGCTGCTCACCACCCTGCTCTCGGTGGCGGCGGTGATGGTCCCCGCGTTCCCCGCGCACGCCGAGCGCACCGGCCTGACGTGCCGCTACAAGGACACGCTCCAGGGCGGGATGGTGATGACCGGCAACGGCCTGCTGTTCCAGAACGGCAAGGGCCCGGCCAACGTCGACAACCTCACCGGGCAGTCCACCAACTACGCCTACACCACCCGCAACGACTCCTCGCGCGCCGATCTGGTGCTTCCGGCCGACGCGACGGTGGTCAAGGCGATGGCCTACGTCTACGGCAGCCAGTACTACGCGCCGGGCAGCCCGTACTACGCCAACCCGGACACCTTCCAGATGCGCACCCCGGCGGCCGACTACCAGCGGCTGACCGCCGACGGCGTGGACAACGTGCTGTACAACAACGGCACCTACGGCAACAACCACCAGGCCTACCGCGACGTCACCGCCCTGGTCCGGGCCGGGGGTTCGGGCAGCTACGGCTTCGGCGACACGCCCTACTACACCAACTACGGCAGCCGCGGCTTCGGCGGCTGGGCGCTGGCCGTCGTCTACTCCTCGCCGAGCGCGCCGATGACGCAGGTGGCGCTCTGCGACCAGTGGGCCCGGATGAACGGCACCGCCGTCAGCAACACCTTCGACCTCGGCGTCACCCCCTACTCGGGCGCCCAGCTGAAGCGGGCCTCGATCTACGCCACCGCCACCTACGGCGACGTCAACTACGGCGACTCCATCCAGGTCGCCGGCCGCCAGGTCTCGGACTCGGCCAACCCGGCCACCGACTGGGCCAACGGCACCTGCACCCAGTACGGCAACGACATCCCCGGGCGGAACCCTAGCTCCGGCACCGGCTGGGGCAATGTCGCGATGCCCTGCCCGGACATGGACGTCGACACCATCGACATCACCTCCATCGCCCCGACCACCCGGACCTTCTCCGTCGTGCAGGGCCGGGAGAGTTCGATCGAGGAGATCGGCTACGGCGTGGTCGGCTTCACCTTCGAGCCGAAGGCCGACCCCAAGCTCGACCTCGCCAAGACCGGCAAGCTGAACGACACCAACGGCGACGGCAAGGCCAACCCCGGCGAGACCATCTCCTACGGCTACACCGTCACCAACACCGGCAACATCACCGTGAGCTCGATCACCGTCGCGGACGACAAGATCACCGCGCCGGGAGCGGTCAGCTGTGCCAAGACCACCCTGCTGGTCGGCGAGAGCACCACCTGCACCGCCACCTACACCGTGACCGCCGCCGACGCCACGGCGGGCAGCGTCACCAACCACGCCACCGCCAAGGGCAAGGACCCCAACGGCACCGAGGTCACCACCCCGCAGCGCCAGGTCACCATCCCGGCCGGGCCCGCCCCGGTCCGGGTCACCCTGGACAAGACCGTCACCAAGGCGCCCGCCCCGGTGCCCGGCAGCCCCGGCACCTACGAGACCCAGTACGAGCTGAAGGTCGGCAACGCGGGCTCGGCCACCACCTACGACCTCAACGACGCCCTCAAGTACGGGACCGGACTGACCGTCACCTCCGCCTCCGTCACCAACACCACCCCGGGCGGGCTGAGCCCGGTGGCCGGCTGGGACGGGCGCGGCCAGGTCAAGGTGGCCCAGAACCAGGCCATCGCGGCCGGTACCGAGGCCGCCCCGGCCACCCACGTCTGGCGGGTGACGGTGCGGTACACCGTGGACCCGGGCCAGGCCACCTCCAAGTCCACCGACTGCACCCTGGACGCGGGGGAGAGCGGCACCGGAACCCGGAACGAGGCCAGCGCCACCTCCGGCGGCACCACCTCCAGCAAGGACGCCTGCAGCCCGGTCGCGGCCGTCACCAGTGAGAAGACCCTGGTCTCGGGCAAGCCGACCAGCGGCGGCCAGTGGGAGGCGGTCTACGAGATCACCGTCACCAACAAGGGCGCCGCGCCCGGCACCTACTCGCTGGACGACCGGGCCCGGTTCGGCGCCGGTACCACCGTCAGCTCGGCCAAGGTGACCACCGCCCCGGCCGGCGTCACCACCAACCCGGCCTGGGACGCCCAGGGCACCACCCGGATCGTCACCGACCAGGCGATCGGCGCCGGCACCACCCACACCTACCGGGTGACCATCACCGCCCAGGTGCCCGCCAACCCGGCCGAACCCAAGTCGACCGACTGCACCCTGGACGCGGGGGAGAGCGGCACCGGCCTGCTGAACGAGTCGACCACCACCGTGGACGGCAAGGAGGAGAAGAAGCAGGCCTGCAAGGCCACCTCCAACGTGTCGATGAGCAAGAAGATCTCGCAGCAGCCCACCGCCGTGCCGGGCAGCCCGGGCGTGTACGAGATCAAGTGGGACCTCACCGTCACCAACGCCGGCTCCGCCCCGACCACCTACCAACTGGTCAACGACACCACCAAGTTCGGCACCGGCGTGACCACCGTCTCGACCGCCGTCGCCAACACCGCCCCCGGCGGCCTGGCCGTCAACGCGGGCTGGAACGGCACCAGCGACACCAAGGTCTCCGACAGCCAGACCATCGCGGGCTCGGCCACCCACGTCTACACCGTCACCGTCCGGTACCGGGTCGACCAGGCCACCGCCACCCAGAAGTCCACCGACTGCACCCTGGACGCCGGCGAGTCCGGCACCGGCACCATGAACACCGCGGGCGTCACCACCGACGGCCGCACCTCCACCGACACCACCTGCGCGGGCGTGCCGCTGCTGAAGACCACCAAGACGGTGCAGCGCTCCACCCCGAACGGCGACGGCACCACCACCGTCACCTACCGGATCGACGTCGCCAACACCGGGGGCGGCAGCGGTGCGTACGACCTGGACGACAAGCTGAACTTCGGCGCCGGGATCACCGTGGTCTCCGCCCGGGCCGCCAACACCGCCCCCGGCTCGCTGACCGTGGACCCGGCCTTCAACGGCCAGGACAGGACCCGGATCGTCACCGGCCAGGCCGTCCCGGCCAACACCACCCACAGCTACACGGTGACCGTGGTGGCCAAGGTCCCCGCGTCCGTCACCGACCCGAAGTCCACCGACTGCACCGAGGACCCGGGCGAGAACGGCGCCACCGGCCTCTCCAACACCGCGACCACCTCCTCCTCCGGCGGCACCCAGACCAGCCGGGCCTGCGTGGAGACCCCCAGCGTCACCGTCACCAAGACCTTCACCCAGCAGCCCACCGCCGTCCCCGGGCAGGCCGGCACCTACGAGGTCCGCTACGACCTCACGGTGGCCAACACCGGTGCGGGCCCCGGCTCGTACACCCTGAGCGACACCCTCAAGTACGGCACCGGACTGACCGTCACCTCCGCCACCGGCGCCAACACCACCCCCGGCGGCCTGGCCGTCCGCCCCGACTGGAACGGCACCTCCAAGACCCAGCTGAGCAACACCGAGGCCCTGGGCGCCCGCACCACCCACGTCTGGTCCGTCACCGTCCGGTACACGGTGGACAGCACGACCGCCACCGAGAAGTCCACCGACTGCACCCTGGACGCGGGCGAGAGCGGCACCGGCACCCTGAACCAGGCCGGCATCGACACCAACGGCACCAAGAGCGAGACCACCGCCTGCGCCGGCACCCCGCTGATCCGCACCACCAAGACCAGCCTGGACCTCACCCCGAACGGCAACGGCACCTGGACCCAGACCTACCGGATCGACGTGGTCAACAGCGGTAAGGGGGACGGGCGCTACACGCTCGACGACCGCTTCCGCTTCGGCGCCGGGATCACCGTCCAGCCCACCCCCGCCGTGGCGACCACCGCCACCGGCGTGACGCCCTCGGCGAGCTGGAACGGCCAGGGCGACACCCGGGTGGTGACGGACCAGCAGCTCGCCGCCGGTGCCACCCACAGCTACACCGTCACGGTCACCGTCAAGCTGCCCGCCGGCGGCACCGCCGACCCGGCCTCCACCGACTGCACCTTCGGCAGCGGCGAGAGCGGCACCGGCCTGGCCAACGAGGCCACCACCACGGTGGCCGGCGAGATCGGCACCAGCGTCGCCTGCCGCCGCACCCCGAACATCGCCGTCGACAAGACCGTCTCCAGCGGCCCGACCCAGGTCGCCGGGCAGGCCGACACCTACGACCTGGTCTACGACGTCAAGGTGACCAACACCGGCGCCGGTGCCGGAAGTTACGACCTGAGCGACAGGCTCGCCTACGGCACCGGCGTCACCGTGGTCTCCGCCGCGCTCACCCCCGCCGAGCCGTACGAGGCCGACGCCTTCGACTGGAACGGCCGGGACAAGACCCTCATCAAGAGCGGTGCCCAACTCCCGGGCGAGACCGAGCACCTGTGGCGGATCACGGTCCGCTACACCCTGGACCGGGCCGCCGTCACCAACAGCTCCGGCGACTGCACCCTGGACGCCGGCGAATCCGGCACCGGCACCCTGAACCGGGCCACCGCCACCATCAACGGCGAGACCACCACCAAGGAGGCCTGCGCCCAGGTCGGCGCCGTCCGGGTGGTGAAGACCGCGAGCCCGAGCAACCCGCTGCCCGGCGGAAAGGTCACCTACACCATCACCGTCTCCAACACCGGCGGCACCGACGCCACCGGGTACCGGGTCGAGGACGACCTGACCGGCGTGCTCGGCGCGGCCTCCTACAACGGTGACGCGGCCGCCACCGACGGCTCCGGCGCCGCGGTCACCCCGGCCCCGGCCTACGCCGCGCCCAAGCTGAGCTGGACCGGCACCGTCAAGGCCGGCGGCCTGGTGCGGATCGGCTACACCGTCACGGTGGCCAACCCCGTCCCGGCGGGCCGGACCACCATGAAGAACGCCGTCACCACCGACGACCCCGACATGTGCCCGCCCGGCTCCACCGACCCGAACTGCTCCACCACCGTCAAGCTGCCCCGCCTGGAGCTGACCAAGGCCGCAACTCCCAACCCGGCCAAGGTCGGTGACACCGTCACCTACACCATCACCGCCCGCAACACCGGCGAGGCCGACTTCCCCGGCGCCGAGGTCACCGACGACCTGACGAACGTGCTGACCGGTGCCACCTACAACGGTGACGCCGCCGCCTCCGACGGCGCGGGCGGCATGCTCGGTGCGCCCACGTACACGGCTCCGAAGATCAAGTGGACCGGCCCGATCGCCAAGGGCGAGCAGGTGGTGATCACCTACACGGTGAAGGCCACCGGAGCGACCAGCACCAGCCTGAAGAACCACGTCGAGGCCTCCGGCTCCGACTGCCCGCCCGGCAACACCGAACCCCGGTGCAACCCGGTGGTGCCGCTCGCCAAGGTGAGCGTGGTCAAGACCGCGAGCCCCGCCAACCCCAAGCCCGGTGACACCGTCACCTACACGGTGACCGTCACCAACAGCGGCTCCGCCGCCTACCCGGACGCCACCGTCACCGACGACCTGACCGGCGTGCTCAAGGGCGCCGACTACACCGGCACGGCCACCGCGAACGCCAGTGACGGCTCCACCACCCCGGCCCCGAACTGGGTCTCGCCCAAGCTGAGTTGGAAGGGATCGGTGCCCGCCGGGGCGAATATCGTCATCCGCTACACCGTCAAGGTCAAGAACCCGGTGCCGGCCGACGGGGTCACCCTGAAGAACGCCGTCACCACCGACGTCCCCGGCGTCTGCCCGCCCGGCTCCACCGACCCGGACTGCTCCACCGTCACCCCGCTGCCCCGCCTGGAGATCAAGAAGCAGGTCAGCCCGCAGTCGACGACGCCGCTGAACGTCGGTGACAAGGTCAGCTACACCGTCACCGTCACCAACAGCGGCCCCGGCGACTACCGGGACGCCACCGTGAGCGACGACCTGTCCAAGGTGCTCAACGGCTCCGACGGCGCGGGCGGCGCGGCCACCTACAACGGCGACGCCGCAGCCAAGGACGGCGCGGGCGCCACCCGCACCGCCCCGACCGTGACCGGCACCACCCTGAACTGGACCGGCCCGATCGCCACCGGCGCCACCGTGACCTTCACCTACAGCGTCACCGTCGCCAAGGTCGGGGTCACCCTGATCAACACCGTCACCTCCGAGGGCTCCAACTGCGTCCCGCCGGACCCGGCCGACCCGCAGTGCCGCACGGTGGTCCCCACCCCCGCCCTCAAGGTCGCCAAGACCTCGACCCCCACCAACCCCAAGCCCGGTGACACCGTCACCTACACCGTCACCGCCACCAACAGCGGCACCGGCGCCTACCCCGGCCTGCGGATCGCCGACGACCTGACCGGCGTGCTCAAGGGCGCCGACTACACCGGCACGGCCACCGCCGTCGACGGTGCGGGTGCCCCGCTCACCGCGCCGGTCTGGGCCTCGCCCCAGCTGACCTGGACCGGGGACGTGGCCGCCGGCGGAAGCGTCACCATCCGCTACACCGTCAAGGTCAAGAACCCGGTCCCGGCCGACGGCACCACCCTGAAGAACGCCGTCACCACCAACGTCCCCGACGTCTGCCCGCCCGGCTCCACCGACCCGAACTGCTCCACCGTCACCCCGCTGCCCCGCCTGGAGCTGACCAAGACGGCAACTCCCAACCCGGCCAAGCTCGGTGACACCGTCACCTACACCATCACCGCCCGTAACACCGGCGCGGCCGACTTCACCGGCGCGGTCATCGGCGACGACCTGACCGGGACGCTCGCCCTCGGCGACTACCAGAACGACGCCGCCGCCAAGGACGGCACCGGCGCGGCCCTGACCGCCCCCACGTACACGGCGCCCAAGCTGAGCTGGACCGGTACCGTGGCCAAGGGCGGTAGCGTGGTCATCACCTACACGGTGAAGGTCAGCAAGGTCACCGCCACCCCGGGCGTCAACAAGGTCGAGGCCGAGGGCTCCACCTGCCCGCCCGGCTCCACCGACCCGGCCTGCTCCACCACGGTGACGGTCAAGCACCTGACGGTCCGCAAGACCGCGAACACCACCGAGGTCAAGCCCGGTGACAAGGTCAGCTACACCATCACCGTCACCAACGACGGCAGCGCCGCCTACCCCGGCGCCTCGTTCTCCGACGACCTGTCGAAGGTCATCGACACCGCCGCCTACAACAACGACCACACCGCCTCGGCCGGCACCGCCTCGTACGCGGCCCCGGTGCTCTCCTGGACCGGTGACCTGGCGGTGGGCGCCTCCGCCACCGTGACGTACTCGGTGACGGTGAACAACCCGCCGTCCGGCGACCGCCAGTTGGCGAACACGGTCACCTCGCCGGACTCCAACTGCCCGCCCGGGTCCACCGACCCAGCCTGCTCGACGACCGTCCCGGTGAAGCACCTGACGGTGAAGAAGACCTCCGACCGGACCGTGGTCAAGCCGGGCGACACCGTCACCTACACGGTGACCGTGACCAACGACGGCACCGCGGACGCCCCCGACGCCACCTTCTCCGACGACCTCTCCGCGGTGACGGACGACGCCACCTACAACCAGGACGCCACCGCCTCCACCGGCACCGCCTCCTACGCGGCCCCGACCCTCACCTGGACCGGCGCCCTCAAGCCCGGCGACACCGCCACCGTCACCTACTCCTTCACCGTCAACTCCCCACTCTCCGGCGACAAGCAGCTCGCCAACACGGTGACCTCGCCCGACGGCAACTGCCCGCCCGGCTCCACCGACCCCGCCTGCTCGACGGTGGTCCCGGTCAAGCACCTGACGGTGAAGAAGACCGCGGCCCCCGCCGAGGCCAAGCCCGGTGACAAGGTCACCTACACCGTCACCGTCACCAACGACGGCGGCACGGCCTTCCCCGGTGCCTCGTTCTCGGACGACCTGTCGAAGGTGCTGGACGACGCCGTCTACGGCAACGACGCGACGGCCTCGGCCGGTACCGCCTCGTACGCGGCGCCGACCCTGTCCTGGACGGGTGACCTGGCGGTGGGCGCCTCCGCGACCATCACCTACTCGGTGACGGTGAAGAACCCGCCGTCCGGGGACCGCGAGCTGGCGAACACGGTGACCTCACCGGACTCCAACTGCCCGCCGAACTCGACCGACCCGAACTGCTCCGCCGTGGTCCCGGTCAAGCACCTGACGGTGAAGAAGACCTCCGACAAGGCGGCGGTCAAGCCGGGTGACACCGTCACCTACACGGTGACCGTGACCAACGACGGCAAGGCCCCGTACCCGGGCGCGTCCTTCTCGGACGACCTGTCGAAGGTGCTGGACGACGCCACCTACGGCAATGACCACACCGCCTCGGCCGGCACGGCCACCTATGCGGCGCCGACCCTGAGCTGGACCGGCGACCTCGCGGTCGGCGCCTCCGCCACCGTCACCTACACCGTGAAGGTCAACACCCCCGTCAGCGGGGACGGCAAGCTCGCCAACACCGTGGTCTCGCCCGACTCCAACTGCCCGCCGGACTCCAAGGACCCGGCCTGCACCACCGTCGTCCCGGCCCGGAACATCACCATCGTGAAGACCTCCGGCGCCACCGAGGCCAAGGCCGGCCAGAAGCTCACCTACACCGTGACCGTCACCAACCTGGCCGACGAGCCCGCCACCGCCGTCTCCTTCTCCGACGACCTGACCAAGGTGCTGGACGACGCCACCTACGACCAGGACGCCGCCGCCACCACCGGCACCGTCTCGTACGCGGCGCCGACCCTGAGCTGGACCGGCGACCTGGCCGCCAAGGCCAAGGCCACCGTCACCTACTCGGTCACCGTCAACAACCCGATCACCGGGGACGGCGTCCTCACCAACGCCGTGGTCTCCCCGGACGGCCCCTGCCCGCCCGGCTCCACCGACCCGAACTGCTCCACCGTCGTCCCGGTCAAGCACCTGACGGTGAAGAAGACCTCGGCTCCGGCCCAGGCCAAGCCCGGTGACAAGGTGACCTACACCGTCACCGTGACCAACGACGGCAAGGCCGCCTACCCGGGCGCCTCGTTCTCGGACGACCTGTCGAAGGTGCTGGACGACGCGACCTACGGCAACGACCACACCGCCTCGGCCGGTACGGCGTCGTACGCGGCGCCGACCCTGTCCTGGACGGGTGACCTGGCGGTGGGCGCCTCGGCGACCGTCACCTACTCCGTCACCGTCAACAACCCGGCCACCGGCGACAAGCAGCTCGCCAACACGGTGGTCGCGCCGGACTCCACCTGCCCGCCCGGCTCCACCGACCCGAACTGCTCGACGGTGGTCCCGGTCAAGCACCTGACGGTGAAGAAGACCTCCGACCACACGTCGGCGATGCCCGGCTCCAAGATCACCTACACGGTCGCCGTGACCAACACGGGCAAGGCCGCCTACCCGGGTGCGTCCTTCTCGGACGACCTGTCGAAGGTGCTGGACGACGCGACCTACGGCAACGACCACACCGCCTCGGCCGGTACGGCGTCGTACGCGGCGCCGACCCTGTCCTGGACGGGTGACCTGGCGGTGGGCGCCTCGGCGACCGTCACCTACTCCGTCACCGTCAACAAGCCGATCAGCGGCGACGGCGTCCTCACCAACGCGGTGGTCGCGCCGGACTCCACCTGCCCGCCCGGCTCCACCGACCCGGAGTGCTCGACCGTCGTCCCGGTCCGGCACCTGACGGTCTCCAAGACCGCCGACCGCACCGAGGCCAAGGCCGGCGACAAGGTCACCTACACCCTCACCGTCCTCAACGACGGCGGCACCGCCTACCCCGGCGCCTCGTTCCGCGACGACCTGAGCAAGGTCATCGCTGGCGCCGACTTCAACAACGACCACGCCGCCACCCACGGCCGCGCCTCGTTCAGCGCTCCGCACCTCTCCTGGACCGGCGACCTGGCGATCGGTCAGAAGGTGACCGTCACCTACTCCGTGACCCTCCGCACCCCCGTCCGGGCCGACCAGCTGACCAACCTGGTGGCCGTCCCGGACAGCAACTGCCCGCCCGACTCCACGGACCCGGCCTGCACCACCGTCACCCCGGTGAAGAAGCTGGACGTCACCAAGACCTCCGACGTCACCACCGTCACGGTCGGCTCGAAGATCACCTACACCGTGACCGTCACCAACACCGGAGCCGTCGACTACGCCGGCGCCACCCTCACCGACGACCTCTCCAAGGTGCTGGACGACGCCACCTACAACCAGGACGCCGCCGCCACCACCGGCACCGCCTCCTACACCGCACCGACGATCGGCTGGACCGGCGACCTCAAGGTCGGCGCCAAGGCCGTCATCACCTACTCCGTGACCGTCACCGCCGCAGGTGACAAGCTGCTCGACAACGCGGCCGTCGTCCCGGACAGCAACTGCCCGATCCCGATGGAACCCCGCCGCCTCACCCGGGCCGCCGTCCCCTACGACCCCGACTGCACCACCCACCAGACGGTCCGTCAGCTGCGGGTCGCCAAGAAGGCCGACAAGCAGTACGCAGAGGCCGGCGAGCGGGTCACCTACACCGTCACGGTCACCAACGACGGCACCGCCGCCTACCCGGGCGCGACCTTCGCCGACGACCTGAGCGGCGTCCTGAGCAGCGCCACCTACAACGGTGACGCCAAGGCCGGCACCGGCACCACCGCCTACGCCGCACCGAAGCTCACCTGGACCGGCGACCTCGCCGTGGGCGCGGCCACCACCGTCAGCTACTCCGTCACCGTGAAGAGCGGGGCCACCGCCGAACTGCGCAACCTCGTCACCGCCCCCGACAGCAACTGCCCGCCCGACTCCACCGACCCCGCCTGCCACACCTCGACCACCCCGGGCGACGACGACGGCCCCAAGCCGTCCGCCTCCCCGACCCCGACCCCCAAGCCGCTCCCGCAGACCGGCGCCGACCTCCCGGTCCGCCTGCTGGGCGTGCTCTCCCTCACCGCCCTCGCCATCGGCCTGGGCACCTGGGCCGCCACCCGCCGCCGGACCGGCGAGTGACCGGCTGACGATCCGTCCGACCCCGTGAGCCCTCCCGCCCTCCCCGGGCGGGAGGGCTCACGGCTTCCGCCGCCCGGGTGGAACACGCCCGCCGCCGCCCCCGCCTCCGGCGTCGCCCTGCCCCCGGCCGCTGCAATGAGACCGTCCCCCGCACCCCGTTCCCCGCACCCCGCGCTGGAGGCCCACCCTGAAACGCACGCACCGCGGTCTGGCGCTGGCCCTGACGGCCCTGGCACTCCTCCCGCCGGCCCGGGCCGCCGCCGACCCGCTCCCCAGGATCTCCGTCACCCTGGACGACGGCCGCGACCGGGCCCGCCCCGGCGACCACCTGACCTGGACCGTCACCGTCCACAACCTCGGCCACACCCGACTGGACGGCCTGCGCGTCACCCAGCAGCTCCCCGCCGCCTCGGCGCCCGTGCCCTCGCTCTCGGGTGACGCGGCTCCGGCCGCCACCGTCACCGACGGCACCGCGGTCTGGGACGGCGTCGCCCTGGAGCCGGACGCGACCAGGACGCTGCGGATCTCGGCCGCCCTCGGTGACGACGCGTCAGCCCCCGCCCGCTCGGCCAGCACCGCCTGCGTCCACACCACCGGCGCGGCCGCCCCGCTCGCCTGCGCGACCGACCTCGACCTGCTCGCGGCAGCGCCGCCGGCCGGGACCTGGTCGGTCCCGGCCGTCGCGGTAGCGGTCGGCGGGCTGGGCCTGGCCGCGTTCGTGCTGGTCCTCCGCCGGCGCCGGGCCGCGCTCCGGGTGGCGCAGAACCCGTGACCCGGGCGGGGCGTCCCTCGCCGGGAGCGGTGTCCTGCCAGCGGCTTGGTCGCACCGCCCTGCTCCCCGAGCGTCGAGCCGTACACCGTGGCCGTGCAGAACCGCCGGTCGGCGGTCTCCCGGGCAGGGGCGGCGGTCGGGCCTGTGGCGGCAGCTCGATCTGGTAGCGGATGAAGCCGCGGTTGTCGGCCACCTTGTCGTAGAGCAGGCGGGCGGTGGCGTTGGACTCGTGAGTGTTCCAGTAGACCCGGCCGCAGCCCCGTTCCCGTGCCCACTCCGCCACCGCGTCGATCAACGCCCGGGCCACGCCGCGGCCGCGGACCTCCTCGGCGGTGAAGAGGTCCTGAAGGTAACAGACGTCCGGGCCCGACGTGTTGGCGTGGACCAGGAAGTGCGTGATGCCCACCAGTCGGCCGTCGAGCCGGGCCCCGAGGGCGTGCATCCGGGTGTCCGCCTGGAACTCCCGCCACGACCGCTCGTACATCGCCTCCGGCTCGACCCGCCGGTAGAAGTCGATGTACGCGCGGAACAGGACCTCCCACGCCTCGCGGTCGTCCGGTCCGAGCCTGTCGATGGTGATCACGGTGTGCCTCACGGAGGTGGTGCGGATGCGGAAGTGACTGTCTATCACCCCGCCGCGCGTTCCCGGACGGCCGGTCCGCTCCCGTGGGGGAAGCCGTGGGTCCGAGCGGCGAGGACCACCGCCAGCGCCGGGGCCAGCAGGGCGAGGACGCTCCAGGGCAGCGCCTCGGCGCCGAGCCGGTCCAGCAGCACGCCGCCGAGCACGCCTCCGCCGGCCATCGCCACGTTCCACAAGGTGACCAGCATCGCCTGGGCGGAATCGGCGCGCTGCCCACCGGCCCGGCCCGCCGCCGTCTGGAGGAGGGTCGGCACGCCGCCCCAGCCGAGCCCCCAGAGGGCGGCCGCCGTGTAGACGGCGAGGGTGTTCCCGGAGGCGGCGGCCAGCAGGCCGGCGCCGAGCGCGACCAGCAGGGTGCTCGCCACGGTGAGGCGGCGCAGCGCGCGGTGGACGTGCGCGCCGACGGCCCAGATGCCGAGCAGCGAGGCCGCGCCGAAGACCAGCAGCACGCCGTCGGTCCGGTCGCCGAGCCCGAGGTGGGTCAGGTAGGCGGCGACGTAGGCGTACAGGACGGTGTGGGCCAGCACGAAGACGAGGGTCACGGCGAGCACCGGCCGCACGCCGGGGACGGCCAGGGCGCCGGTGACCTTCCCGGTGCGCTGCGGCTCGCCGGGGAAGTCCGGTACGGCGGCCGCGATCCAGGCGATCACCAGGACGGCCAGCACGGTCATCGCGAGGAAGGCCGCGCTCCAGCCCGCCACCCGGCCGAGGAAGGTCCCGGCGGGCACCCCGAGCGAGAGGGCGAGCGGGATGCCGGTCATCACCACCGCGATGGCCCGGCCCCGGAGTTCGGGCGTCACCATGCGGCTCGCGTACCCGGCGAGCAGTGCCCAGGCCAGTCCGGCCGCGACCCCGGCGAGGGCCCGGGCGGTCATCGTGAGGGCGTAGTCGGTGGACACCGCCGTGACGGTGTTGGCGGCGGCGAAGCCCGCCATGGCGGTGAGCAGCAGCCTGCGGCGCCGCCAGCCGGCGGTGGCGGCGGTCAGCGGGAGGGCGGAGAGCGCCGTGCCGACGGCGTAGACGGTGACCGACTGGCCCATGGCGGACTCGCTGACCGCCAGGTCGGCGCTCATCGCGGGCAGGACGCCGGCCGGGAGCGTCTCGGTGAGGCTGGTGACGAAGACGGCGGTGGTGAGCGCGAGCAGCGCCGCCATCGGCAACCCGCCCTGCCGGGACGGGTTTCGGGTGTCGGTGACTGGCTGAGTTGTCGTCATGCCGGTTATCGTCGAACCCTCACACCGGTGTGAGGGTCAAAGCGGGCTGGCGTGAGGTGGGTCACATGCGGATCGGCGAACTCTCGGAGCGCACCGACACCTCCCGGCGCCTGTTGCGCTACTACGAGGAGCAGGGCCTGATCCTCTCCACCCGCTCCGCCAACGGCTACCGGGAGTACGACCCGCGCTCGGTGGACCGGGTGCTCCAGGTCCGCGGTCTGCTGGACGCCGGGCTCCCGACCAGGATCATCAAGCAGATCCTGCCCTGCCTGGACCAGCCCAGGGTCATCCACTTCACCGACGCCACCCCGGAGATGCTCGCCGCGCTGGAGCTGGAGCGCGACAAGATGAGCCGGCGGATCGACTGCCTGACCCGCAACAGGGACGCCGTCTCCGAGTACCTGGAGACCGTTCGCCTGACGCGCGCGCGGACCTGAGGGTCCGTCCGCCGCGCCTGCCCTACCGCTCTCCTACCGCCTCTCGCCGGCCGGCCAGTGGCGGCGGCCGACGCTGATCAGCTGCAGCTGGCGGCGGGCGAGCAGGCCGATCCGCTCCTCCACGTCGGGGCGGTCCTCGGGGGCGTCGAGGAGGGCGGCGGCGGTGGTCACCAGGTGCTCCACGTAGAGCTCGGCCAGCATCCGCAGGTCGTCCGCGTCCCAGCCCTCGGAGGCGGGCTGCGCCCCCAGCGCGGCGGCCACCTCGTCGGCGAAGCGGGCCAGTTCGTCGGCGATGGCCTCGCGGACGGGGCGGACCCCGCCGTGCCGCTCGCGGGCCAGGAACCGTACGTGGGCCCGGTGTTCGCGGACGTGGTCGGCCACCACCCGCACCGCTCGGTCGATCAGTTCGTCCGCGTCGTCGGGCCCCGCGAGGACGGCGAGCACCATCGTGTGCAGGCTCGCCAGTGACTCCTCGACCAGGGTCACGCCCAGGTCCGGGATGTCGCGGAAGTGCCGGTAAAACCCGGCTGGGGACATCCCCGCCTCGCGGGTGACCTCGCGGACGCCGAGGCTGCTGAGGTTCTGGGCCTCCAGCAGGTGCAGGCCGGCGTCGAGGAGGGCGCGGCGGGACTGCTGCTTCTGGGCCTGGCGGGGGCCGAGGGTGTGACTCACGTCATTCAGTAAACAACTGTTTGCCGACTTTGGGAAGCGTAGAGTGGAGATGTTGGCGAACACTTGTGAACCCAACTGTTCGCTGACTGCACGTCAGCCCTCCTGCCCGGACCCACAGCCGACCGAGAGGCCCGTCCCGTGTCCCTGCTCGCCATGCTCCTCGCCCTCGCGCTGCTCGGCGGCGCCGCCGTCCACACCTCCGGCCCGGTCTTCCTCGCCGCCGGCTCCGCCATCACCGTCTGGCTGCTGCTCTTCGCCGCCCGCGAACGCCTCGCCCGCACCCGCCGCCACTGACCAGGAGCACCTGATGACCACTCACGTCCGCACCGGCACCCGCACCCGCGGAGAAGCCGACGGCATGGCCGTCGCCTCCTTCGTCCTGGGCCTGCTCGGTTTGCTGTTCTTCAACCTCGTCCTCGGCCCCGTCGCCCTGGTGCTGGCCGCCGTGGCGCTGGCCCGCGGCACCACCCGCCCGGCCCGCGCCCTCCTCGGCCTCACCCTCGGCCTCGCCGACCTGGCCGTCCTCGCCCTCACCCTGCACGCCGGCCACGGCACCATCTGGCACCTCGGCGGCTGACCGACCGGGCCGACCACCCGAGGGGGTTGGGCGGACGGCCCGGGGGGATGATGTTGCCCGAGTTCCCAGGCTCCGTCGTCCACCCGGGAGTTGACGCCGCCGGGCCCACCTCAACCCGATGGTGTACGCCGCAGGGGCGTCAGGACGGCACGGTCCACGGGGCCGTCCCGGCCTCGCGCGCGGCGGTGGCCTCGGGGCAGAGCGGCCGGGGCGTCTCGCCGGGCAGGTAGGTCGACCACTCGTAGTCCGAGAGCTCGCGGTTGACGGCCGAGCAGATGTGACGGGCCGCCGCTTCCGGGGCGGCGTACAGGGTGCTCCACAAGCGCACCGCCCCGTCGGTGGTGCCGGTGGCCAGGACTTGGCCGTCCGGCCGAAAGCCGAGCGCGGTTACCTGGCCGACGAGGCCGGTGAGGGTGGCACGTGCGGTACCGGCGGAGGTGTCCCAGAGGCGAACGGTGCGGTCGGTCCCGCCGGTGGCCAGGGTCTCTCCGTCCGGGCTGAACGCGAGCACGAAGACACCGCCGGTGTGCCCGGTGAAGCCGACGCGCCGGGTACCGTCCGCCACGTTCCACAGCCCGACCGTGGGGCCCGTCCCGCCGGCGGCCAGGAGGGTGCCGTCCGGGCTGAACGCCAGGGCCATGACGTTGGCGGCGCGCTGGGCGAGCGTCGCGCGGAGTCGCCCCGTGTACGCGTCCCACAGTTGGACCGGTCCGGCTCCGGTGCCGGTGGCGAGGGTCCGGCCGTCCGGGCTGAAGGCGAAGGCGAGGACATCGCTGCCGATCACCGGCGGCAGGCTCTGTCCGGTGGACACGTCCCAGAGCCGTACTGATCCGCCGACGGTGCTCGCGAGGAATCGTCCGTCAGGGCTGAACGCGGTCCGTGAAGGTGACACTCCGTCGGGGTTGGTGAGGGGGAGGGCGGAACCGGAGGTGAGGTCCCGGAGGAAGAACGTCTCGGTGCTGAACATCGCCGCAGTACGGCCGTCCGGACCGACCGCGACGACGTAGGTGTTCGGATCGTCGACGAAGGCGGCGCGTGGGTCGAGGTCAGTGACGGCCCACAGGTCGGTCCGTCCTTCGCCGCTGGTGGCCACGGTCCGTCCATCGGAGCCGACCACCGCCGAGGTCAGTCGCTCCGGGCGGGCCAGGATGCTGCCGTCCGTGGCGTCCCACAGCCGTAGGATCCGGCCGCCGGGTGCGCCGCCCCAGGGGAACCAGGACTGCCGGGCGTTGCCGATGATCGCGAGGGTCTGCCCACCGGCGCCGTAGATGACCGAGTCGACGGGCGTGTCGAGCGTGGTGACGACGCCGTGGGTGGAGTTCGCGCCGGTGCTCCACAGTCGCACCGTCCGGTCCTCGCCGCCGCTGGCCAGCGTCTCCCCGTCCGGGCTGAACGCGAGCGAGGCGACGGAACTGCGGTGACCGGTCAGAACAGTCCGTGGGCTGCCGGAGTCGGAGGCCCACAGCCAGACCTTGCCGTCGCTGTCGCCACCCGCCAGCGTCCGTCCGTCGGGGCTGAAGGCCAGGCTGTCCAGCCGGCCGGGCCGCGAGCCGGCGAGCTCGGCGCGCACGCTCCAGGAGGCCGTGTCCCACAGGGCGACCGAGTCGTCGTGGATGCTGGTGGCCAGGGTCCGACCGTCCGGGCTGAAGGCCAGTGCTGCGGACCCGTCGCTCTGGAGATCGCGGCGGAACGTCCGGGAGGGCACGTCCCACAGGTGGACCGTCAACCCGTCACCCGAGACCGCCAGGGTCGTCCCGTCCGGGCTGAACGCCAGCCCGTCCACGCTGCGCTTCTGAACCGCCAGCCCCGCCCGGAGCGAAGCGGCGGCCACCTCGAACAGCTGGACGGTGCCGAGGAACGTGCCGGCGGCCAGGAGCGATCCGTCGGGACTGAAGGCGAGCGACCGGACGTGGTCGCCGGGGACCGTCAATACCGCCAGCGACGTCCCGCTGGCCGCATCCCACAGCCGGGCCGCTCCGGCTCGGTCGGCGCTGGCCAGCAGGCGTCCGTCCGGGCTGAACGCCAGGTCGTCCACCTCGTCGGTGGGGAGCCGGGCCCCGGGGGCGCCCGATCTGGTGTCCCAGAGCTGGAGGTGTCCGACGGTCGAGCTGCGTTCGGGGCCGATGCCGATTCCGGTCGCGAGGGTGCTCCCGTCCGGGCTGTAGGCGAGGGCGCTCACGGTTCCGAGAGGCAGGTCGATGCGCTGGTGCAGCGGCTGGGCGGCAGCGGCGTTGAGGGCCTCGGCGGCCTCGCGGGTAGGGTCGGTCCGGTGGGCGGCGACGGCCAGCAGGACGGCGAGGTCGGGATCGGTGGTGCTCAAGGTGCCGGACATGTTGGCGAGTTGACGGGACAGGGCGGTGTGCTGGGCCTGGACGGCTGCGCGCTGCTGTTTCCAGGCCATGCCGGAGGCCGTCAGTGCGAGCACCAGCAGGACGGCCAGGCCGGCGGCCAGGGCCCGGGTGCGGCGCAGCGCGCGCCGCTGCCGTCGGAGCCCGCTCAGCAGGAATTCCTCCAGCTCGGTGGGCAGTCGGCGTCGCCGGATCGTCTCCAGGCCCTGGGCGAGCAGCGATCCGGTCGGCAGGTCCTGTGGCTGTGGGTGCGCCAGCCAACGTCGGTGCAGGGACCGGAGGCGGTGGAGCCAGTCGTGGAAGCGGGCGTCCTGGTCGATCCAGTCGCGGAGTTGGGCCCAGTCCCGGATGAGGGCGTCGTGGATGAGTTCGGCCACCGGCTCGTCGCTGTCCAGGTCGGCGGTCCCCGGGGGTGCGGTGCCGCGGTGGGTGGTGACGATCCGTCGGGCGGTGAGGACGGTCAGGACCCGGTCCACCGTGCCGGAGTCCTCGGATCCGGCTGCCAGGTCCCGGAGTTGGCCGAGCGGGAGCTGCTGCCGTGAGGCGGGCAGGTCGAGGGCCGGGTCGGCCGGGCGGACCAAAGCGGTGAGCAGCCGTCGGGCCACCTCCCGCCCGGGGGTGTCGAGTTCGGCGAGGGCGCTCTCGCACCAGTCGGCCAGTGCGCCGGTGATGCCGCCCAGGGCCTGGTAGGCGGCGTGGGTGAGCCGCCCGTCGTGCTGCGCGCGGCTCTCCCACAGCAGGCTCAGGGTGACCTCCAGCAGGGGGAGGACCGTCGCCGGGGCCCGGTCCGGGCCGGGGCCGGGGGAGGCGGTCAGGACGTCGGCGACGATCCGGTCGGCCAGGCCCGGTTCGAAGGGGGTCCGCAGGTCGGCGGCGGGGCCGGTGACGATGGCCGTGAGCTCGGCGCGGGTCAGGGCGGCCGGGACGTTGAGCAGGGACGGGAGGAGGAGGTCCAGCAGCTCCGGGGCGGTCGAGGAGAGCCGCGAGTAGAAGTCGTCGCGCATCACCAGGAGCAGACCCAGCGGGGCGGTGGACCCGACCGCGGCGGTCAGCAGGTCCAGGGCCGCAGGGTCGGGTGCGCCCTCGGGCCCGCTGAGGAGCTCCTCGAACTGGTCGACGACGAGCAGGACGCGGTCGTGCTCCGCGTCCATGTCCAGCAGCCGGGCGACGGCGGCGTCCCAACCCTGCGCGCCGACGTCCGTCAGGCCCGCCGCCGCCATGGCCGCGTCCAGGTCCAGGCCCGGCCGGACCACCACGGGGAGCCAGCGGCTGCTCCCCGGCAGCCGTCCCGCCGCCAGGGCGGGGAGTACGCCCGCCCCCACCAGCGAGGACTTGCCCGCGCCGGAGGGCCCCAGCAGCAGCGTGGCCCGCCGTCGCCCGGCCAGGCCGGCGAGCACCCGCTCGACCGCCTCCTCGCGCCCCCGGAACCAGCGGGCGTGCTCGGCGGTGAACGACTCCAGGGCCCGGTAGGGCGAGAACGCTTGCTCGGTCAACTCGGGCCAGGCATCGCGTAGTTCGGAGGTCGGGGTGGCGTAGGCGATCTCCGTGCCGCGACCGTGTTCGTCGGGCGGGGCGATGGCGGAGACCATGCCGACCACCAGGCCGGTCAGTTCGTCCAGCAGCGGGCCGCCGCTGAAGCCGGTGGTCAGGTCGTTGGCGTCGGTCAGCTGGAGCAGGGCGCCGCTCCGGTCGCCGGCCGGGAGCACGTGGCCCGCGACGGCGTAGCCGAAGTGCCCGGCCGGGGGCGCCTGTTGGGGGAAGCCCAGCGCGTGCAGCCGGTGCTCGCGCACCCCGACCGCTGACCCGAGCGCGAGCGGTACGGTACCGGGCACCGGGTCGGTGAGCCGCAGGACGGCGATGTCCTGCTCGTCGGGTGCGCGCCAGGAGCCGGGCAGCACCAGCCCCGTGCCCTCCGGCCCGCCGGGTGCCCGGGGGAAGACGAGGGGGACCAGGTCGCCCGGCCCGTGGCCGCCGTCCTCCAGGACGTGGGCACAGGTCAGCAGCAGGTCCTCGGCCACCAGGAAACCGGAGCCCGCCACTTCCCCGGCCCGGCCGATGACTTGGGCGACCGCCAGGGCCAGGGAAGGTCCGGGGTCGTCCGGATCCGAGGCGGGCACGTTCACCGCCTCAGGGAGCCGTGGCGCCGCCCGCAGTGGCGGGGCCTTCGTCCTTGCTCCAGGTCATCCGGACCGTCAGGTGGCAGTTGGCGGCGGTCTTGGAGATCACCACGCCCGCCTCGGTGGAGAGGTCCACGCCGAACTCGACCTCCACCTCACTGGGGCCCGCCTCGCGCAGGTGCGTCAGCACGGTGCGGGCCATGCCGGTGACCGGGCCCAGGGCGGCGGAGAGAGTGGTGGGCAGTTCCCGGATGGAGTCGCCGATCCGAGAGGCCTTGACCGGGCCGACCGCGCTGTCCGCCGCCTCCACCAGGATCGAGCCGCCCCCGTCCAGAGCGATTCTGGCCAGCTGTGCCATTCCACACCCCTCCCCGGCCGCGGCCACCCGGCCACGGCGTCAACACCCTATCCAGGCATGGAAGCTGACGGACGGTGAATCACCGCATCCACCTGCGCGCCCGCGCGGACCGGGAAGTGCGTTGCATCATGATCCACTTTGGTGAGAGCCTGCGCCGTGCGAAAGAACCAGCTCGGCCCGCTCATCGGCGCCGTCTTCGGCCTCGTCTTCGTTCTGGCCAACACCGGGCCCCTCCCCGCAGGCGTCGGCATACCGATCCGCGTCCTCGCGGTCCTCGCCTTCCTGCGGCTCTTCACCCTCCTGCGCCGCCGCTCCGCGCCCTCCGCCCCGTCCGCGACCTTCGGCCGGGGCTACCGCCTCGTGGTGGCCGTCGAGGTGGCGGCGGGCGCGGCCGGACTCTTCGTCATCTCCCGCGTCCTGCACCACCCGCAGGCCGCCGTCGGCTGGATCGCCCTCGTCGTCGGCCTGCACTTCTTCGGGCTCGCCGCCGTCTGGCGGATGCCCGCCGTCAACGCCCTCGCGGCGGTTCTGTCCGTCTGCGGTGCCGCCGGGATCGCGCTCGCCTGGGCGGGCGCCCCGCAGGCCGCGGTCGCCACGGTGGCGGGCATCGCCCCGGGTGCCGCCCTGCTCGGCGCCGTCGCGTGGACCCTGCGCGGCAAGGCCACCGCGCCGGCCGGGGCCTGACGGCCGGTCAGCCACCCAGCCCGGCCGCGCGGGCGAGGAGGAGCTCGCGTTCGCGGTCGTTGCCGGCCAGGGCGGCGGCGCGTTCGAACTCGGCGCGGGCCTCGGCCGGGCGGTCCAGGCGGGCGAGGAGGTCGCCGCGGACGCTGGGGAGCAGGTGGTAGCTGCGCAGGGCGGGCTCCGCCGCGAGGGCGTCGACCAGGGCGAGGGCCTCGGCGGGGCCGCGGGCGTAGGAGAGGGCGACGGCGCGGTTGAGGCGGACCACGGGGGAGGGGTTGAGGGCTTCCAGACGGGTGTAGAGGCCGGTGATGGTGGCCCAGTCGGTGTCGGCCCAGCGCGGGGCCAGCACGTGGCAGGCGGCGATGGCGGCCTGCAGGGTGTACGGGCCGGCGTCGGGGCGGGTGACGCCCGCGCGGGCCAGGGCCTCGGTGCCGCGCCGGATCAGCAGGCGGTCGAAGCGGCCGCGGTTCTGGTCGGCCAGCAGCACCGGCTCGCCGCCCGGCCCGGTGCGGGCGGGGAGGCGGGCGGCCTGGAGTTCCGTCAGGGCGGCCAGGCCGTGCACCTCCGGCTCCTGCGGCATCAGCGCGGCCAGCACCCGGGCCAGCCGCATCGCCTCCTCGCAGAGCGCCGGACGGAGCAGCTCCTCCCCGGCGGTGGCGGCGTAGCCCTCGTTGAAGACCAGGTAGATGACCTCCAGCACCGAGGCCAGCCGTCCGGCCCGGTCCGCGCCGGCCGGCACCTCGAACGGCACCCCGGCCGCGGCGATGGCCCGCTTGGCCCGGACGATCCGCTGGGCGATCGTCGGTTCGGGCACCAGGAACGCCCGGGCGATCTCCGCCGTGGTCAGGCCGCCGACCAGACGCAGCGTCAGAGCGGCGCGGGCGTCGGCTGAGAGTACCGGGTGGCAGGCGGTGAAGACCAGCCGCAGCAGGTCGTCGTCGATGTCGTCCTGCTCGGCGGGGTCGGGCGGCGGCGGTACGTCCTCCAGACTGCGGCCGACCTCGGCCAACTTGCGGGCGTACACCTCGCGGCGCCGGACCAGGTCGACCGCCCGGTTGCGGGCGACGGCGGTCAGCCAGGCACCCGGACGGTCCGGCACGCCGGCCTCGGGCCACTGCTCCAGCGCGGCCACCACGGCGTCCTGGGCCAGTTCCTCGGCGATGCCGACGTCCCGCACCACCCGGGCGACGGTGGCGATGATCCGTGCCGACTCCATCCTGAAGGCGGTCGCGACCGCCGCCGCCACGTCCTGCCGCCCGGCTGCCCCGCTCCGCTCCGTCACGTCCGTCACGGGCACCCATCAGAGCAGCCGTGCGGGGGTGGGGCAAAGCGGCGCGCCCCGGGCCGGTGGTGGGGCGCGCCGCGTGACGAGGGGTCAGGCCCCGGGCGGGGTCGGCATCTCGTCGATCTCGCGGACCTCGGCGCCGACCTCCCAGCTCTCCGGGTGGAGGGAGAGGAAGCGGCGGGTCCACTCCACCGCCTCCGCCTTGTCCCGGCACTGGAAGACGATGTAGCCGCCGACCACCTCCCGGGTCTCGGTGAACGGCCCGTCGGTCAGGCTCAGCCGCCCGCCCGACCAGGCGAGCCGGGTGCCCTCCGAGGTCGGCTTGAGGCCGTTGGTGTCCAGCATCGCCCCGGCCTTGGCGATCTCCTCGAAGAGGGCGCCCATCCGCTGCTCGAAACCGGGGTCGGGCTCGAAGCCCGCGGCCTTCTCCTCGTCGATGCGGATCAGCGTCATGTAGCGGGGCATGGTGTGCTCCTCGGGTCCTCGGTGCGGCGGGGCCGTTCCCCGCCTCTCACCCCTGCGTCGAACGGGGGCGCGGTGGATCGACACGTCCGGGGAAGATTTTTTCGGAGGGGTGCCGAGACCGCCCCCGGGCGGGGCCGGTCGGGCGCGGGGCGTGCGCCGAAGGGGGGCACCGCACGGTCCGTCAGGCATGGCCGGGCGGGCGGCGGGAGATGGTGGGGAGGTGACGGCACCGGACAGCAGGTGACGACCCGGCGCGCCCGGATGGCCCGACGGTGGCTCCGCACGCCCGCCACCGGGGCCGAGGAGCTCCTGGAGGACGAGAACTCCCGGCGGGCCAGGCTCTGGCGCACCGGTCTGCCGCTCGGGGTGATGGCCCTGGTCACCGTGGTCGACCTGGCCACCGGACCCGGCACCATCTTCTACCCCTTCCTGGTGCTCGGCCCCGCGCTGGCCGCCGTCCGCGGCCGCCCGCGCGAGGTGGTGGTGATCGGGCTGGTGGCCCTCCCGCTGCGCTACCTGCTCGGCACCTACGACACGCTCCCCGATCCGACGGACCGGTTCTTCCAGATCAACACCGTGGTCTTCCTGGTCGCGATCGCGCTGAGCACCAACGTGGCCCGCATCCGGCAGCGCCGCGAGAGGCACCTGCGCTCGGTCACCCGGGTCGCGGTCGCCGCCCAGCAGGCCATCCTGCTGCCCGCCCCGGAGCGCCTCGGCGGAGTACGGACGGCCGTGCGCTACTTCGCCCTGGACGACAACGCCGACGTCGGCGGCGACCTCTACTCGGCGGTCGAGACGCCGTACGGGGTGCGGGTGCTGATCGGCGACGTCCAGGGCAAGGGCCTCGGGGCGGTACGGACGGCGGCGGTGGCGCTCGGGGCGTTCCGTCAGGTCGCCCGCACCGAGCCCGAGTTGGACCGGGTCGGCCGGCTGGTCGAGTCCGCCGTCGAACTGGACGGCGACCCGGACCGTTTCGTCACCGCCCTGTTCGTCGAGTTCGGCCCCGACCGGCTCCGGCTGCTCCACCGCGGCCACGAGGCCCCGGTCCTGGTCCACCCCGACGGCACCCTCCGCGCCGTGGAACCGCCCGACCCGGGCCTTCCGCTCGGCCTCGGCACCCTGACGCCCGGGGACCCCGCGCCGCCCTGGCAGCTCCCCTTCGGCCCCGGTGACCTCCTGGTCCTCACCACCGACGGCGTCACCGACAACCGCGACGAGGACGGCCACCCCTACCCCCTGCTCGACCGCCTCCCGCTCCTGCTGCCCGACCACCCCGGCCCGCCCGATCCCACCACCACGGTCGCGGCCCTCGCGACCGACCTCCTCCGCCACGTCGGCCGCGGCCGCTTCACCGACGACGCGCTGATGCTCGCGCTGGCCCGGGACGGGGACTCCGGCGTCCTTCCGGCACCTTCCGGGTGAACCGCCGGTGGGTGTGCGCTCAGACCTCGGCGCTCCGGCGGGCCTCCTCGTCGGTGCCGGTCGGCCCGGGCTCGGTCGGCCGGGGCTCGGTCGGCGTCGCCTCGGCCGGCACCGCCCGCCGGGTGAGGGCGCGGGCGCAGAGCAGGGCGCAGAGGGCGATCACGGCGGCGGTGGTGGCGAAGACCGTGGTCGGGCCCGTGCGGTCGAGCAGGGTGCCGCCGAGGGCGGAGCCGGCGGCGGCACCGAGGTTGAAGGCGGTGTTGATCCAGGCGCCGGCCTCGGTGCGGGAGCCGTCGGGGACGAGGCGGTCGACGAGCTGGTAGGAGGTGATCAGCAGGACGTCGGTGCAGGCTCCGGCGAGGAGGAGGGCCAGGCCGGCGATGGGGGTGGTGTGGAGCAGGACGGGCAGGGCGTAGGCGGCCGACGCCCCGGCGGCGAGCAGGACCGGACGGTGCGTCAGCGGGCCGGGCCAGCGGCGGCGTCCGTAGACCAGGCCGCCGAGCACGCCGCCGACCGAGAAGAGGGTGCCGAGGACGCCGGTGGCGACCGTGCCCCAGGCGGCCAGGACACCCAGTTCGAAGAGGGACAGGCCCGAGGCGGTGGCCAGCACGACCAGCAGCAGCGGCAGGAAGCCCGGGCGGCGGAGCGGGGTGGTGGAGCCGCCGGTCGACGGACCGGAGGACCGCAGCGGCGTGCCGCGCAGGGCCCGGGCCAGCAGGCCGAAACCGGCCAGCACCAGGACGGCGCCCAGCAGCAGCACGACGGGCGGCGTGACGGCGGCGGCCAGCAGGGCGCCGAGGACCGGTCCGAGGGCGAAGACGGTGGACTCGGCGGCCGTGTCCAGGCTGAGTGCGGCCTGCTGCTGCGCCTCGCCGCGGGCCAACCGGCCCCAGAGCGTGCGCATCAGCGGTCCGACCGGCGGCGGACAGGTGCCGGCCAGGACGGCCAGGCCCAGGGTGAGCGGTACCGGGCCGCCGACCGCGCAGCTGACGCCGACCGCGGTGAGCAGGGCCGCGTAGCAGAGCGCGAACGCCGTCAGGGTGCGTGGGTGACGCTCCACCAGACGGGCCCGGTACGGGCCGAGCAGCGCGGTGGCCAGGCCGGACACCGCGGCGGTGGCACCGGCCGAGGTGTAGGAGTGGGTGGCCTGTTGGAGGGCGAGCAGCAGCGGCAGCGGCAGCAGGCCGTAACAGGCCCGGGCCAGCATCGCGGCGGTGAACAGTCGGCGGGCATGGGGCAGTGCGAGGACGGCGCGGAAGGTCGCGTCGCCCCGAGAGGGGCCGGACATGGGAAGACGTCTCCAGACGGGACGGCGCAGCACGTCGGGCTGCGCGCGGGCATGACGGATCGACGGGCCGCCGGGCCCCGTGGCACGGGGAAGCGGGCGGCGGGTGCCGGATCTGTCAGTGCGGATCGGAGACGTACATGGAGCGGGACAGTAGCGATCTTCGGGGCGGCGGGCAAGCCCTTCGCCGGAGGCGGAGCCCGTCCTGCCACTTCGCGCGGCGCCCCTGCCCCGGCGGCGGTCCCGTCAGTAGAGTGCGCGCCACCAGCTCCGCCCACAGCCGACCGGGGGAAGAAGAATGTCGATGTCCGCAGGAAGACGCCCGCTGGGGGCCCTCGTCGCGGCCGTGGCCGTGCTCGGGACCTCCCTGGTGCTGGCCGCGCCCGCCGAGGCCGCCGGTGGCGGGTGCTACACCCCGCCCACCAACTCCTACGGCTGGAACGTGGGGGTGTGCAGCTCCGACAACGGGGTGACCGTCTCGGGCGACGTCTACGTCAACCAGCGCGGCAGCCTGGGCAGTTCCTGCCGGGTGTCGTACGGCCTGTACGACGAGACCGACCAGAAGTACGTGGCGCTGAGCGACAAGTACCAGGCCTGCTACACCGGCCGCCACCCGGCGATCCACGCCACCAAGGTGCCGGGCCACAACTACCGCAACTACGCCGGGGTCGTGGTGGACAACCGGACGGTGTACTACCAGTCCAGCTACGTGACGTGGTGAGCCGCTGAGCCGGTGGGTCGCCGACCGGAACCGCCCGGACCCCGCTGGGGCCCGGGCGGTCGTCCGCCGGTGTCGGCCGGTGTGACCCGGTGTCAGCCGGCGTCGGCGGCCGTCACTGGAGACCGGTGTGGACGGCGTTGGCGAGTTCGCCGGTGGCGGTGTCGCCGCTGAACTCCCAGTAGAAGGCGCCGCGCAGGCCCTGCTGCTTCACCCAGGCCATCTTGGAGTTGATGGTGGCGGGGGTGTCGTAGCTCCACCAGTTGGTGCCGCAGTGGGCGTAGGCGGTGCCGGCGACCGTGCCGGTGGCGGGGCAGGTGTTCTTGAGGACCTTGTAGTCCTCGATGCCCTGCTCGTAGGTGCCGGTGGCGGGGCCGGTGGCGGTGCCGCCCGGGGCGGACTGGGTGACGCCGGTCCAGCCGCGGCCGTAGAAGCCGATGCCGAGGTTGAGCTTGGAGCCGGGGATGCCCTTGCCCTTCAGCTTGGTGATCGCCGCCTCGGAGTTGAAGCCGGCGATCGGGATGCCGGCGTACGAGGTGAGCGGGGAGTGCGGGGCGGTCGGGCCCTTGGCGTCCCACGCGCCGAAGAAGTCGTACGTCATGACGTTGTAGAAGTCGACGTACTGGGCCGCGCCGGCGTAGTCGGCCTGGTCGAGCTTGCCCCCGTTGCCGCCGTCGGCGGAGATGGCGGCGGTGACCAGGTTCGAGGAGCCGAAGCGGGCGCGCAGGGCCTGCATGAGGGTGCGGTAGGCGGCGGAGCCGCTGGTGTCGCAGGACAGGCCGCAGGCGTTGGGGTACTCCCAGTCGATGTCGATGCCGTCGAAGACGTCGGCCCACCGGGGGTCCTCGACCAGGCTGTAGCAGGAGTTGGCGAAGGCCGTCGGGTTGGCCGCGGCCTGGCCGAAGCCGCCGGACCAGGTCCAACCGCCGAAGGACCAGAGCACCTTGAGGTTCGGGTACTGCATCTTCAGCTTGCGCAGCTGGTTGAAGCTGCCGCGCAGGGCGCCGGTGTCCCAGGTGTCGGCGACGCCGTCGACGCTCTGGTCGGCGGTGTAGGCGCGGTCGTAGTCGGCGTAGGCGTCCCCGATGGTGCACTGGCCGTTGGTGACGTTGCCGAAGGCGTAGTTGATGTGGGTGATCTTCGCGGCGGTGCCGGAGGTGACCAGGTTCTTCACCTGGTAGTTGCGCCCGTAGGTGCCCCAGTCGGTGAAGTAGCCGAGCTTGACCGGGCCGCCCGGGTCGACCACGCCACCCGTGGTGGTCACCGAGACGGCGCCGGAGGCGGGGCCGGTCTGGTCGGCGGTGTCGCGGGCGACGACGGTGTAGGTGTAGGTGGTGTTCTTGGTGAGGCCGGAGTCGGTGTAGCTGGTGCCGGTGACGGCGGCGACCTTGGCGCCGCCCCGGTAGACGTCGTAGTTCTTGACGCCGTTGTCGTCGGTGGCCGGGGCCCAGCTGAGGGTGAGGCCGGTGTCGGCGACGTTGCCCGCGGTGGGGGTGCCGGGGGCGCCGGGCGGGTTGTCGGTGGGCGTGGTGCTGCCGTCGCAGCTGCCGCCGTTGAGCTTGCAGCCGCTGGGAGCGCCGGAGCCGGTGCCGATGAAGCCGAAGCTGACGCTGGCGCCCGGGGCGAGGGTGCCGTTCCACCCCTTGTTCCTGCCCGTCCAGTGGGTGCCCGCGCTGGTCACGTCCGCGTCCCAGGACGAGCTGAGGGCGGTGCCGGCCGGGTAGTCCCACTCGACCGTCCAGCTGCTGAGCGTGGTGGAACCGGTGTTGCTGATCGTCCACTTGCCCTCGAAGCCGGTGCCCCAGTCCGAGGTCTTGGTGTACGTCGCGGTCGCCGAGCCGGCCGCCTGGGCCGGGGCGGCCTGGGCGACGATGCCGGTGACCGGCAGGGCGAGCGCCGCGAGGATCGCGGCGGCCCGCCGGAGGCGGGATCTTCCGGTGTGGGGGAGTGCTGTGCTCAAGGAGTGCTCCTCCGTCAGTCCGTGGCAGCCCGTAGGGGAGGCTGCCGGAAGGGGACGCACCTGTGCCGTCTGTGAGCCAGCCGGTCGGGGGCAACCGCTCACCACAGTCGTCACCGGGAGGTTAGAAAGGTCTGGACCATTCAGTCAATGGGCGTCCGGAAAAGCGGCGCGCGGGCAGGGGTGGAATGCCGGATCTGCCCACCAGAACCTCGAATTCCGCTTGCCTGAGTCGCTGGATCGGTGCAGGTCAAGTGGGTTTCGCCGTAAGGTGATTGATCATTTCGCGGGGAATTTCGGGTGGGGGCGAAGTGTAAGGAAAGCTTCCTTCCAGTGGCAGGTCTGGACCACTTCAGCGGATCGATGCGTGGCGACAAGTGGCCGTTCGGCAAAGGTTGTTGACGATCGGTCTGCTTGAACCCACGGACCCCGGGTACCCGCAGACCATGACTCCGTCCGGCCGCATACGCGCCAAGTCCCGTACCGATGAGGAACCTTCGCCCCGCGAGGGGCGCCGCCGCGGGCTGCCCTGGTACCTGAGCCTGCCCGTCACCCTGGCCGTGATCGTCGCGCTGTTCCTCGCCGGGGTGCAGGGCGGGATCTTCCCCAGCCTGCCGAACCCCTTCGAGCGCAAGACGGTCGACCGCAGCCAGCCGGTGCTGCTGCAGTCGATCCAGCAGATGAAGCGCTTCACCGGAGCCCAGGGCAACTTCCAGGTGATCGTGGACCTCGACCACGAGGCCGCCTTCCTGCCCTCCCAGATCCTCGGCAACCGCACGCTCTACGTCGCGGCCGGCTCGGTGGACGCCTACGTCGACCTCGGCGGGCTCGGCGCGGACTCGGTCGCCGTCTCCGAGGACCGCCGGAGCGTGACGGTGAAGGTCCCGCACGCCCAACTCGCCCCGCCCGCCGTGGACGTGAAGCGCTCCTACGTCTACCTCCAGCAGCGCGGGTTCTTCGACCGGATCGGCGACTTCTTCAGCGGCAACCCCGGCAACCAGCACCAGGTCGAGCAGCTCGCCGTGCAGAAGATCGAGCAGGCGGCCAAGGAGACCGAGCTGACCCGGCAGGCGGAGGACAGCACCCGGGAGATGCTGGGAGGCCTGCTGCGTTCCACGGGCTTCACCAACGTGACGGTCACCGTGGTCTGACGGCCCGGTAGGCCAGCCCGGCCACCGAGGGGTGGCCGGGGGTGGAGTGGGTCCGGGCAGGCGGGGCGGACGGCGGCGGAGAGGACAGCCGAGCAGATCAGGGCGGCGCGACCTGGTGGGCCTGTGGCACGGACTGGTTCGGCTGCCGGACGGCACCCTGGCGGACCGGCTGCGGACCAGGGCGCTCGACCTCGGCATCGCGGTGGCCCGGCCGGGCGGTTGAGGGTGAACGGGGCGCACGCGGGGGCACGTGGGGCGCACCGCGCGCAGGGCTCCCGGACGAGCTGAGCCGAAGGGGTTGAGGGGCCCCTCCAGCCGGGTGTTGATCATCGGGCAGCCGGTGGAGCCGGGTTTAGCGTGCGGGCCGATTTCACAACCATTGCGTAATTGTTCGCGCAGGAGCCGAGTGTGACCTCCGGTCAGCTCGGCTTCGGCTGTGAAAGGAGCCGGTTTGATGGCGAAGCTCGCTATGGGACTAGCGGGTGCCGCAGTAACGGCAGCATTCCTGGGAACGGGTGCTCCGGCATTCGCCGCGCCACGGGACGGAATGCCGCCCGGTTGGTGCGCGGTCCACCCGGTCCGGTGCGGGGAGACCCCGAAGCCCCAGCCGCCGAAGGCGGTCCCCGCCGCCCCGGCGAAGGACACCCCGGCCACAGACACCCCGGCCAAGGGGGCCGTGGCGCCCGAGAACGTGGACGACCCCGCCGATCCTGGTGACCCCGCGGATCCGGCGGCCCCCGGCGATCCGGAGGACCCCGGCCTCGGCGGCGGTCATCCCGCCCTCGGCGGCGGTCACCCAGCGCTCGCGTCACCCGCGCCGATGACCGTCGATCCGCCCGTCACCCACCCGGGCGGCACGGTGCAGATCAACACCGGCACCGACTGCCCCGGCACCACCGTCACCTCGCCGGTGCTCCCCGACCCCGTACAGCTCCCGCCGGGCGGCACCGGCGGCCAGCTCACCCTCCCGGTCGGCG
>NZ_JBSFGS010000036.1:0-70864 GCF_053596675.1 Kitasatospora sp. NPDC001664
ATCTTTGGCACCCTCTTCCCCCACACGCCGCTCTTCGGTCGGGTACCCCGGCGTAGCCGGGTAACCACGGGCCTTCGGCCCGGGTTGCTTGCGCCTTCGGCGCTGCGCGGCGGCGCAGCCGCCGGGACTGCCCGGCCTTCGGCCGGGGGCACCGGGCTTCGCCCGGTGCTGGGTGGCGGCTGCGCCGCCACGGCGCCCGGCTGCGCCGGGCCTGCCGGGGCTCCGCCCCGGCGGGGGTGCGGGGTTCCGTGACGGCACAGGGGCCGTGCTGGGGTCAACTCCGGGCTTTGCCCGTGGAGTTGACGGGCCGTTGGCGGGTGGGGCCTTCGGCCCGAGTGAGCGGGGGGCTGGGGGTCGGCCTGGTGGTGGGTGCGGTGTGGTGGCGGGTGCTGGGGTGGGGGTGGTGGGCGGGCCCGGGTGGGGTGGTGGTGAGGGGTGGTCAGGTGGTGGGGTCACTCGAAGGAGTGGGGAGGGGCGGGCTTCGCCCGAAGGCAGTGCATCAAACTGAGTAAGCCGCTAGAGTCTGGAGCCGTGGCGGCCCTTCGATTTCACTGATTCCGGCTGTGGATCGGCTTCGTCGGAGGCTCCCGAATATGCTGGTCGAATTGCCCGGAGAAGGCCCGTCACCATGCCCTTGGTGGCTGCTTTTCGGGCGGGAGAAATGAAGGGGGTGCGGGTAGATATTGGCGGATTCAATGGCGCGGAATTCCGTGGGAACTACCGGATTACCTTGACCTGTCCGGTGCACCTGCCGGGAGTCGCGCCGTCACCTCGCGGTGCGGCCACCCGGTGGATCCGGCGGGGGCGGGGTCCGGAGGAGCCCCCGCCGGGGCTTCCGCGCGGCTGGAAGCCCCTCACGTCCTGCGGCAGGGCATTCAACCCGCCGTCCGGCCAGGCGCAGCGAAGCGGGCGCGGCACTGCCGGATCGGCCGTAGGCCGATGCTGTGGCAGCTCCTGTGGCCCCGCCTCGTTGGCCCAGGCCCACTAAGAGGGGGGAGATGCTCTATTCGCGCTGGTCAGCAGGGGTGATGGTTCGACGATATGTCCTCTGAGTCGGGACAGATCGCCTTGGATGTGTCCCGACTGAGGATGCAGATCGTCGGGGAAATGTCGGTGTGACTGACAGTAATTGCCTCAATATGTCGGCCTCGCTGACGTTTTGCGAGAGCGGCGCTGCTGCTCGACCTTCTCGGGATGGGCGCCGGCCGGGAACGCAGCGAGGCCCCGCCCACCGATGTACCGGTGGGCGGGGCCTCGCTGGTTGGCTGCTAGCTGACGGCGTGAAGCGTGCTGCGGCGCTTGGCGGCGACGGCCTTCTTGGCCGCGGCCTTGGCCGCGCGCTTCTTCCGCTGCTCGGCGAGCTGGTCCTGGTAGTTGGCGACGGCCCGGTGGTAGGAGTCGATGAAGTCCGGGGCGTCCAGCCGGTCCTCCTTCGGCATCGCGGCGACGGCCGCGACGGCCTCCTCCAGGGTGTTGTAGCCCGCCAGCATCTCGTTGATCTGGTAGATGCCGTTGCGGACCTTCTTGACGATCTTGGCCAGCTCCAAGGTGCGCAGCGCGGCGTTGGCGCTCGGGCGGCTGAGGCCGAGGAGTTCGCCGACGCTGCCCTGGTCGATGGCGATGCGGCCGCCGGACTCACTGAGGGGCCGGAGCTTGAGGAGGGCGCGGTAGGCGGCCGGGGGGAGGTCGAGGTCGGCCAGGAGGCCGTCGGCGTTGACTGCGGCGAATCGGAGTTGGCTCACTGCAGTGTTCCTTCCTCTTGGCGGGCAGCGCGCTCCAGGCGGCGCTGGGTGCGCTGCTCCGAGCGCTTCTTGCGCAGGTCCTCGATGGCCTTGCGCATGTGCTCGAGCGACGGGAACCGCACCAGCTCCGGCAGGGTGGCGTCCTTGCGGATGGCGGTGAGGGTCTCGTGCTGCTCCACGCGAATGTACTCGGGCTTGCCGCCGGCGGTCTCGGTGCCCGGGATGAACTCGGCCGCCCGGTAGGAGAAGGGCGGGTTGAACTGGTAGACCCCGCGCTTCACCTTGAAGGCGATGCCGTGGCCCATGATCTCCTGCAACGCCTCGGTGGCCTTGGTGCGGGAGACGTCCAGGACGGTGGCCATCTCCTCCTGGGTGAGGTGGATGCGGCCGCCGGCGCGCTGGCAGGCGATCAGCAGCAGGATCAGGCGCAGCGGCAGGGCCTCGCGGAAGAACTGCGCGATCAGGAAGAAGAACTCCAGCGAGTCCATGGCGAAGGCGTTGGGGCGGTCCGGGGTGCCGTAGAACTCCAGCTGGTTGCGCTCGCCGTCCAGGGTGAGCTTGCGGCCGGGGTAGCGGCGGGCGACCTCGTCCAGGTCCTTCACCGGGGCTAGGGGCCTGCTCCACGCCTGGAGGGCGTCGTCGACCGGTGGCAGCGGTCGCTTCGCGCGCTTGGCGGTCGGCGGCCGGCCCTCCTTGGGCTCGGGGGCCACGTGCTGCTCCTCTCCTGGTGATCGCGTGCGGCAGCAGTATGTCAGTCTGGCTGACAGATACGTCGGTATGGCCGACATTTCGCGCGTGTTGTGTCCCCCCTGGGGGACACAACTCCTCGTTGCCGCTTGGTCGAAGGGTTGGCCGACCCCGCGTACATCGTTCCCCCGGAGGGGAAAGCCGCTGGTCAGGGCCCTGGGTCGCTGGCAGTCCCGGTACCGCTGGCGCTGCCGGTTCGTTGTGCGGCGGCGACGCGAACGCGATCCCGCGTACATCGTTCCCCCGGAGGGGAAAACCGCAGGTCAAGCCAGTAGTCCGCTGGTCGGCGTTATCACAGGGTTGATCAGTTCGTTCTGCGTTGGCAGAACAATCCGGGGCCGGCCGGACCTGGCCTCCACCAGGACTTCTACCGTCCGACGGCTGGCGGGGTCGGGTGGCCGTCGGTCGGGCCGTCCGGCCCAGGCCCGACGTCGGCTTGGAGGAGGGCCAGGAGTCGCCGCTGAGCGTCCCTCTGGCGGCGGGAGAGCAGCGGGGCGAAGAGCCGGGACAAGAGCGCCTGGTGGCGGTGCGCACCGCCTTCGCAGGCGTCCTGGCAGCCGTCGCAGTCCGGGCCCCGGCCGGAGCAGGACGAAGGGCAGGGGAAGCCGCGGTAGGCCTGGCCGAGCACCAGCGCGGGCAGCTGGGACGACGCGCAGACGGACGACGAGGTGTACCAGCCGGTGGAGTCCAGGTAGGCCGCGGTGAGCCACGCCTCGACGTAGACGCAGGCGTGGTGACCTTCCCGGCCGAGCTCGTCCAGGAGGTCCTCGTCGCCGGACTCCACGCCGAGCTCGTCGAGCCGGCCTTGGTCGGCCAGGCGGAGCACCAGGGCGCGGCGCTCGGCGTGGATCCCGGGTGACCGGCCGTCAGGTATGCGGCCCGCGTGGGGCTCTGGGGTGCTTGTCATGGGACGAGGCTGCGCACTCCCGCCTGTGGACAGAGGCTTCCGAACCGGGATGGGGTCCGTCGGGCACCGCAGCCGCTTCCAGCTCTGTCCTGGCGTTGCTGCTCGGGGAAGGGGATCCGAAGTGCTGCCCGCGACACCAGGGGCCCCGCTGACGGGGACAAAGGTCCCCGCCGACGGGTACAAACTCGCCTCACGGTGCCGGGCGAGGCGCTCGGCGGTCAGCCAAGAGCTGCTCCGCGATCCAGCCCGGCAGCGGCGCCACCGGGCGGTCGCGTTCGATGACGTACCGGATGCCGCCGACGACGGAGCCGGGGCCGATGAGGTAGCCGCCGCTGCCCCGGCCCGGGCCCCGGACGTCGATGCCCGGCCCGAGCGCGGTCCGGCCGCCCGAGACCGACGGGAGGGCGCAGCGCGGCGGGACGCGGAAGTACAGGTGGGCCCCGCCGGAGGGGCTGGTGACGGTGAAGGTGTCCGGCCAGGGCTGGCCGAGACGGGCGGCGAGCGCGGCCAGGACGTCGCGGCCGGCGCCTTCGACGTCCAGGTCCAGGCCGAGGATGGAGCTGGCCCGGCAGCCGACGCCGATGTTGTCGCCCTCCCGCCACAGCTGGCGGACCTGGCCTGGGTCGCTCCAGCAGCGGTCGGTCCAGCCGGGTTCGGGCCGGCGCCCGCTGGGCGGCAGGGCGAACACCGCCAGGCCCCGCTCCGTCAGGGCGGTGGCCGCGGCCGTCGTGGGGGCCGGGTCAGCAGACACACGAGTACTCGTGGCCGGCGCCGCACTCGCAGCAGTGGTAGCGCTGGCCGTAGCCCACGGGGTACCCGCAGTCGCAGAAGTCGCCGTCATCCCAGTCCTCCTCCCAGGCATCCTGCAGCGCGGCGGTCGTGGCCCGGTCCTGTTCCGCGAGGTGGGCGACGGCGTCCTTGAAGGTGTTCACGCCCGGGGTGTTGGCCAGCAGGTTGCCGAGCACGGTGCGCTCGTACTCGTTCGGGTGGTTCAGCAGGGCCACCGCGTCGGCGTGCTTGACGCCGTAGGTGGTCTTCAGCGCGGCGAGCTCGTTCTTGCGGGCGTGGTTGATCGGCACGGTGGGCCCCTCCCAGGGCTGCGGCGATCCCGTGACCCGCCGCGCAGGAAGGCGACCGGTGGACAAGCTGGAGGTGGGGCGGGGCTCGGCGCGGGGCACCTGCGGCCGCGTCCGGTCACGGGCCGGACGGTCACCGGGCCTGCTGAGCCGGGCCCACGGTCACAGACCGCACGTACACGGTAGCGGACAGCACCGTCAACGTTCGGCGGAACGCGGCGGCCGCCTCCTGGGTGTCCGGCATGATGACGCTGACCGGCAGGAGGCCGGCACCTCACCCTTGGGAGCCTCCGATGAGCGACGTCCTCGCCGACCCGCCCAACCAGCAGGCCGCCGCGCCGCTGAGCCCGGTGGCACGCCAACTGCTCGTCCAGGCCCTCGCGCTGCTCACGGAGTCAGGCAACGTCTCGGACCACCAGGCGGTGGCCGAGCTGCAGGCACTGGCCACCGGCGAGCGGGCTCCCGTGCTGGAGCTGGAGCCGATCGCCTACGTCAAGCACATCTCCGACGCCGAGCTGCGCCTCGCCGACGTACACGAGAAGCGACGCGCGGCCGAGTGGCCGTGGGACGTCTGGTGCCGCCTGTGCCTGGCCAAGGTGAGCAGCGACCGCACCGAGGAATACGCCGCCGAGTCGGCCGACCAGCACGTGGCCGTCTTCCACGTCACCCAGTCCGAGGTGCACGCCCTGCTGGCCGCTGTCGCCGTCGGGCGGATGCCCATGCCCGAGCCGGTGGTCAAGGCCGCCCGGGAGCGCTGGAAGACGCGCTGGGACCGGTGCGAGCTCACCTGGCGGCCGGTCCGTCCGACCCTCGGCGAACCCGACCTCACGAGCTGATCCGGGCAGACCGCCGACCGGTGACTGCCGGACGGACCAGGGGCTAGAGTCCCGGCATGAGCGACACCACCGCCTTCGAGCAGGCGCAGCAGCAGAGCGTCCGGGTGCCGAGCCGGTGCTCGGTGCCGTGGGGGGTGTGCCCCGTGCACGGCGCCACTCTGGCCTCCAACGCCGAGCGGGGGACCTGGTGCATGGACCCCTCGTGCCTGGAGAGCTGGACGTACGACCGGATGGACGCGGCCTGCGTGGAGCCGGCCACCCACACCGTCGAGGCCGGCGACGGCGGGCGGTACATCGTCTGCGACGGCCACGCCCGCGCCGCCCGGATCCACATCGTCGGCGGCCAGGTCGTCCCCGGTGTCGAGAAGGCCGGCTGACAACTCCGGCGTGACCTCGCCCGGCTCCATCGGGTTGGAGGGGCATGGACTTCGCGCTCTTCGACCAGGCCGTCGCCGTGATGGTCCGCTTCGGCACCGCCCAGGCCGCCTACGGGTGGGCCGAGGTCGACGGTGTGAAGCAGGAAGTCGGGCTGGCCGAGCTGGAGGCCGCGTGGACGGCCAAGGACGCCTTCTGGGCCGCCTACGCGGCCTCCGGGCAGGTTCTCGACCGCGACCTGGTCGACGCGGTCGTCCAGGAGCAGCTGACGGGCCGTCGGAACGAGCTGATCGACCGCGACGAGCAGGGCCGGCCGGTCGCGGTGCGGCGGATCACGACGTTGACGGCCGAGCAGATCGCTCGGGCGCAGGAGCTGCTCGCCGATCCCTTCCAGACCATCACCGCGGTGGCGAGGGAGCTCAAGGTCTCCCGCGCGACGCTCTACTCGGACGTCCCCGGCATCACCGGCCGGCCGCTCGCGCCCCGGCGGCGGTCGGCCTCCCAGTCGTCGTAGTGGGCAGGGTGTCCGGGTCGTTGGCAGAATGCGCGGTGGGCTGGTCCGGCAGCTGTGATGCCGGGCCAGGCCCACCGTCGTGTCGCCGTCCGTCAGCGGCGGCCGCGGCTGCTGCTCGGGGAGGAGCCCCGGCGCCAGGTCGAGGGTGCCCGGCTGCGGAACGTCTCGCCGGAGAGCACTGCCTGCCGGTTCTCCTCGAACGCCGCGGCCGGGCTGCCGTCGCTGCGGGAGGCGGGCGGGAAGACGCAGTCGGTGTGCGCCCACCCGGCGAAGATCTTCGTCACCCGGGTCTTCGCTGGGTACGCCTTCTCGCACATCGGGCACCGCCCCGGGAACCGGGACGGCGTGCCCGGACCGCGCTCCGGCGCGGGGGCCGGAACCTGCCGGGCGACCTTCGGAGGCGGGGCTGCCCTGGGCAGCGGCGGCAGAGGGGTGTCCGGGGTCACCGACCGGTGCCCGGCCGCCGTGGCCCGCTCGAGGCACGCGGCGTGGCACGGTTTGTTCGACTTGCTTATCAGTGTCCGGGCGTTCCCGATCGGCCGGCGGCAGATCGCGCACAGCCCGCCGGCGGGCCGCGGCGCACCGCCCCGTCGACCCCGGGAGCCGCTCACGGTTGGGCCTCCGGCGGTTCCCGGCCGGGCAGGGGCGGCACCGCGATCCCGGCCCGGTTCTGCGGGTTGGGGAAGTAGTCGCTCGTCGACGCCTGCTCGGGGTTCTCGGTGAAGTTCGTGTTCTCCAGCGCGTACCGTGCCTCGTCCACCGCCTTGATCGCGGCCTGGAGCCGCTGCGCGGGCAGCGACACCGGGCCGCTCTTCGGGTAGGCGCCCAGCAGGGTGACGCGCTCGTGCTGCAACTGATCCCGTATCCCCGCGAGCACCTGTCCGAGCCGTAGGTGCTCGTCGTGGGTGAGGCCGGGCTTCTTCGGCATCGTGGGCTCCTTCGCCGTGAGGGTGGCCGGAGCCTACCGCCGCGCACCGCCACCAGCCGGGCTGACGACGGGGTCGGGACGGGCAGGTGCTGCTCCTGGGCGCGAGCAGCACCACCGCCCGCTTGGAGACCCACCTACAGGTCCGGATGGTCCGTCACGCCTCGCAGGTGGCCCAGGAGTTGGACGGCGGCCGGCCGGTAGGACTGGAGGAAGGCCGGGTCGGCCAGCTTGGCGTCGTCCGGCAGGTTCGTGTCGGTCGAGGGGAAGCGGGGTGTCACGGCCCACCCGAACGAGCGGATCCCGGCCCGGAGCATGTCCTGGTCGACCGCCTCCAGGTAGCCGCCGTCGACCGGGAGGTCACCGCGCACCCGCCACACCACGCCCTCCAGCACGGCGGGCTTGCGCCAGTTCCTGAACAGGGGCGCCAAGCAGCGATCGCGCAGAACGGCGGCGCTCTGCTCCGGGGTCAGGTCAACGGACCGCTGCTCGCCGGCGGGCCAGGTCATCCGGCAGTCGGTGTGCGGGAAGTCGTCCACCGCGCCGAGGGCGACGTGCACCGCCGCCACGTCGTCCTCCGGGTAGGACCAGCCGCCGTGCGGGAGCAGCACGACCAGGTCGTGCTGCTCCCGGGTTGCTTCGAGGGCGTCCAGCAGCAGGCTCCGGTCGCGCTGCATGATCGGTCCTTGCTGCCACAGGCACGTGTGGTGGGTGAGCCGGCCGGTGCCGCCGGGCTGTTCCCACAGCACGCGGGTCACCGGCGCCGGCGGGACCGGCTCCTGCTTCTTGCGGCGGCCGCTGTGGGTGAGGGCCTGGAAGAGCCGCCAGTCCGGATCGGCTTCCTCCAGCACCAGGACCCGCTCGCCCTGGTGCGCCCAGCTCGCGACGATGCCCCCGACCGTGCTGTGCACGTCGTAGCTGCGGTCCGAGAGGAACCTGACGATGACCGGCAGCGGCGCGGGCCGGGGCGGGCGGAAGGTGCGCAGCGCGTCGCCGTACTTGGTGCCGGTACGGGCTGCGCGGCGGGCGGCGCGGGCGGGGGTGGGCTGGTTCATGGGCACGACGAGGCCTTTCGGAGCCGGGACCACGCCTTCCCGTGCAGGACTCGTAATGCTGACGATGACTCACAACCGGTGGTGAACACGGGACCCGAGAGACCTTGACCGCTTCCGGCTTGGCGTGGACGCCGGGTACTGCGCGGTGAGCGGCGTACGTGCCTTGCCGCGAGCCAGACCGTACTGCGGCGCCCTCGCGGTTCTCAAGCTCACTACCGTGCCGTTCACTCGATCGGGGTGCGGCGCCGGTGGACAGCACCGCTACCGGGCGAGCAGGGCCCGGCGGCCGGCCGCTTCCCGCTCCCGGTGCGGGGTCTTCGACTCGGCGGTGGTGGTGTCGCTGTAGGTCAGGACGCACAACGCCGTCGGCTGGGCACCGCACTGGGTGCAGGACAGGAAGCGCCAGGCGTCGGCCGGATCGGTGCCGGCCGGGACGGACCCGGTCACCTTCGGCGGCTTCGCCGGACCGGCGGGCTTCGGCTTCGGCTGGGGCCGCTTGGCGGTGGCGTGCGGGTCGCAGGCGCGGTGGACCGGCTTGCCCCGGGAGCGGCCCTGGACGCCGTACACGGTCGGGGAGTCCGTCGCGGGCTCGCCGCAGATCGCGCAGATGAGCGGCCCGCGGCGCCGCTGCGGCTTCTGCGGGGCCTTCGCCTTCTGCGCCGGGACCACCCTGGTGGTGCCGTCCGCACTGGTGACGGTGACCGGGGAGGCCGGTGCGACGTCGTACTCGCGGAGCGTGGGGGTGGCGGTGTGCTTCTGGCCCGTCCGGCCGCCCCTGCCGATTCGTCCGGTCATGGCCCGCAGCGTAGCGCCGGCCTCCTCTCCGGCCGGGCTCTACGGCCTCATGCCGTCGGCCATGTCGTGCAGGTGGTGCACGGCGTCATCCCAACCCGCGCCGTACCAGAGCGGGCCCGTCAGCGCGGTGGGCTCGTGCGGGACGGCCGCCAGCTGCTCTGCGGCCGTCCTCCAGGACGTGGCCACCAGCGCCCGCATCCGGTCGAACTCGGCGACCAGGGCGGCCAGTTCCTCGCGGGGCGGCAGCTCGACCTCGCCGTCGGCCGCCAGGGCGCGGCGCAGCTGGTGGGCGGCGAGGCGGGCCAGCCGCTCCGTGTTGGCGTCGGTGACCTCGGTCATGAAGGCTTCCTTCCTGTCACTGGAATTCTGTCGGACTTCCGCTTATTGCCTGCCGGTATTCCTGTCAGCTGGCCATTTCAGGGGCCTCTGGAATTTGTCGCCGGTGGTTCGAGTGTCCGGCGGTCGGAGCGTAGGACGGGCCGAGGTGGCTGCTGATTCGCCTCAGACGGCACGCTTCGGCCGGTCGCGTCGAGGTCGGGCCCCGGCTGTCGCGGGGGCGGTCCGAGGGATGGCGGGGCTGCAGCGCCGCCACCCTTGTGACCACGAACTCAGTTACACAGTAGGCAAGTTGACGGTTGATGTGAGCGGGGTCCGGGCCGTCCGGCGGTCAGCTGCGGAAGGGCCAGGCCCTGGCCATGTCGTCCAGGTAGATTTCCGGCGGGGTGTCTTCCAATGCCCCGGTGAGGGCGAGCGGCCGGTGGGTGAGCAGCTCGGCGAGGATCAGGCTCTCGGGCTGGCGGACCAAGACGTAGGCGGGGGCGGGCCAGGCGTCGGGGTCGGTGTCGTGCGGGGAGCCGGGGCCGTAGTCGGCGTACATCTGCCGCAGCTCCTGCTCCCGGGCCTTGGTGAAGGTCGTCAGGCGGTCGGTGTAGCCGGGCTCGGTGACCAGCCACTGCACCGCGTACAGGACCTGGTCGGTGAGCTCATCCCCGGCCACGTCGTAGGGCCGCTCGCCGACCAGGCCGTGGAACAGCTTCTCCACCACCGCGCGCACGTCGCGCAGCTCGGGGCTGGGCGAGGCCGGGGACCAGGGGATCGGCGGGTTCGGTGCGGACGGGACGGCGATGCCGGCGCGCTCGGCTTCAAGGCGGGAGCGTTCGGCGAACTCGGCCAGGCGGGCGTTGACCGCGATGCTGCTGTCGTGCCAGCCGTCGATGTAGCCGTCCCCGTCGCGGTCGTCGGGGAAGCGGACGCCGGTGCTGGAGACGGTGCCCTGGGCCCAGTCGAGGACGTCCCACTCGATCCGGGCGACGGCGGCGGAGGCGTGCTGGCGGCTGAGGCCGGCGGCCACCAGCATGTCGGTCACCCGGTAGTAGCCAGGACCGCGCATGCGGATCCCCTCTTCTCGTTGTGGGTCGGGGCGGCCCGCACACCGGGCCGCCCCGGCGGGTGGCAGGTCAGTTGAGGTCGAAGTCGTCGGGGTCGAAGGTGAAGTCGTCGGCGGTGAAGCCGACGTAGCCGCCTCCGCCGTTGAAGTAGTCGGCGAGGGCACCGCCGATCACTTCCCGGACCTCCGCCTCGTCCTGGGCGCGGGCCAGGGCGGCGGCCTGGTCCCCGGTCAGCTCGAGGTGGACATCGCGCTGCCGGAGCGCTTCCGAGCCCCGGATCTCGAACGTCATCGCCCGTCCGACCCGGGCGCGCACGCCGGAGATGGTGCCGCGCTGCGCGAGCTGCTTGGCCTTGCGCTCGCGGCCGCGCTCGGTGGTCTGCACCTCCAGCGCGTCCAGGCGCAGCTTCTCCTGCTGCTTGATGGGGTGGCGGGAGCCGTCGATCCACCGCTGGACGGTGCGGGCGGAGACGCCGTAGGCGGCGGCCATCGCCTTCGTGCTGCCGCCGTACTTGCGGTCGCGGACCTGCCCGGCCTGGGTCGTGGACTGCACCGGGGCCTTGCGCGAGGGGAACAGCGCCTCGCGGACCCGGCCGAAGATGCCCTTCGCCATCAGTTACCGCCTTCCTGCTCGTCGGTGCCGGCCTGCTCGGCGGCGGCCTGGTCGGGGCCGGTGTAGGTGCCGTCGGTGGCGTAGTGGTGGACCAGCTTGGACGGGTGCTCCCGGCGACCCATCGCCTCGAGCACCGCCTTCAGCGGGATCGACGCCTCGTGCTTGTGGCTGCCCGGCGCGATCCCCAGCCGCAGCGCACCCGGGACCGGGGTGCCGTCGTCCTTGACCGGCAGCAGCTCCAGCGGGGACGGCTCGTCGGCCGCGTACAGGTAGGAGTCCACGTTGACCGCGAACGGGGCCCGGCCGGTCAGCAGGTAGGTCTTGCGCAGGCGACGGTGGGCGGCGATCCGGGCCGCCGCGATGATGGTGAACCGGATCTCCGAGCGGTACGACCAGCCGCTGGCGACCTTCTCCAGCCACGCCTCGTCGTCCAGGTGGCGGGCGGAGTCCGACCACTTCCCGATACCGCCCTTGTAGACGTTCTTGTACGCGGCGGCGAGGACCAGGGCGTCGCCCCGGTCGGGGTCGTCGCCGACCTCCTTGTGCAGGGCGTAGGCGGCCAGGAACTCCTCCGGGCCCTGGCCGTCGACCAGGCCGAGGTCGGCGTAGGTCCGCTTGTAGCCGCCCCGGATCCGGCCGGTCCACTCCTTGAGCAGCGGGACGGTGTGGGTGGAGATGTACGCCTGGGTGATGGTGGTCGGGTCGAAGCCGTAGGTGCTGGCCATGTACGCCACGGTCGGGGTGGCGTACCAGCCCGGCCCGGTCGGCGGCCGGCCGTGGAAGGTCGCCGGGTGCGGCAGCAGCTCGTCCACCGCCGTGGTGGTGAAGTCACACCACCAGAAGCCCGCGTCCTTGCCCTTGTTCCAGTCCGGTCGCTCGACCAGCTCCAGCGGCCCAGAGGGCAGGCGCAGCGAGTCGGTGACCGAGAGGTAGGAGGCGCAGACGTCGACCGCGACCACCCACGGCCGGGCGGCCTCCTCGGGGGTGAGCTCTCGGGCCCACCACTTGTAGTCCTCCTCCTCGCACACCGTCTCGCCCGCGGCGAGCAGCTGGCGGGTGAGCGGGTGGCGGGCTCCGGCGACCGGCGGCACCGCGACGTCGCCACTCGGCAGCGCGCCCTCGCGCAGGTGCGAGGACCACTCCCCCGTCGCCGCGTCCTTCACCCACTCGATCCGCGGGCGCACCGCGTCCAGCAGCAGCATCCCGGTGGAGGCCGTCGTGGCGCCCGGTGCGACGCCGAGGTCGGCGGTGAAGGCCCGGAAACGCCGGGCGAACGTCGACCCGTCCACGGCACCGTCCTGACCGGTGGCCAAGGGGAGGGCGAGGGCGTTGGTGGCCTGCTGGCGGGTGTCGCCCTGACCCAGCCAGGGGGCGACGACGACCCCGAGCGAGGTCTTCTGCCCACCGGCCGACCCGGCCCGGCGGAAGGTGCGGAACGTCGGGCCGACCTGCTCGGAGACCTCCATGCCGACAGCGGCCGCCGCCTTTGCCAGCTTCGCCCGCAGCGCGGCCAGCGCCTTCTCCGTCGTCGGGAGGGTGGCGGGCAAGCCGAGCTGCTTGAGCGCTCCGGCGGTCAGGCACACCGTCCCGTCGCCGCCCCGCCCAGCCGGGTGCGCGCGCTCGATCCGCAGCGGCAGCCCGGTGCCCAGCCACGCGAACCAGTCGCCGAGCTTGGTGCCGGCCGGGGCCGGGATCTGCGGGACGTCCAGCGCCCAGGTGCCGTCCGGCGCGGTGTCCAGGGCGACCATCGGCCACCACTTCGCCGCCGCCGGAGCAGCGGCGGGCGCGGCCGGACGAGACGTGCCGGTGCGGGTCGGGGTACGGGACGCGGCTGGCCGCCGGGCGGCCAGCGTGGTGGCCACCGGAACCGGGGCGGCGGTGGGCGCGGGCCGGACCGGCTCGGCGGCAGCCGCAGCAGCAACGGGGGCAGCCTCGACCGGAGCCGGAGCCGGAGCCGGAGCCGGAGCCGGAGCCGGAGCCGCGGCGGGCTGCGGGGTGGTGGCGGGGCGGCAGAAGCCGCCGAGGTGCATCGGACGGCCCTGGGAGCGGTAGACCGAGGGCTGGCCGCACTGCACGCAGGCCTGAGCCGGGCCCATCACCAGCGATCCGTCCGGATTCTGATCGAGCATCACCTGCTGCGGCGCACCGCCGGACTGACCTGGCGCGGTGTCCACCGGCGCGGCGGGGAAGCGGGCGGCCAAGCCATCCAGGAGGCGCACGTAGGCCGGGGCGACGTCCGGACCCGGGGTCGCGGTGCCGTCCTCCCAGCCCTTCACCAGCGCGGAGTTCACCCGCAGTGCGACCGCGACCTGAGTCACGGTCAGCCCGGCGGCCAGGCGCAGCCGCTGGCGCTCGGCCGGGTCGGGCAGGCCGGTGCGCACGCCCGAGAGCAGGGCGTCGACCGAGTCGAAGAGCTCGTCGGACATCGGGTGCTTCTCCTCAGCGTCCGTTGGATCGGGTCGGGTCGAGGCGGGGGTCGCCGACCAGGGCGTCGAAGACCGGCTCGGTGACGCAGGCGATCAGGTCCTGCTCCGGGTGGCGCAGGGTGTAGCCGGCCGAGCGGCCGAGGTCGGCCCGGCCGATGGGGACCTGCGGTCGGTAGTAGAAGGTCAGCGCGCGGTCGGCGAACTCCTCCGGGCCCGGCGTCAGGGTGGACAGAGCGGGCGGCAGGGTGAAGGCGGGCAGGCCCTCGACGTCCAGCTCGCCGTGCGGGTGGAGTGCCTCGTCGCCCGCGGCGCGGAAAGCGACGACCAGGTCGACACCGCCGCTGCGCCGGTCCCGCGGAAGTCCGTGGCCCTCCAGGACTCGGCCCAGTTGAGAGGGCGACATCCAAGCCGCCTCCCCCAGGGCCCGGCGGTTGGAGTAGCCGCCAGAGGCGTCCGCGCGGGACATCGCCAGCTCCTTCACCACCGTCAGGTGACGGGTGGCGTCACCGAGCCGCTGGACCAGGCCGATGAGCTCGCCGAAGGACGACGCCTGCGGCGGTCGCACCGGCTCGTTCCGCAGCGCCGCCAGCAGCGCCCGGCCCAGGTCGTCGGGCACGTCCACGTCTTCACCGTCGAAGCCGATCCTCACAACACCTCTCCCAAAGACTAGAACAGAACTAAACAGTACGCCTGTCCTTTTTGGGAGTCAAGAAGGGAGGGGCGCGCGGCAGTGCCGCACGCCCCTCTCCAAGCCGGACGCACGGGCCGAAGCAGCGCGCCGGTTCCCCGATCGGGTGACTGGGCCCGCCGGTCGCGGGTGGAGTGGGAGGCTGAGCGGACAGTCTTCGAGCCGAGGAGCGGCAGATGCCGGCGGACCACGTGCACGACCACAGCCAGGACGGCGCCCGCCGGTACTTCGCCCCCTCCCCTTCACCCCGGCTGGCGGGGAACGCCACCGCGCTGGCCGCGCTGTACGACGCGACGATCGACGACTGCAAGCCGTGCATCACCGAGGCGCTGGAGCCGGTCGCCGCCGACGCGGCCTCCACCGCCTGCCTGGTCGGCTGGGCCTGCGTGATCGTGTCCGAGACCTACGGCGGCTTCCCCGACGAACTGCTGGCCTACGACAGCCCCGAGAGCACCGCCTTCAACACCATGGCCGCCCTCTACCAGCGGACGTGGGGCTCCGGCCCGCCGGACGTGGTCGTCCACCCCGCCGCGGTGGAACTGAGCGCCGCCGAGCGCCGCGCCGCCTGCGTGTGGGCCCTCGGCCTGGTGCTCGCCCCCGACCCGTACGAGGCCGGCCTGCCACCCGTCGGCGACTGCTGCCCCGACTGCGGCGGCCAAGACGAGGACGGCGACATCCTGATCGTCACCGACGACGGCATCACCCTCATCCCGGCCGACCCCGCCTGACGCGGCGCCGCTCCCCGCCGGGCCGGGCGGCCCGGGTCAGACAGCGGGCTCGGCAGCCCGCCGGTCTCGCCAGTGGGCGAACAGAACCCTCCAGTGGTGGCGGGCCCGGCTGGGTACTGCCCACTTCCGGTCCGGGAGGTCCTCGCCCAGGTCCTCCAGCACGAACCGCACCGCCAGGTCCAGCCAGCGCGGCAGGTACCCGTAGCTCAGCAGCAACTCCGCCAGCTGCTCCGGCGTACCCGGCATCGCCTCGTCGTCCCGCCAGTGCGCGGCGGCGAACTGCTCGGCGGTCAGCGGCCGGCTGGTGAGCACCGGCACCGCCAGCTCCGCGAACGCCCGATCACGCTCGTCGGCCCACTCGGTGGAGGCCGGCGGCTTCGCCGCGAGCAGCTCCCGCTGGTACTCACGGGCGCCTTCGGTCCATCCACTGGCGACCACCAGCCCGCGCGGCGCCGGGCTGTTCACCCCGTCGTCCGGCTCCCGCGTCACCCGCACGTACAGGTGCGGCAGTCCTTCGGCCGCCAGCAACCGAACCAGGTGCCGCTCGGCCTCCTCGTCGTCGCACAGCGGCCCGATCTTCGTCCACGGGCTGCGCCGGGTGACCGCCTCTGCCGTCACCGGGGTCCAGTAGACGTACGGCAGCGTCAGTGCGGCGTGGACCGCGCGCAGCCGCCGCTCGTACTCCGCCTTGGTAAGGCCGAGGTAGGCGATGGCCCGGGCGTAGCGGGTGAGAACGACGGAGCCGGTCCGCCACAGCGCCCGGTGCAGGTCCCCGGCCCGGCTCTGGAACTCCCGCTCCGGCACCCGCAGCGCGGCCTCCAGCGAGCCGAGCTCGCCGTTGCACTCCCGGCAGAGCGCGCCCCTGACCTGATGTGTCACGTGGTCGTGGTCGACCTCTACCGACGGATGGCCGCACACCTCGCACCGCGGGCGTTCTGCCAAGAACGCGGCCTTCGCCTCGGGTGACATCTGCCGGTAGTCCACACTCGCCTCCAGTGACGGAATCTGACTTCCCGCCACCACGGTGACAGGCGGCCCCGACAGGCCTCACCCGTTCGGCGCAGCGGCCAACTAGTGCGAAATATCCGTTTCCTGATCACATGTCAGAGCTGTCACCATATGGACATGCATGATGCAGTACCGCCCCAGCGCGGCCCATCCGCCCCCGTCGCCTTCCACTTCAACGCCCGAGCCGTCGCGGCAGAGTTCCTGCGGCGCATCGACGAGCTCAAGCAGGACCCGGTCCCGCCGAGGCCCGATCAGCATCTCGTCGCCCGCGTGCTCCTTGAGGCTTGGGCAGTCAAAGAGCCCAAGGGTGGGCGGCGTTCCCTGCGCCCGTTCCGGATCGGAGACAAGGGCTCGATCCACCAGCTCAGCCTGCGCCCCGCCAAGCGGGCCGGATTTCGTACGGACTGGGTCGTGTTCGGCTCCGGCTCCCTCGAGCGGCTGTGGGAGAAGACGGAGTACAAGGTCAACGCGATCAGGAAGGCAGTCGCGGATGGCACGCTGTTCGACCACCCCGACTTGGTGGAGGCCCTCAAGGACCTGGTCGCGTTGCACCACGTCCGGAACAACCGCCAGCACCGGCAGTTCCGGGACTGGCTCCAGGAGAACCGGCCGGCCTTGGACCACGCGTTCACCGACCTCGGACACGCTGGCGAGCTGCCCGACGATGACCAGCTGTTCAGGGTCGCCGCAGAGCAGCTGTTCGAGTTCACCAGGGACTGGGTGAAGACCGGCTCGGTCTCGATCTTCGTGCCCGAGCAGGCCAACGCCGAGTTCCTCATCAGCGACGTGCCGACCGTCACCGTCCAGCACTCGCACCAGCCCGGCACCCCTGACCGGTTCGGCGTCGACCTCGTCGATGCCCACTGCCTGTTCCTGCCGATCGGCCCGCGACACGTCGCCGCGATCGGCAGCGAGACCGGCTACCAGGCAGTTCCCACGGCGACTGTCCGCGGTCAGAACAACAAGCAGATCGACCTGTGCTACGAGATGGTCTTCACTCGCGAGGGCGGCCCGCTCCAGCAGTCCATGAGCAAGCACCACCAGCCTGGCCGGTTCTGACGATCGACGCCACCAGCCGGCCCATTCCCCGGCCCGGCCGCCATCCCGGCGGCCGGGCCGGTCTGCTTCTACAACCGGGTCGACCACACCGCCGTACTGGCCGGCACCGGCTTCGGGGCGCAGCGCACCGAGCAGTACTGCGGCGGGTAGCCGGTCGGGTGGGGCCCCGGCGTCGGCTTGGCCCCGCAGGCGGGGCAGGCGTCGGTGGCCTTCCTGATCCGCGCGGCTTCTGCTTCGGCGACCTTCCGCAGACGCAGGCGTTCGCGGTCGATCGCGTAGCGCAGCCGCATCTCCAGCGTGTCGTCGCTGCTCCACTCCGAAGCGCTGTCCGGGTCGTCGAAGCCGGAGCTGATGAGCTTCGTGATCACCTCCCCTGATCCGGCGTAGGCAACGGCGGCCTGCACCAGGAGGTCGGCGCCGGGCCCGCCGCCGCAGCGTTCCGGCTCGTACTCGGCGTCCTGTGCGGTCATGTATCCGAGTCGGTCGGCCATCTCGAGCAGTTCGGGCAGGCCGCGCTGGCGCACGTGCTCGTCGCACCAGGGGATGTCGTCCCCGAAGGGTCGCCGGGGGCAGGCCGGCTGGCGGCAGCACTCGTCGAGCAGCTCCTGGGTCAGGCACAGGTCGAAGCGCCAACCCTCGGCAACCACCACTACCCGGTGGTCCGGATCCGAGCTCTCCACCCGGCACCTGGTGTCCAGGCCGAGCTGGGCCAGCTGGCCGGCGAGCTCCAGGACGGTGCCGTGGGGAACGTCGACGCCCAGCAGCTTCGAGAAGAACGCCTTCGGCGGCTCCCAGTACGGCTCGTCCTCACTGTCGGGGATGGCCTTGAACCAGGCCGGGACGGTCACCGGGGCGGAGGTGCACTCTGCCAGCAGCTCGCCGAGCGAGAAGTCCTCGCCGACCTGCCGGTGCCGGGCGGCGTCCTCGCGGGAGAGCGGGGTGTAGCGGCGGCCGGTGTGCTGCTGGCGGGCGCGGACGGCCTGCTTGCGCTTGCGGTCCTGGGTCATGACGCGCTTCCTTCCACGGCACGCCCACGCCCGCGCCGCAGCAAGGCGGTCAGGATCAACACGTTCGACTTGGTGCCGCGCGAGTCCGTGACCCTTGTCCAGGTCCGGGGCGTGGGAGCGGTCCGGCCGGGAGTCCGGCAGGCGCTGCTGCCGCGGCCACAACATAGCGCATCCGCAAACCCCTGGGCGGCAGGAACGGCCGGTGGCAGGATGACCCGATGGACGACGACCCCACCCTCGACCGCGCCGACCAGGTCCGCCTCTACCTCCACGCCCTGGGTGCCCACATGGACCCGGACCAGTTCCGCGTGCTCAACCAGCTCGTCTTCGGCGCGCTCGCCGTCCTGTCCTCCCCGGCCGGGGAGGGGGAGATCGAGGTCAGCGACGAGGACCAGGTCCACGTCACCACCGAGGTCCAGGACGAACTGCTCGCCATCTTGTCGATCATGGCCACCGGCTCCATGGAGCACCACATCGTCGACGTCGGCCACGGATCGCGCGCCGCGATGGACCCGGCGGCGGCCACCGACGAGCAGGCGGTCCAGCGGATGCGGGACTGGACCGCCCAGCAGGTCAGCGAGAGCGAGCGCACCGACGAGGTGCTGCGCGGCATCGAGACGGCCTCGAAGGACTGCTGACGGCAGGTCAGCTGGTGCGCAGCGCGCCGTCGCAGTCCCGGCACACCCACCGCTCCAGGTTCTGCGGGTACCAGGAGGAGCCCGGCCCGGCCGGCCGGTAGGAGAGCGTCTCCATGCCTGCGGTGTCCTTCCCGCAGAAGGTCCGGTCGGCGGGGTCGGCGGGCACGTCGGGGTCGGCGGGGTCGGCGGGGGCGGCGTGGATCTGGCCGATGTGGGAGACCAGGTTGGTGGGGCCGAAGTCCTCGCTGATCTCCTTACGGGACTCCTCGAGCACGATGACCGTCATGGCCTCACCCTCCGGCACGGTCCTGGGCCGCGCATCCGGGAGCGGCACCGACTGCGCGGGGCGGGCCGGGACGGCGGGCGCGGCCTGGGCGGTACGGCGGTGCAGCCGATAGACCGTCCAGACCGCGATGAGCGGCTGGAGGATGAGGTAGAGGTTGTGGCAGGCGTCGGCCAGGTGGTCGGCCTGCGGGCCGGACAGGCCGGTGACGGCGGCGAGCAGGAACTGAACGGGCGTCATGGCGCCCCCCTTCCGAGGTGTGTGCCTTTCACCCCCTCCGCGCACGTGGAGCCCACTGGACAGGACCCGTACGCGAAGACTTCTCGAGGTGCAGCACCACGATCGGGCCGCCATTTTCCGGGCTGGTAATGCCGCTGAGCCGTCAGGGGAGGTGCCTCGTGGCCGGGGCCGCGGGCCGGGGGACGCAGGTTTTCCGGATCCTGCCCGAGACGCCGACACCGCGACGTAGCGTGGCGGCCAGTGTGCCTTCCGTGTCGGGCCGCACCGGCCGACACCTCGACCCGATCGGAGAACCCCGTGCTGGACCAGCCCGCCGACCTCCCAGAGCACATCGTGGAGTACCTGCTCCGGGAGGCGGCCCTGCGCTCGCTCACGGACCCCAGCACCAAGGCGTTCCTGGCACGCTGGACTGAGGAGCGCGGCGACTTCGAGAGTGCCCGCAGCGGCTCCCCCGACGCCGTGCCGTACATCGCCGAGGCATTGCGGTGGGTCCTGGCCGCCCGGCCGAAGTACGCCGCCTACACCTACGGGATGATCGCCCACCAGGCCCGGCACGAGTTCGAGATCCCGCCGGCCTTCACCGCCGGGTGGCTGGCGTCGAACATCCACTGGGGAGGCGCGCGGCGTGAGCCCCTGCCCGACGGCGTCGACATCGACGCCGTCGTCCAGGCCGCCACCGCCGAGGAGGCACTGCGGGAGCTGTAGCGGGACCAACAACCGGTCTCGGCCCGGGCAGTACTGCCGCCCGGGCCGAGACCGGCTCCGCTCGGAGTCCGTTCACGCATCGGGCCCGGGAGCAGCAGTCGGACGTCGGACAGCAGGAGGGGAGCAGCAGGACATGAAGGTGACGATCGAGTTCGACACCGAGAAGGACAGCTACGGCGCTATCGACCGGGTGGTGCGGGAGGCCTTCGGCCTGAACCCCGACCTGTTCGGGAGCAAGGCCCGGCCGATGGCGGACGGTGAGATCTGGCTCGACCCGGAGCACACCTACGACGGGCCCTGGACGGAGCAGGAGGTGCGCCGCTGGGTGCGGGAACTGCCGGAGGTCCCCGACGTCGTCCAGATCGTCCACCACCTGTGCGGCGTGCCGGACCGCTGGACGGACTCGTCCGCAGTTGGAGCCGCGCTCTTCCCGCAGGAGAAGACGCCCGGGCACCGGGTCGGCGCGGCGATCCGACGCGCTGTCCTAGCCGGTCGCAAGGTCGACCGGAGGAGCTGGCCCTTCGAGCGCGACCGCAAGGGAGGCAGCACCAGGGTTCCCTCCGTGATCGCCCCGATCGTTCTGGAGGAGCTTCAGCACCACCCGTCGTACGTGCAGGCCCTGGCGGGCGCGGCACAGCAGCCGACGGCCTGACCCGGAGCAGGTCAGGCCGTCGAACACCGGGTGTCAGATCGGCTGGGCGGGGTTGTCCAGCCAGGCGTGCCAGCCGTCGGGGGTGACGGTGAGGCCGAGGCGGTCAACGCCGGGCTCGCCCGCGTCCTGCCACCAGGTGAGAGCGCGTTCGAAGTCGTCCCAGAGGCGGCGGCCGCCGTACTGGTGGACCTGGTGGACGTCCTGGCCGTCGCGGAAGGCCGCGGCGGCCCAGGCCGGGGTGGTCAGCGAGTACAGCCACAGAGTGCGGGAGCCGTCCTCGTGCTGCTGGACGGCGTGCACGATGTCGCGCAGGCGCAGGCCGGCGACGAGCGGGAACGGGTCGAACTTGCCGTGGCCGGGCAGCGCGAGGGTGGTGGTGGTCTCGGTGACGGCGCCGCCGTCCGGCGGGTTCTTCGGCCAGACCAGGCGCTGGGAGCGCATCTTCATGAACTCCACCGGCCGCAGGAACGGCCCGGAGGCGGTGCCGTCGCGGTGGACGGTGAGGCGGACCAGGGCGTCAGCGTTGGAGTAGTGGGTGCCGAACGGCGCCAGGACCAGCCCACCCGGCCGGGTCTGCTCGATCCAGGCCTGCGGGATCGCCCGCAGACCGTAGGTGGCGATGATCCGGTCGTACGGAGCCCCGGCCGGGTGGCCGGCCACCCCGTCCGCGCACACCAGGTGCGGGTGGTAGCCGGCCTTGATGACCGCAGTACGGGTCCGGGCGGCCACGGCCGGGTCGATCTCGACGGTGGTGACGTTGGCGTCGCCCAGGCGGTGGCTCAGAAGCGCGGCGTTCCAACCGGTGCCGGTGCCCTGCTCCAACACCCGCATCCCCGGCTCCACCTGAAGGTCGTCCAGCATCGAGGCCACCACCGAGGGCTGCGAGGCCGAGCTGGTGGGCACCGTCCCCGGCACGGCGCCCTGGTGCTCGCCGTCGTCCCACTGCGTGACGATCGGGATGTCCGCCTCGGCGGCCGCCAACCAGGCCCGCTCGTCGGCGGTGCGGTCGACGGTCCGGCTGGTGCCGGTGGCCATATCGTGCGCCCACACCAGGTCGGGCAGGAACAGCGAGCGCGGGACCGCGTCGAAGGCCGGCACCCACGCCTCGGCGACAGGGAAGGACCGCCCCGGCGCGGGGCGGCCCTCGCTCTCAGGTGCGAGCGTCACTTCCTGCGGCCCCCGTCCCCGGGCGGCGGACCGCCGTCCGGCGAGGGCGGCTCCGGAGGCGGCGTCCACGGGGTGCCGGGGAGCTTGTCCCCCTCGCCCCCACCGTCGTTGCGGACTGGTCCGAGGTCCATGCCGGTCTCCTTCTCGTCGGTGCTGATGGTGTCCTCCCCGGCGCGGGAGGAGTAGAGGGCCGCCCCTGCCAGCGAGGGATTCAGGCCGGGCCGGGCGGGCGGGTGCGCAGGTCTGCGTGCACGGTCTTCCCGTAGGGCTCGACCATGACGCCCCACTGCCCGACGGTCAGGTGATGCACCAGGGCGAGGCCGCGGCCGCACTCGGCGGCCGACCCGGCGTCGATCCGGCAGGGCATCGCCCGGGAGCCGTCCCGGACGCTGATCCGCACCGACCGGAGGGTGAACCGCTGGAGGGTGACCGTCATCGTCAAGCGGCAGCCCGTCTTCACCGCGTTGCCCGCCAACTCGCTGACGACGAGCTCGCCTGCCTCAACCAGGTCCTCCAGCCCCCAGCGGTGCAGAGCGGTGCGCACCAGGCGGCGGGCCGCGGCCGCGGACTGCGGCTCGTACGGCAGCAGCGCCTGGACGCGGTTGCCGTACGAGCCGCTCGCTCTGGTCACAGCGGGCCTGACCGCCACTGCCGCGGGGGCAGCATCGGCGGCGGGCGGAGCGGGCACGGTAGGTGCGGTCACGACGGTCCCCCGCTCTCTCATCGACAGCTGCGACGGATCGACGGTAGGGAGCGGGCAGGCCGCGCCTCAACGCGTTTGCACACGTTTGCAGGAATTCACCCCAGGGTGTCGGCGGCCCGCGCGATCAGGGCCCGCGCCTCGGCGCCGTGGACCGCGAACTCCCGCAGCCGGTCGAACGCGCTCGCGTACAGCGCGAGCTCGGTCGGGGTGGTGATGGTGACCTGGGCGGAGAGCAGCTCCACCCCGGCCTGGCCGTCGTCGAAGATGTTGAAGGTCTCCACCGGCCACATGGTGCGGGTCGCGGTGAAGGGGATGACGCCGAGCGAGACGGCCGGCAGCGCCATCGCGGCCAGCAGGTGCTCCAACTGCTCGGCCATCGTCTCTGCGGTGCCGAGGCGGTAGTAGAGGACGGACTCCTCAATGAGGATCGCGAAGCGGTGGTTGCCGGTGCGCACGACCCGGGAGCGGGCCAGGCGTGCCTTCACGGCGTCGGCCACGTCGTCCGGGGTGCGGCGGAAGTCGGCGACCGTGGCCAGCAGCGCGGTGGCGTAGGCCTCGGTCTGCAGGACGCCCGGCACGACACGGGAGGAGTAGGCGCGGAAGCGCCGGGTGCGCTCGTACAGCGGGGCGGCGGACTCCTGGAGGCGGCGCAGGCCGGTACGGGTGAGGCGGCGCCACTCGACGTACATGGAGTCCACGGCGCGGTTGGCGGCGATCAGGTCGTCGGCCTGGTCGTCGGCGTCGCAGGCCCGGCACCAGGCGCGGATGTCGGCGTCGGAGGGGGCGGTGCGGGCGTTGATGATGCGGGAGGTCTTGGCGCCGTTCCACCCGCACCGGGCGGCCAGCTCCTGCCCCTGCAGGCCGGCGTCCTGCATGATCTCGCGCAGCCTGGCGGCGACGGCCAGGCGGGCTTCCTGGGCGCTGGAGGACGGGGAGGCGGGCATGGTGCTGGTCGTCCGGTCCGGTTTGGGTCAGAGGGTGTACTGCTCGTGCGGGATCGCGCGCGCCCAGACCGCCTCGAAGGCGTCCTGGCAGAGCTTCGCGACGGCCGGCTCGTCGCGCATCTCCGGCCCGGCGGAGGCGCCGTCGCCGGTGAAGTGGTTGAAGCGCACCAGGCGGCCGTCGAACAGCCAGAAGTCGTTGCCGGGCAGGGCGAGGTCGGAGGCGAAGCGCCGGGGCAGCCAGCGGACCTGTTCGCCGGCCGCGATGTTGGTGAAGGTGCCCGAGTGCTCGAACCGGATGTAGTCGGTCACCGGCTCGGAGACGATGCGCGCGCGGCGGATCTCGACACCGCGCGCGACGGAGTCGGAGATCAGGTCGAGCCAGGGCCGCCACCAGGTCGAGCGGTCGTCGGGGTCGAGCCGCACGCCGGCCTGCCACTCGGCGAAGGGGCCCTTCTCCTTCTCCACCCAGTAGGAGTCCCGCATCTCCAGGTGCACCGCCGAGTGCCGGGTGCCGGCCAGCAGCTCAGAGAAGTCCGGCACGTTCGGCATCGTCGAGCGCCTTCCTGATGATCTCCGCCATGCGCAGCGGGATGCGGGTCACGTTCTCGTGGTCGGGGGTGCCGACGGCGTGACCGGGCACCCACTGCGTACTGCCGATGGTCGTCAGCAGCTCCTCGCCGGGCCTGTAGCCCTGGAGGACCAACTCCTTCGCCTCGTCGTCCACCCACACCATCGGGCTCTCGTCGTCACCGGTGTTGGGGTCGACTCCGCTGAACCGTAGCGTCATGATGCCCTCCCGTACCAAGTCGGTTGCGCGGCTTTGCACGACGCTCCACCCACGGGTGACGACCCGTCAAGAGCGCACAGGAGCGGGCGGGCGGCACACGCCCAAAGGCCCGGGGCGAAGGATCGGAGAGTGTGGCTTAGGTGTCGGCTCGGGCGGACGATCCGGCGCGGGTATTGGAAGTGGCGGCGGGACCACGGACGCAGGCCCCGCCGCTTCCGTTCCGGGCTGCGTCAGGTGGCCGTCCAGCCGGTGCTGGGCGTGTAGGTGAACCGGGGGTCTGCCAGGACTCGGGCAACCTCCCAGCTCTGAGCCTTGACGCCGGCGGCGATCCGGCCCCGGGTCAACGGCGCGTTGGTCCGGCCCTGGTTCTCGGTGACCCAGTCGAGCACGGTGTCCGTCGGGTCGTAGCCCACGGGCCAGTCGGGGGCGGCCAGCAGCGCGCGGTGAGCAGTGACAAGCAGGTCGCGCCAGTTGTCGATCGAGGAAGCGGTCGGCTTCAAGGCTTCATCACGGTCCAGTAGCTGTGCCAGGGCCGCCCGGCCGTTGCGAAGCACCTCTCCCGGCGGGAAACCCTCGTGGGAGAGGGAGGCGGTCACGGCGATCCCCAGAGTCAGCAGGATGTCCCGGACGAGGTTGTTGACGGCGACTGCGGCCTTCTCCAGCGATTCGGCGTGGCGATCCGTGTACTGGTCATGACTGCCGCTGGCCACCATGCGCAGCCGCAGGCGGGTCACCTCGTTGAAGTCCCGGGCGAGTTCGGCGAGCGTGATGGTGTCCTGCGCGTTCTGGCGGGCGAGCGCCAGGTCCGCTTGTCCGTACGGGTCGGTTGTTGGCTTGGCCTGGCTCACCTCGTACTGGTACTGGTGGGCTTCCAGCAGGTTGAAGAGGACGGCCCCGAAGCTCTCGAAGTCGTTGGACTGCGTTGCCCCGTTGTCGATGTCCTCGGCGGCCAGATCGGTGGCCAGTTCGTGCAGGGGGTACAGGGCCTTGGTGACAGCGCTCTCCGTCATGATGGCCATGCTTGCAGCCTGAGCCGGGGTGTGGCGGCCCGATCACAAGATTGGTACCCGGCGCTGACGGGGCCTTGGCCGAGGTTGTTCCGTCCCCCGTCCGCCGGCCACCTCAGGAGGTCTGGATCTTTCCCTGGGCGATCAGGCCGCCGATGTAGCCGGGCCAGTCCCGTTCCATCGTCTGCTGCATGAACATCCGGGCGGCCTCCCGCGCCTGGGGCGTCACCTTCTCGACCAGGCCGTCGGAGAAGTAGATGGTGGCTCCCTCCCGGCTGGAGTCGGCGAGGATCGCGTGGTGGTAGGCGCTGAGGGTGAGGAACAGGCCGAGAACTGGCGCGTTCTCCAGCTCGCGCAGGCCGCCTTCCCAGTCGGTGCCCCGGCGGCCCCAGTCGCTGCCCTTCCCGTCCAGCCAGAGGGTCAGGTCGCTGAAGAACACCAGGCGTCGGTCAGGGTGCTCCTGCTGGTACGCATCCGCGACGGTCAGGATGTCCGCAGCGTCCCGGGACACCATCTGCCGGGGTACCAACGAGGGTGCGAGCGTCTGAGCGCACTCGCGGTACGGGCCCTCGCCCTGCGGCCACGCCAGAGCGTAAGCGAGCCAGTAGCCGGGCTGGAGCAGGGTCTTGGACACAGTGGTCCCCTTCGCCGTGAATACGAGGCCCAGGCCACTGCGCCCGGACTGGCCCACCGTAGCGAGAACACCACCGAACGTGTCCGCGAACGGGCGATCCGGACCGGTGGCCGCGCCGTGCTCCGCGTACTGCCTGTGGCCGGGGTGCGACGTTCTCGCCTCGGCCCACGGGTCTTCGGGTGCTTACGTGGTGGGCAGGACTGCGGACCTCTCCAGGGACCGCTGTGCGAGCCGGATGAACGGGACGAACTCGCCGTCGGGCAGCAAGTACGGGAAGACCCGTCCCAGATGCCAGGCCACGGTGAGGCCCGGGTGACCGCGGTCGTCGTAGAGGTCGCGGAAGGCGCGGTGAAGACCGTGGTCGAGGTAGTCCGAGTAGATCCCGGTCAAGAGTCGGGCCGGCTGCTTGGAGTCCAGATCTGCTTCGATCGCGACACGGAAGAACGTGGCCAGCATGTCGGCGGGAAGGGCTTCGGCGAGCACGTTGGTGACGCCGACAGCGGCCTGGTAGGCCGCAGGAACGGCGGCTCCGAAACGTTCACGCATCAGGTCGTTGAGCGCTGTCCGAAAGAGCATGAGGTCAGGGATGGTGTCCATGGGGCCAGGAAGCCACGCTGCCCAGGGGCCGCCTCCGGCGACTCGCCGGGACGAGCGGCAAGTCAGACAAGCAGAGCGGGCTCCGGCGCGCGGACGGTACCCGGCCTAAGAGCCGGGCACCCGAGAACTCGAAGGTGTGACACACCTGCTGCCGCTTCTCTTCGCCAGGTGCCCGCCAGATAGCCTGCCCTGCGTGACTTCGGTGGAGCTGGTACAGAGGGGCAGGGCAGCATGAGCAGAATCGTGGCGGTCTACAGCGAGAAGGGCGGTGTCGGCAAGAGCGCACTGTCCGCTGGCCTCGCCGCCGCTGCTCGAGCCCGCATGCTCGCCGTCATCGCTGGCGACCTGGACCCCCGTGGCACGTTCACCGCCGAGTTGGGCATCTCCTCCGAGGAGCCGCCGGCCTTCACCATGAACGACCTGCTCGCGCTCGACCCGAAGGGCGTGCCCGGCCTCGCGGCCGATGCGCTCGTTGATGCCTCCGAGGCATGGTCCGGGGTACGGCTCGTTGCCGCTGAGCGGGCGTTGGCCAACCGGGAGACCGACAACGTCTCGGTCGGGATGGACTTCCGGCTGCGGCTGGCGCTCAAGGGCGTCATCGGCCCCGAGGCGGTAGGGATCCTTGACCTACCGCCGCGCGCCGGCGGCAAGCTCGTCACGGCGGGCCTGGTAGCCGCGACCGATGTCGTCATCCCAGCCACCCTGGACGAGGACGGCCGGATCGGCACCCAGGAGGCCCTGGCCACGATCAAGCTGGTGCAGGACCTCGGGATGAACCCGGACCTGCGCATCGTCGGCATCGTCCCTTCGATCGTCCCCGGCGGGAACAACGCCTTGAAGACGACCATAGGGAAGCACCTGGCCGACCTCTACGGCGACCTGTTCCTCGGCGATCTCCCCATCCCCCGCCACTCAGTGCGCCAGCAGAGCCGGTACGCCTGCGTGCCGATCACCGCCGCCTCCGGCAAGGAAGCCGCCGCGCTGACGGCCGCCTACGACCAGGTCCTCGTCGCCACGGGAGCAACCGCATGAGCAACAAGTTGATCGCCGCCGGCAACAGCCGCCTCAAAAAGGCCGACGACTCCAAGATCGACCCGGCCGTGCCCGCCGCGCTGCAGCAGGAGGCGGCGGCGAAGGAGCTGGCGAAGACGACGGCGCTCTTCCTCGACGGCGCGCAGAACGGGGCCGAACGAAGCGTCTTCGCGGGAGGCCGCGTCCTCTCCTCCGACGACATCCAGGGCACCCCCGAAGAGCAGCTCGACTTCGTCACAGCACGCCTGGCGGAGATCGACAGCATCGGCCAACGTGCTGACGACTTCGTTGTCCTCAACAAGGGCGTACTCCTGGAGACCGCCCAGCAGCGCGAACTCCACAAGGTGGCCGGCAACTCGAACTTCGCCGCTTGGGCGGGTGAAGTGCTCGACATCGCGGAGAAGTACGTCTTCGAGCTCCTCAAGGACGCGAAGCGCATCCGGGCCCTGGCGCAGCTGCGCCCGGAGCTGCGGGAGCAGCTTCCCCAGGCGTCGGCCCGGAAGGTGATCGCCGATGTGATCACCAAGTCGGGTGCTGAGCTTGCCGAGGCGGTCATCGAGGAGGGTCAGAAGCAGGCCGCCGGAGCGGGCAAGCAGCGGCCGACAGCCGCCATGCTTCGCGAGATCGCGGACATCCTCACGGACAAGGCGTCGATTCCGTCGCAGTCCGGCGGTGCTCCGGATGCAGGCTCCGCGCCAGCTTCGGTGCTGCCGCAGCTCCTGCCGTTGAGCAAGGCGACTGCGGAGCTTCACGAGCGCGCGTACAAGCCTCTCGCACCGGCCGCCGTGAAGGCCGCCGCCGAGGCTGACCCGGTGGCGCTTGGTGGCTACCTGGACAGCCTTGAGGAAGAGCTTCACCGGGTGCAGGTCCGTATCACCGCGGCGCGGAAGCTCATCCCCGTCGACGCCGAGGTTGTCGACTAGCCGAACGGAGCCGAGGTAAGAATTTCTTACCTCCCCGAAAACGCAGAAGGGCCCACCCCGAAAGGTGGGCCCTTCTCTGCTACGCAGTGCGGACCGGGCCGCGAGGGCGGCGGGCGGTCAGGCGCAGTGGGTGGCGGGGTGGCTGGGGTAGTGGCCGTGCAGGAGGACCTGGAGGGCGGCGACCAGGTGGGGGTGCTCGTCGGTGGCCGGCTGGCCGCAGTTCCAGCAGTCGGCCTCCGCCCCGGACCAGCTGACGGTGCAGGTCTCGCAGGTGAAGTGCGGACGCCGGCCGGAGGGGCCGCTGAACGGGTCGCGGTAGACGGCGGCGACGGGCGCGCGCAGCGGCTTGGTGGTGTGGGGGTCGGGAAGGCCGACGGCGTGGTGGGTGCGCAGGGGGCGGCGGTTGGTGCGGCGGCTCATGGCGAGGGTCTCCTGACGTGGCGTGGTGTCCGGGGCCGGGGCGGGGCGGCCGGTGTCGGCCGCCCCGGGGCGGGTTAGAAGGGGGGCTCCTCGGAGTAGCCCCAGCCGGAGGCGGCCGTGACGGCCTGGTGGTGGTCCTCGAGCTCCTGGTCGCCCTCGTCGTCCGGCTCGGCGTCGGGGTCCTGGCCACTGAAGGCGTAGTGCTCGTCCTCGTCGTCGTCCAGCTCGGAGGCGAGGGTGTCGGCCTCCGTAAGGCGGTCCAGGAGTGCGACGAGTTCGGCGAGGGTGTGGACCTCGATGGGGCTCTCGGCGTCGGTGGCCAGGTGGTAGGTGCGCAGGCCGGTGCCGTAGCGGTCGGTGGGGGAGGGCAGGCACAGCAGCCGGGCCCCGTCGGCCAGCTCGCAGGCCGCGCTGCCATCGGCCTGGCCAACCCAGTTGGCGGCCTGGGTGAGGCTGCCGGAGCCGCGGTCGAGGTGGTGGGCGTGGGTGGCGGCGCGGTGGGCGGCGTCGACGGCGGCTTCCGCCGCGAGCTGCTCCAGGGTGGGCGCGGCCACCGGGGCCGGGTCGGTGGCGGTGGCGGTGGCGTAGCCGAAGGGCGGCAGGCCCAGGCGGGCGCGCAGGGGGCGGCGGAGCAGGGTGGTGGCCTGGTCGGTGAGGCAGAGCGCGAGCGCGCCGGCGGCCGCGGTGACGGCGAGGCGGGTCTCCATCGGGCGGGCGGCGAGCAGGCGGTAGGTGGTGAGGCCGGCGGCGGCCCCGGCGAGGACGGTGGCGGCGTTGTCGGCGGCGTCCAGGGCGGTGGCGAGCAGGCGGGCGCGGGAGGTGTCGGTCATCTCGGTGTCCTTCCGGTGGGTGGTGCGGGGGTGGGGTGGGTGGTCAGGTCCAGGCGCCGGTGGGGTCGTCGCTGAACGCCTCCGGCGCGGCCGGCTCCGGCTGCGGGACGGTGGGCCGGTGGTTGAGGAGGACCAGGAGCAGGTCGGCGACGGACAGGACCCCGACGCGCACCCACGGGTGGGGGCAGCAGTCGTAGAGGCCGTCGGTGTCGGTGCCGAACCCGGCATCCGGGCCCGGGTGCGGCCGGTCGCAGGCGGGGGCGATGGCGGGCAGGCCGCCCAGGCGGACCAGGCGCCAGGTGCCGGGCAGCGGCCGGTCGGCGTGCCGCTCGATCTCGCGCTGCGCGGCGGCCCGCAGGGCGGCCAGGTCGGAGGAGGGGTTCATCGTCGGTGGCTCCAGCTCTCGGTGGGCGGCGACCGGCCGGGTGGCCGCGCCGCCCACCGGAGCGGCCCGCCACCGGGCTGGATGCCGGGGCGGGCCGCGGGGCCGGTGGGCAGCGTCAGTACCCGGAGCGGTGCTGCCTGATCTCGTCGAAGCCCTCCCCGGCCAGCAGCTCGCGCGCCGTCCGGGCCATGCGGTGCTCGTAGCGCAGGACGTCCTCCGGCACCCGCCGCTCGGCCGGCCTCGCCGCGTTCCGCTCGACGCAGACCGCCAGCGGGGCGTCGAAGTGCGCGGCGACAACCCGACGGCCGTGCTGCCGGGCCAGCTCCACCAGCTGCGCCCTGTGGTGGGCGGTGGTGGACAGGTTGTCGATGTAGGTGGTGGCGCCCCGGCGCAGCCGGGCGAGGAGGATCTGGTGCTGGAGGAGGACGGCGTCGGCGGTGGCCGCCTGGTCGCCGGGTTCGGCGACGAGCGCGCGGAGGTGGTCGAGGCTGACGATCTGGTGGGCGGGGACGTCTCGCAGGGCCGAGGACTTGCCGCTGGCCGGGCAGCCGATCAGGACGACGACGTCGCCGGGCTGGACGGGGTCGAGGACGGGGCCGGGGGTGGTGATCATCGGGATGGTCTCCATGAGGGGTCAGGCGGCGGTGGTGATCGCGGCGGCGGCGACGGCGGCCAGGGCGGCGACGGTGAGGTCGGTGGACCAGCGCAGGAGGGTCATCTTGTGGTGGCAGATGCCGGACAGGACGCGCAGGCGCTCCAGGCGGCGGTCGGGGGCGAGGTCGGTGAGCAGCTGGTCGGTGGTCTGGGTGGCCCAGTGGCTGTAGGAGCTGCGGTCGGCGGTGCCCAGGCGGGGCCGGATGACGAGCAGGGCGAGGAGGGCGGCCACCGCGAGCAGGCCGGCGGCGGGGGCCAGGAGGAGCAGGCTGGCCCCCTTGGCCTGGGCGAGGATCGCCAGGGAGGCCGAGAGGATCCCGGTGAAGCTGAGGACCAGGCCCCCCTTCTGGTCGGCGCGCGAAACGTCCTGGACGACGTGGGCCAGGGCCTCGGCCAGGTTCCGCTCGGTGCGGTCGACGGCCTGGGCTTCTTCGGTGACCGGGGGCTGGGTCTGGGTGGTGGTCAAGGGGTCTCTCCCGTCGTTGCGTTGCTGCTGGAGGCGAGGTGCTGGGCGGCCGCGGCGACCAGGTCGGCGGCCGCGGCGGAGGCCTTGGTACGGGCGGCGTCGAGCACGGCCTGGTCGGCCGCGCCGCGCAGCGCGTAGGTGGCTTGCGCGGCTTCGGCGGCCGTCGCGGTGAGAGCCGGGGCGAGCATCGACAGCGTCACCAGCGGTGCGGTGATCTCGCCCCGGGTGCGGTGGCTCTCGGAGCGGGCCTCGGCGTAGACCGACTCGTCGGCACCGGTCAGCCGTAGGCGCTCGCGGCCGTACATGGTGCGGCGGTGGGCGGCGAGTGCGGTCATCAGCTCGGTGACCGCCGAGATCAGCTCCCGGCGCCGCTCGCGGGCGGCCTCGGCGGTCCGGTTGGCGCGGGCGGAGAAGTGGGTGATGGCGGCGGAGCTGAGGGTGCCGACGATCGTGCCGCCGACACCGACCAGGGCCAGGGCGAGCTCGGCGGCCATCAGGACTCCTCGCCGCGGGTGAGGTAGTCGGTGGTGGACGTGCCGGTGGTGCGGGTGGCCAGGGCCGCCCGGGTGCCGTCGGTGTCGGGCAGGTCGATCCGGAGGTGGGTGCGGGCGGCGCGCAGCAGGTCGTCGTGGGTGGCGCCGAGGTACTCGGCGAGCGCGAGGTCGGCGGCGGCCAGGGCCAGCAGGTCGAGGCGGTCCGGTCCGTTGGGGGAGGCGGTGGCCAGCCGGGCGAACTCCTCCTGCCAGCGCTCAGCGGTGCGGCGCCGGAGGCTGGTGTCGGTCAGGGTGGACTCCCCGACCCGGCCGCGGCCAGCGACCCAGTACCGCACCGGGGTCTCCAGCGCTTCGGCGTGGAGGATCTCGCGGCGGGTGGACTCCCCCAGGTACAGCTCGGCGTCGGTGACGACCAGGACCTCGTCCGCAACGCCGATCTTCGCGAGGTGCAGGGCGTCCAGCCGCGTCTTGAGGGCGTCGGCGTCGGCCGGGTCGGCCCACAGCTGGTGGTCGGTGCGCATGTTGACGGCCGGGGCGAGCACCATCCTCCCGGCGGCGGTCTCGTGCAGCGCGGCCTCCGCCATCGCCTCCCACAGGCGGGTGGTGCCGCAGATCGTGACGGTGGGCGGGAACAGGTCCGGAGCGTCGGGCGAGTACGGCAACGGCTTCTCCTCGGTGAAGGGGCCGTGCCGGTCCTGCCCGCCCGGTGGGCGGGTGGGACCGGCACGCTCTGGCGGGTGGTGTCTGGGAGGTCAGGGGTCGTGGGCCGGTGCTCGTCGGTGGCGTCACGCAGGCGGGTGACGCCACCGGCAGCGGCCAGGGCCAAGGGCGGGTTCGCCGGCCGTCAGGACGCTTCGGCGCGCGGCCAGTCGGTGAGGTCCTGGGCCTGGGCGAGGTGGCCGGCCGCGAACTCCAGGAGTCGCCGCTGGTGCTCGTCGGGGGTGGCGGGCACGGCTCGCAGGTACTGGCTCGCCGCGAGGAGGTGCCCGCCGGCCTCGCCGAGGCGGCTACCGGCCAGCAGGTGGGCGGCGTCGCGGACCAGCGCGGTGAACGCGGCCGGCGTGCGAACCGGACGCGGCTCGTCGCTGCCCGCGATGTCGGCGAGGGCCATGGCGTAGCGGCCGATCAGCGTCTGCACGGAGACCGGGTCGGCGGCCTGCGGCGGCAGCGCCTGGGGGCGGGTCGGGGCGAGGTCGTGGCAGTAGATCTCCACCTGGTCGCGGCTGCGGGTGTTGATCCGGCCAGTGACGGCCACGGCCTGGCCGGGCTGCACAAACTCCTGGCCGCGCAGCGGCATCCAGGTGCGCGGGAAGACGTTGAGGTCGATCTGCCCGGTGGTGTCGGTGAGCGTGAGGGTGGCCCACTCGTTGCCGGCCCGGTTGGTGTGGAGGCGGGCCTGGGTGATGGTGCCGGCCAGCCGGACCTGACCCTCGGCGCGGCCCGAGGTGCGCAGGTCGGCGATGGACAGGCGGGTCGGCGCCGGGGCCGTGACGACGGTCTGGGTGATGGTCATGTGGTCCTCCGGAAGGTGGTCGGTTCGGCTGGGGGCTCTCGGTGACGCGCACAGCGGCGCCCGCCCGGCCGGCGTGGTGGGCCGGGAGGGCGGGCGCCGCGGTGCGCTGTGTCGGCGTCCGGTTGGTTCAGGCACGGGAGGCGGCGGCCTCGGCGAAGGTCGGGGCCTGGTCGGCCGGAACCCACTCGCCGGCGGCGAGGGAGCGGGAGCTGCCGTAGGCGGGGGTGGTGTGGTCGGCGTAGAAGGGCTCCAGCAGCGGGACGCCGTGGGACCAGTGGTCGTAGTGGCGCCAGGTGAAGCCCTGCGGGTGGTAGTGCTCGCCCTTGGGCAAGTAGGCGATGGTCAGGTCGAAGACCCGGCCGGTGCCGGGGTGGGTCCAGTGGGTGCGGCCGATCTCGGTCTCGGGGACCGGACGGCCGCCCTCGTCCAGGCGCCGGTCCATCCACGAGACGCTGACCAGCAAGCCGAGGTGGTCCCAGGTGTTCGGGTACGGCTGCCCGACGCTGGTGTAGTCGATGTGGACGTCGCGGGCCTCGATGGGCTGGCGGCCGCGCAGCTCGGTGGTGACCAGGTGGGCCCGGCCGGCGGCGATCGGCTTGGTGTACGGGTCGCCGATCCGGCCGCTGCCACCACTGCTGGCCAGCCATCCACGCACCGAGGCGTACACGCGGCCGTCGCGGTCGGGGGCCTCCTCGGTGATCTCCCAGTCGGCGATCACCACCTGGACGCCGTCGGCGAAGTGCAGGGTGCCGTGCTCGGTGTCGGCGATGTGGTGGTCGGGGGTGTTCCAGGAGCGCATCGCTCGTGTCCTTCCTGCGGGGCGGGGCGGGGCGGGGCCCGGCCGGGCGGCCGCGCCGTCCGCCACCGCGCCCCGCCGTTCCGGCCTGGCTGGCCGGAGAAGCGGAAACGGTGGCGGGCAGCGTCAGTGCCCGGACTCAGGTGTGCTGGAGCTCGGCGGCGGCGGTGGGCAGGGTGCGGGCGGCGGCGGAGGCGATGGCGCGCTGCAGCTCCTCGGCCGCGCGGGCCGCCGTAAGCAGGTGCAGGTACAGGACGTGCTGGTCGGGGTCGGCCAGGTCGAGGTTGGTCTCGGCGCAGCCCGCCAGGTTGTTGAGGTAGGCGGCGGTGTCGGCCTGTTCGTGGTGCAGGTCGATCAGGCCGGGCTGGAAGGCCAGCGCCGTGCCGAGCCGGGGGAGGGCCTTGGCGAGGTCGGCGGGCTGCGCCGCCCAGGCGACGGCGTGGGCTTGGGCGAGCTCGGCGGTGAGGCCGGCCTGGTCGGTGTGCACTCGGGAGTAGCCGACGGTGCGGAGCAGGCGGGCGGTCAGGCGGCGGAGCAGCGGGGTCACGGATACCTCCGGGTCGGTGCGATCTGACGGTGCGGGGGTGGCCGGCCGGGTGGCCGCGCCGCGCACCAGAGCGCCCCGCCCCGGACCGTGGTGGCCGGGGCGGGGCGTGTGCTGGTGGGCAGCGTCAGGACCGGGACGGGGTCAGTGCAGGAGGTTCCAGAGGAGCAGCGCGATGATGCCGACGCCGACCAGGACGGCCTTGGGGGAGATGCTGCGGGACTTCTCCAGCTCCACGATCTCGGCGTAGACGGCGTTCGCCTTGGCCTGCAGGCCGATCTTCGGCGGGCTGCCATCGGTCATGCCGACCATGGCGGCGGACAGTTCGGTGAGCCTCCTGTAGCGGGCGGCGATCTGCTCGTCGCGGGATATGGCCCAGGGCATCGGCCACAGTTCCTTCCGGTTGGCGGTGCGCGGCGGAGTGGGTGGTGCGGTCCGGGGCCGGCGCGGTGGGCACCGGCCCCGAAGGGTTGGTCAGGTGAGGCTCCGGGCGTCCTGGAGACCCTCGATCCGGGCGGCCTGGGCGTGGATGCGCTGCGCCAGGACGGTCAGGCGGGCGGTGTCCTCGGTCGACCATCCGCGGTGCAGGCCGGCGGCGAGGTGGTCGGCGTCGGCGCGCAGCTGGCTGAGGTCGGCGGCCAGGGCGTGGGTGCGCTGGGTGATGACGGCGGCGAGCCGGTCGCCGGGGAGGCCGGGGTGGGGAAGTGCGGTGTCGGGCACGGGGTCGGGCTGCTCCTGGTCGTGGTGGTCGGGGGTCAGCGCTGGTCGAAGGGGCCGGAGGGCTTGTGCCGGGCGGCGGGCTTGGTCTCGGGGACCTGGATGGTGATCTGCTGCGGCTGGATCTCGGTGCGGTTGATGACCATCGGCCGCAGGGAGAAGTCCAGGCCGCGCAGGGCGAGGAAGCTGGCGAAGGTCAGGACGGCGATGGCCGCGCCCGTGGCGACGGTGCGCCCGGCCTCGGGGCTGGCCTGCCAGACCATGGCGACGGTGGCAGCGGACCAGGTGGTCCAGCCGAGCCGGGCGATCGGCCGGCGGCTGGCGAACGCGGCCAGGAAGAGGGCCAGGCCGCCGGTCTTCCACACGGAGTAGGCGGTGGCGGGGGTGAGCGGGTCGGTGGTGTGCGCGTCGAGGTAGGTGTGGACGGGGGTGGTGAGGGCGACGCGCAGTCCGGTGGTGATGCCCAGGCCCTGCGGCAGGTGGATGGCGTTGATGACGGCGGCGGCGCCGCTCAGCAGGACGCCGCCGATGGTGCCGAGCACCAGGACGCCCAGGGCGAGCGCGGTCAGGTAGGCGAGGGCGCGCACCCACGGCTCGGCGGAGCCGAAGTCGTCCAGGCCGTGGGCGAGGTCTTGGCGGCGCTGGTCGAGCCAGCCGCCCGGGGCGGTGAGGGTGTCCAGGCGGCGGCGGGCCGCGGCGGCGAGGGTGGGCTGCTCGGTCTCGGTGCTGCGGTTCTCGGTCACGGCGTGCTGCTCCTTGGGATGGTGACGGGTGGTCAGGCGTGTCCGGGCGGGGTCAGCCGCTGAGGCGGACCGGCATGAGCAGGTGCTGGTGGTCGTCGTCGGTGTGCTCACCGGAGGTCCCGATGACGACCACCGGCTTGGTGGCGGTGGTCAGGTGCAGGCGGGCCTCGGGGGTGGTGATCGTCTTGAGGCAGTCGGCGAGGTAGGCGGGGTTGAAGGCGACGGGCACGGTGCCGCCGGGCAGGTCGCCGGTGACGGTGCACTCGACGCGGTCCAGGGCCTGGGCGTCGTCGCCGCTGCCCGCCTCCAGCAGCAGCACGCCGCGGTTGTCGCTGACGGTCAGGCGCACCGGGGTCTCCCGGGTGGCGACCAGGGCGACGCGCTTGAGGGCGGCGAGGGTGTGCTCGACCGCGATGGTGAGGGTCATCGCGGCCTGGTCGGGGTCGGGCCAGATGGCGCGGTACTTGGGGAACTCGGCGTCCAGCAGCCGGGTGCCGATGGTGCGGCCGGGGACGGAGAGGGTGAACTGGCCCTCGCTCCAGCCGATCCGCACCGGGTGGTCCCCGGCCAGGGCCCGGGCCGCCTCGGCAAGGAAGCGGGCGGGCACCAGCACGGTGCCGGCCGCGATCCGCAGCTCCTCCGGCGTCGGCTCGGGGGTGTCCTTGTCCCGCTTGCGCGGCCGCGCCGCAGGCAGGGTGCCGGTGGGCGCCACGGTGAGGTCGCGGATGACGAAGCGGTAGCGGTCGGTGGCCGCCAGGGTGAGCTGGTCGCCGTCCAGTGCGAGCTGCAGGCCGGTGAGCGCCGGGATGGCGTCGTCGGTGCCGGCGGCGATGGCGGTCTGGGTGACGGCATCGGCGAGCGCGTCGCCCTGGACGGTGAGCACGGTGTCGGGGACGGCGGGCAGGCCGGGGTACTCGTCGGCGGGCAGGGTCGGCAGGGTGAAGCGGGTGCCACCGCACAGCAGCCGCAGCCGGGAGCCGTCCAGCTCGAGGTCGACGTCCTGGCTCTTCGGCAGGGTCTTGCAGATCTCGTTCAGCAGCCGGCCGGAGACCAGGGCGGTGCCGTCGTCGGCGACCTCCGCGTCGACGCGGCAGGTGGCCACCATCTCGTAGTCGAAGCCGGCCAGGTGCAGGCCGTCGGCGTCGGTGCGCAGCAGGATGCCGGCGACGACCGGGACCGGCGGCTTGGCGGGCAGGGCGCGGGCGGTGTGGGCGACGGCGGAGGCGAGGTGCTCGGCGGGCACGCGAAGCTTCATGGTCGGGCGGTCCTTCCTGGTGTTCGGGGGGACAGTGCGGGCGGTGGACGGGCCTACTCGGTGCGGTCGTCCTGGTCCTAGTCGTCGGGGGTGTGGAGGTGGAGGGCACCGCCGCTGTAGGAGGTGCCGGTGAGCTCCCGGCCGTCGGCGGTGACCGGCGCGTGCTCGGGCACACCGGCCAGGTGCTCGCGCAGCCGGGCGGTGGTGACCAGGTGGGTGCGGGCGCTCCGGGGGAGCAGGGGCGGCACGGCGGGGCTGCCGACGTAGGGGGCGGTGCGGGCCGTGAGGTGGCTGTACAGCCGCACTTCGCCGCCGTCGGTGTCGATGTCGCCCACCAGGTCGCCGCACAGGAGCACGGGCACGCTGTCGGGCATGTCGGCCAGGTGGTGCAACAGGTCCGCGGCGGTGCACCAGGTGCTGCGCCAGGAGGCGGTGGTCAGCGACCCGGACGGGGCGGCGGGCCTCGGGGTGTCGGTGATGGTCATGTCCTTCTTCCGGGGCGTCGGGAGCGGTCGGGTCTGCTGGTCGGCGGGGTGGCCGGTGTACGGGCTACCGGTTGGCGGCCGGGGTGAGGCGGGTGCGGCCGCGGTTGTAGTGCGGCACCGGCTCCCGGCCCGGGAGCAGCACGGTGTCGTGCCGGTCCAGCTCGTCGCCGTCGCGGCTGCGGAAGCGCCGCTCGGCCAGGCCGTCGTCCTCGTCGTCCTGGTCGTCGGTCTCGACGTCGACGCCGGCCGCGCGCAGCTGGGCGTCGGTCAGGTCACCGACCTCGTGGACGGTGCCCGGGGTCACGTCGTACGCCTGTGCCCGCTCCACGTCGGCGAACGTCTCGTCCAGCTCCCGGAGGCAGGCGACCATCCGCTGCTGCCAGGAGGCGGGCATCGACTGCAGCAGGGTGCGGGGCAGCACCAGGTAGGCGGAGTAGGAGAGGCCGAACCAGGTGTGCACCGGCTCGTCGTCCAGGACGACGTCGGGCAGGTGCCGCTGGCCGCGCACGGGCAGGACCGGCGCCGGGCCGCGCTCGGCGGTGCGGGCGGCGCGGTGCTCGCGGTCGCTCTCGTCGCACACCAGCCAGCCGCCGTCGAGGTGCGTCCAGCCCGCGTCGACGGCCTGCTCGATCGTGTAGCCGACCGTGAAGTGGAGGCCGTTCTCCTCGTCGTACTCGCGCTGGCAGACCGAGCAGCGCGCCGACCAGAGCAGCTCCGGGACGACGGCGCCGGAGACCGCCGTCGCATCCGGGGTCCAGACGCGGCCGTGGTGCAGGACCACCGCCTGGCCGTGCTCGGCGCCCGGGTCCAGGGCGGCCCGGGCCGCGTACTGCGAGGCGGCGATCAGGGCGGCGATCTGGTTGAAGGTCGGGCGCTGCTCACCGGTCGCGGTCAGCCACAGCGCCCACTCGATGCTCTCGTCGCCGACCGGGGCCGGGTCGGCGTACGGCCCGAACAGGCCGGGACCGGCGGTGGTGCTCTGGGTGGTGGTCATCGGTGCTCCCTGCTGGTGGGTGGTGGTGGCCGGGCGGCCGGTCCCGTCCCCGGACGCGCCGCGCCCGCCCTGCCGGGGTTCGGCGGGGCGGGCGCTGGTGCGGCCGGCGGCGAGGCTGGCGGGCCGGTCAGATCCTCTGGTAGCGCTGGGCCGCGGGGTCCCAGCGGGCACCGGTGAGCAGGCGGTTGAGGTCTTCGACGGCGTCGGGGTCGTCGGCGGGGCAGGGCACCAGACCCAGGACGGGGTCGGGGGTGGCCCGGACGAACCAGCCCCACTCGCGGCACTCGGCCGCACCGGGCCACTCGCCGGTCCAGATACTGAGGCAGCGCTCGTCGTCCTGGTCGTGGTCGCACATCTGGAGCTGGCGGCCGCTCTGGGCACAGAGGGCGATGTCGCAGTCCTCCTGGTGGAGGTCGCCAGGTTCGACCTGGCAGTCAGGGCAGCGGGACGCGGTGGTGCCGTTCATGGGTGAGCCTTCCGTTCGCAGTGAGGCGCGCCCGCCCGGCCGAGGTGCGGCGGGGCGGGCGCGGCGCGGCGGGTGGTGTGGGGTCAGTCGCCGATGGCGGGACGCGCGGTGGTGGTCTGCTGGCGGTTCTGGTTGGCGAGCCAGGCCCCGGCGGCGGTCATCAGCCGGCCGTTGCCGAGGGAGTCGAGCGGGGCGGTGTCGATGTCGTGCATCAGCTCGGCCGGGCTGAGGGGGCGCATGTAGATGACCGGGGCGACGCTGATGACCTCCTCGGTACCCAGGACCTGCAGAGTGGCCTTGTCGCTGAGGTGGTGGCTGTCGGCCAGGACCTTGCAGAGCTGGGTGTGCTCGGGGTTGCCGGTCAGGTAGCGGTCCATGTCGCGGTAGAGCACGTACGTGCCCGGGCGCGGCTTGGTGGGGGCCGGGGTGGTGGCGGGCTGGGCGGTGGGCTGCTGCACGGTTGTGGTCCTTCGGTCGTCGGTGCGGTGTCGGCCGGTCGGCCGGCCCCGTCCCCGGACGCGCCGCGCCCGCCCGGCCTGTGTCGGCGGGGCGGGCGCTGTGCGGCTGGGGGCGAGACCGGGTGACCGGTCAGCCGTTGTGGTTGGTGACGGTGCCGCGCCACCCGGCGCTCTGCTTGCCGATGTGGGTCTGGTGGGTGCGGTGGACCAGGGCCAGGACGGTGCCGGAGGCGGTCGCGCCGTCGCCGGTGGCGCTCGCCGCCGCCCCGGTGCTGCCGCCGAGGGTGCGGAGCTTGCCGAGCAGCCCGGTGACGCCGAGCACCACGGCGGCGACCAGGACGGCCGCCCACTTGAGGAGATCGCCGAGCTCGTCGGCGTGCGGGGCGACGGCGGCGACGGCCGCGCCGACCATCCACACCGCCCCGCCGGCCGCCAGAGCGGCGACCGAGCCGTAGAGGACGTACTGGCGCACCGCGAGTGGCAGGCCCGGGTCGGCCACCGGCAGGGCCGGGGCCGCGGTGGGTACCGGCCGGGTCGGGGGCATGGGGTCCATGGCGGCGATGGCCCGGCGGTGCTCGGCGAGGCGGACCTCGGCGGCGTCGAGGTAGGCGGTGGCGTCGAAGACGGGGACGGGGACGGCCTGGCCGTCGATCAGCGCGGGGACGAAGGCGGGGAGGTCGTGGTCGGGGCCGACCGCCATGGCGACGATCTGGCCCTCCCAGGGCACGGCGGTGTAGCCGGGCTCCAGCAGGATGACCGAGGACGGGTCGGGCAGCTGGGGGGTGCTGTCGGGAGTGGGCATGGCGGGCTCCTTCGGGACTGCGGGCGGGGAAGCGGGGCGGTCGGCGGCTCGGGTCGGGTGCGGTCAGAACCGGATGCTGCCGATGAGGCCGACCAGGCTGGTGAGCAGGTTGTTGATGGTCGGGCCGAGGCCGGTGGAGGCGAGGGTGAAGCCGAACAGACTCAAGGCCAGGCCGGTGGGGATGGTGAAGGCCCCGTTGCGGCGCAAGATGATGACGACGATGCCGAGGGCGACGGCGAGGGAGGCGGAGACGACCACGGGGAGCTCCTGGTGGCGGGTGTGGGAAGGGCCTGCCGGAGTTCCGGCAGGCCCTTCGGGTTGATCGGATGGGCGGCGGCTACTCCTGGTCGGTGCGGTTCGCCGTGTTCAGGCCGGTCAGGGCGGCCTTGATGGAGCCGAGCTTCACGGGCTTGCCGCCGTCGGCGTTGACGGCGTCGAGGATCGCGTAGATGTCCAGGTGCTCGTCGGTGTTCTCCAGGACGGCCGCGACGCGGTCGCCGACGGTCAGGCGCCGCGGCCTGGCCGGCTCCTCCGGCTCGGGCACCGGGATGACCGGCACCGGGACGGTGCGCGCGGCAGCGGCACCGGGGGTGGGCGCGGTCCGCACGCCCCCGGTGCCGCTGCCGGACCTCCCGCGGCCGGGTGCCCCGGCTTGGGGCTCCTCGAACTTCTCCGGGCAGGCGGCCTGGTAGGCGGCCAGGCCGTCCAGGCGGCCGGCGTAGGCCTCACCGGCCGCCTCCCAGGAGGCTTCCTCCAGCGTGGCGACCGGGCCGTCGCCGTACAGGGCGAGCATCTCGGGGTCCAGGCCGTCGGTCGGCATCACCGAGCCGACCTTGAAGAAGCGCATCCGGCTGGTGGGGTTGGTGCCGGACAGGTGGTAGCCGTTGCCCTGGGTGCCGGGCCGGTCCTCGTCCGTCTCGGTGGTGTCGAACTGCGACTTCAGCTCGAAGGCCCCGGCGTACTTGGGGATGGGCATGAGCTTCTGCCCGGCGGGCAGAAGCCCGTCCGAGACCAGCTGCCTCATGAGGTTGGAGGTCCAGCGCAGCAGGATCACCTCGCCCTCCTTGAGCATGGAGCGCAGGGTGTCGGAGCCGCCGAGCTCCTCGAGGTGACCGGCCTGGGCGAACAGCGCGATGCCCATGCCGAGCGAGCGGCCGGTGCGGCCGATGTCCTTGATGTAGAACGTCGCCTCGTCCCGGTACGGGGCGCCCTTCTCCAGCAACCGGTTGGCCTCGTCCACGATCATGTACATCAGCGGATCGGGCCGGTTCATCAGGAACTTCGAGCGGCCGGCCGCCGCGTACCTGGCCTCGCGCTCCTTCATGATGTTCCAGAAGGTGCGCAGCTGGGCGATCGCGCCTTCCTGGGTGAAGGTGCACCAGTCGCAGTTGGCGCGGGCCTCGGGCGCGGACTGGCCGCCCTTGAGGTCGGCGTAGAAGACGGTGACGCCGCTTCGCTTCATCCCGGCCAGCAGGATCTGCCCGCCCGTGCTCTTGCCCGCGCCGGTGGTGCCGAACAGGAGCAGACGCTGCGCGGAGCCGGACTTCGGGTCGTACAGCCGCACCCGGGTCTTGCGGCCGTTGTGGTGGCGGCCGACCCAGATCCGGCCGGTGGCGTCCATCGCCAGGTCCGCCGGGTCGGTCAGGACGACGTCGGCCAGCGGGTCCTCGGGGTAGATGGTGACCAGGCCCTGGCTGCCGTTGATCTCCACCGCCAGGCGGGCGGGGTCCTTGATGTCCATCGCGTCGGCGAGGCGTTCGAGGTTGTAGGTGATGACGTCCCCGGCCGGCACCCGGACGGTGAGCTCGTAGATCTTGCCCATCAGGTGAGTTCCTTCGTGTCGGTGTCGACGATGCGTACGTCGGTGATCCAGGTGCCGGGCATGCCCTTGGGGGCGATGTGCTGTGCCCAGCGCGTGTGCGGGTCCTCGGCCGTCGCCGGCGGGGTGCCGATGCTCAGGCGCCGGACCCCGGCACCGTGCCCGGCGACCTTGCTGACCTTGATCTCGTCCTCGTCCCAGTCCAGACGCGCGGACAGCGCGGTGATGGAGATGGTCGGCACCGGCGTGCCGGGGACGGCGGCGGCGATGATCGCCTGGAGCGAGGCCGGGCCGGTCTGCTCCACCTGCAGCAGCACGGTGCCCGGCGCTGCGCCGCCGTCGACGGCGACGTGCTGCGCCCACCACAGCGACATCGGGTGGGAGGAGCCGACGGGGACCAGGCCGGCGGCCTGCTGCTCCTGGTGCTGCTCGACGGCCTCGGGGGCGAGGGAGCGCTCGCGGCTGGCGAGGACGCGGGCGGTGCGGCCGGGGCGGAACTTCCACACCAGGACCGGCCAGGCGGCGTCCAGCAGGAGCTCCCACCAGTGCACGCCGTCGACCAGGCGCTCGGCGACGAGCAGCACGGCGGCGGTTGCGGGCGGCGCGCAGTAGAGGGTGGTGGAGATGTCGCGGATGCGGCCCTTGGGCAGGGTCGCGGACCAGATCAGGCCCCAGGCGGTGGCCGCTCCGGCGCCGCTCAGGGTGGCGACGTAGGGCCACGCCTCGGCGGTGACGAAGGTGTTGGTGACCAGGCCGGCGGCGCAGGCCACGGTGGCGGCCCGGCCCAGGTGGCCGCGGGCGACGGCGATGCGCCCGCGCAGCGGGCCGAGCGTCAGCATGGTGATGGGGCTCCTTCACGGTGGCCGGGGGAAGCGGCGGGGTGAAGGGCGGCCGAGCCGCGCCCGGGTCGGGGCGGCACCGGCCGCCCCTTGGGTTGGGTCAGCGGTTGCTGTAGAACTCGCGGTCGGCCATCGCGCCCTCCTTGGTGGCGATGGCGTCGGCGACGGGGCCGTAGTCCGACTCGTGGGCGTCGGCGGTCTGCTGGAACGCGGTGCTGAGGTCCTCGGTGGCGGCGGCCATCGCCTCGGCCTCCTCCAGGACCGCGCGCATGACGGTCGCGGCCTCGCGGTGCTCGTTGACGGTGTCGAGGTCCACGTTCATCCCGGCGGCCTGGTCGGCCAGGCGCTCCACCGACTCCGCGCAGCTCTCCACGTAGGCGTAGGTCGCGCGGACCCGCTCGGCGAGGAACAGCAGCTTGGCTCCGGCGAGGGTGAGCTGGGTGACGACGATGGCGTACTTGACGGCCTCGGTGATCACCTCGGCGGTGGCCGCCAGGATGCCGCCGCCGGCCGAGACCGCTGCGCCGCCGGACACTTCCGCCCCGCCGGTGTCGGCCGGGGCGGCGCTGGTGCTGACGGCGGCCGAGGTGGTGGTCGGCTCGTTGGTGCTGACCGGGACGAGATCGCTGTCGGACATCGGGTTCTCCTTCCTACTGGTCGTGGTACTCGCGCTCGGCCGGGGCGATGTGGCCCTGGTCGCGGGTGACGTCGGCGACGTTCTTGTCCCGGCGTTCGGCGTTGTGGCCGGCGTTCTCGATGGCCTCGGCGGCGGCGGGGATCGCCTCGGCGATGGCCTCCGCCCTGGCCTTCACCTCGCCGGTCTTGTCGATCAGCATCAGGACCAGGCCCTCCAGGACGCCGGGCACCTTGAGCTCGACGATCTTGGCGTGCAGGGCCTCCAGGCGGCCGACGAACTTCTCGCAGGCGTCGGCCGCCTCCAGGGCGTCCTCGGCGCCCTGGCGGATCTCCTCGCCCATGTCGGCGTCGGCCTCGATGACGTCGCCGATGGTCAGGTCGGAGTCGGCGTACTGGGTGCCGTGCGGGCGCGGCGCGGTGCCGGACGGGGCCGCGGGCGAGCGGGGTGCGGGAACGGTCACGGGCGGTCCTCCGGCGGTCGGTGCAGTTGGTGCGGGTGAGGTCGGATCCGGCCCGGAGGTCCCGGGGCGGACGTGCGGGCTGGCGTAGGGGGCGCGGGGCAGGGCGGCGGTGCCGGGGGCGATCGCCCCGGCGGTGTGCGGGCCGGGCTTGTCGGCCCGGGAGACGAAGGTCGTCGGGCCCTGGGTGTGGCCCCAGCCGGGCGGCGGACCGAACCCGCCCTGGGCCGACTGCGCCCCGGTGGAGCCCGTGCCGGTGGAGCTTGTGCCGGTCGCCCCGGCACCCGCCGTGCCGCTCTTGCCCTTCGTCTTGTTCTTCCTCTTGCTGCTGCGGCGGGTGGCGGCCCGCTGCCACAGGTTCTGCTTGCTGCCGCTGTGGCGGCGGCCTCCGGCCTTCTTCATCCGGGCCTTCGCCCGGGAGCGGGCCTTGGCCTTGGCCCGGCCGGCCTTCTTCTTGGTCTTGTTGACCCGCTTCATGTACGGGGAGCGGCGGCCCCCGCGCCGCTTGCGGCCGGAGCCGCTCGCACCGCCCGAGGCCGTCCCGGCCGTCCCGGTCGCGCCCGCTCCGGTCGTCCCGGTCGTACCGGCCGCCGAGCCGGTCGTGCCGGCGGCGGGCTTCGGCTGCTTGGTCAGGTTCACCTTCGGGCCGGGAGGCGCGGTGGCCCCCGGGGTGGCCTGCCCGGTGGTCGGCGGGGTCTGGGCGGAGGTTCCCTTGGGCTTCTTGCCGTTGAGGATGCGGCCCGCCACCCGGGTGCGCGCGGCGCCCCGGATGGTGTCCGGGCCCCGCACTGCGTTCGGCCCGGCGGGCTTCCAGTTGCCGTTGGTGATCCGGTCGGCGGCCCGCTGGCGGGCCGCGCCGCGGATCGTGTCCGGGCCGGGCCGCTGCTTGGGCGTCTTCGGGGGCTTCGGCGTCTTCGGCGTGGGCCCGTTCGTGATTCGGTTGGCCGCCCGCTGCCGGGCCGCGCCCCGCATCGTGTCCGGCCCGGCCGGCTGCCTGGGCACCTTCGGCGTCTTCGGCGCGGGCCCGTTCGCGATCCGCTCGGCGGCCCGCTGCCGGGCCGCGCCCCGCATCGTGTCAGGGGCGGCGTTCTGCTTCCCGGGCCCCTTTCCGGGGCCCTTTTCCGACCCGGAATTGCGGTCCGGGCGGGGGCTGCGCCCGGAGTCCTCGAGAGCCTTCCTGCGGGCGTCGGAGACCTTGCCCGGCCCCGGGGTGACCCCGGAGCCTCCTCGCCCGCCCACGGCCCCGCTCCGGCCCGCGTCAGGCTTCTTGCCGGGGTCGCCGGACTGCTTGCCGAGCGGTGCGGGCTTGGGTCCGGCGGGCGGCATGGAATTCGTCCGGCCCGAATTCTGGGAGGAAACCGGGCCGGGCCCCTTCGAAGTCCGACCCGATTCCTGGCCGGACGGCACCCGCCCTTTCTGCTGCGCCGCGAAAACGCCCAGACGGGCCTTCTCCAGTTCGGCGTTGGCCTTTCCGGTGGTGGCTTCCTGCTGGTCCCGAACGGATTTGAAGTGCTCCGCGCGAGCCTTTACGTAGCTGACCGCATGGTAGGCACCGCGCAGGGCCGCGACCGTGATTCCGGCCATCATGACCGACGACATAGCGGCGACCTGGCCGAGCGATCCGGGCCCGGCGGCCGGTGCCGCCTCCATGGCGGCGGCGTTTTCCGCCATCCCGGAAATCACCGGATTGGCGGGGACGGAGAGGGACGCGGGCGGCCCGTAGTCCGTGGTGAGGGGGGCGAGGGTGGGGGTGCCGGCCGCCTCGGTCACGGCGCCGGGCACCAGCAGGGCGGGGAAGCCGAGCACGGTCCCGCCCTCGGTGGTCTCGTCGGCCATCGGGCCGCCTCCAATCGTTCGTCACTGTCAGTCACCGATCCGGGGCCTCTCGCGTACGCGTACGTACGCGTACGTGGCGACCCCGGATCGGCGCATCCCGCCGGAAAACTGAGCGCGGAGCGTCACGCCCGGCTCAGCGGTTCTGGGCGTTCGCCCGCTCCTGCGTCCAGGCCCCGAGGAGCCGGACCAGGTCGGCCCACGCCGCCTCGTCCTCGCCGGCCAGGGACCGGGCCAGGTCCCACAGCGCCCGGGCCCGGTCGGGGCTGGTCTCCGTCGCCGCCAGATGCCGCTGCCAGTATTCGATCTGGCCGCGCGTCATCGGCATTTCACGCCCCCTTTTCCAGGAAACTCAGGAACGAAATGGATTCCGTCTTCTCCGGGTTTCCGGGGGCGTTTCCGTTCTGATCGACGTAGATTCCCTGACCGATTCCGTGCAGGGCAGACGCGGTGTTCAGCGACTGCTGCTCCTGACCGCTCCGGACCCCGGCCTTGGCGGCCTTCTTGAGCTCCTTCGCCTTCGCGCGCTCGGCCCGCTTGATGGGCAGTTCGACGTAGTAGCGGGTGTAGGCGGTGTGAATCCGCTCGGCGTCGACCACCGCCTCCCGCAGGTGCTTTTCCAGGCTGGCCATCGGCTTGGCCGCGCGCTTCGCCCGGGTCTTGGCGTCCCAGGGCTTGTCGCCGTCGAGCCGGATTTCACCGAGCGACGCCCGGTATTCGTGCAGGAGCCCTTGGACCTCGTTGGCCATCTGCCGCAGCCGCTCGCGCTGCTGGTCGGCGAACAGCGCCGTTCCGTTCGGCTTGAGCAGGTGGTCGGAGGTCCACCCGTTCCGGTTGAGCTGGGACATGCCGTCCTCCAGGTGTGCAGGTGATGGATGCTCGACCCGGGCTCCGGCCGGATGGCCGGGTCGCTACGGTGGTGCTCGGCGCTGTCGGCGCCTTCGGCGGTCACCAGGGCATTAGGCGTGCTCTGGTGGCCACCGGAGAGTCCGACTCCGCTGGTTGCTCTCAGTTACTGCCGTGGTGAGACCGGGCCGGCCACCGCGTGCCCTGGCGGGGTGTCGGCGGGCGGTCCGGTCTCAGCCGGTCTTGCGGAAGCGGGTGCGCGCGGTCTCAAGGCGCCGGGCGGACGTCGCCCGGCTCTTGCCCGTGACCTTCTCGGCGTCCTCCAGTGAGACCTGGTCGGTGCCGCCCCGGCGGTGCATGAGACTGAGCAGCGCGGTGATCTCGCCCTCGATCTCGGCGTCCTGGGCGGCGGCGCGCTTCTTGGTCTCACCGCCGCGCTTGGCGAGTGCCGCGCCGGGTCCGCTCTCACGATCGGTCTCACGCGCTGACCTGCCGGTCTCACGCTCGCCGCCGCCGGTCTCAACCAGTCGCATCGGGCGGCCGGTCTCACGGTGGCCGCTCTCACCGGGCCCGGCTTCGATCTCACGGCGCTCTCGCCCGTCGTCCGCGCCGTCGTCCGGCGCGGGAGTGAGGGCGGCGAGGTCGTCGTTGAGATCGACGTAGACCGACTCGTCGGTCTCACTGTCGCCCGGCGCGGTCTCGCTCTCACCGGGGCCGGGCTTGTCGTCGCCGTGGCCGCTCTCACCGGTGGAGGTGATCTGGTGCAGGCGCCACATCACCCACGGCGCGATGGCCGCGACCGTCACAATCAGCCACCACAGCGGCTTGCCCTTGTCGGGGCCGGAGGTGTGCACGCCGACCAGGCCGGCCGCCGCCAAGTGATAGACCGCGTTCGCCGCGACCATCAGGATGATCGCGCCGAGCACGTCCCGGTGCCGACGGAAGCTCTGCACCACGTACACGTCGATCGACAGCGGCAGCGCCCACGCGACCTGCCACGGCCACCCGGACATCCGGGCGAGCGCGAACTCGCCGCTGGCGGTGAGGACGATGGTGGCGGCGAGCGCGACCCTCGGGCCCCACTTGTCGACCACCGCCTGGCGCACCCGCGTCTTGGCGACCAGGGCCTCCGCCTCCTCGGCCTCCTCGCGGATCGCCGCCAGCCGGGCCTGCGCGTCGGCCTGCTGCTTCGCGCCCGCGCCGAGCACCTCCCGCACCCGCACCTCGGCGTCGCCGACGAGCTGCCCGGCCTGGTCCTCCGCGCCGGCCAGCCGCTCGGCCGCAGCAGCCTCCGCACTGCGGATCACCCCCGACGCCTGCGCCTCCGCCATCGCCTTCACCCCGGCGACCGCCTCGGCGGCCTGGCCCTCGGCGGCGGCCAGCACCTCCTCCGCCTCCCGCTCCAGCACCTGCGCCTGCTCCTCGGCGCTCTTCACCAGCGAGTCGGCCTGCTCCCTCGCGCTGTCCAGCATCTGCGCTGCCTCCTCTTCCGCGGCGTCCAGCGCCGCCCGGGCCTGACCGCGCAGCTGCTCCGCGTCGGTCTCGGCCTCACTGCGCGCCGTCGCCGCCGACTGGCGGCGGGCGGCGGCGTCCTGCTCGGCGGCCTCCACCAAGGAGGTCGCCTGCTTCTTGGCCTCGGCGACCAGGTGCTCGCCGTGCTCGGCGACCTGCTCGGCCTCGACGCGGGCCTGCGCCGTGACCTGCTCGGCGTCGGCGAGGATCTGCCGCGCCCGCTCCCGGGCCGCGCCGACGATCCGCTCCCCCTCGGCCTCCGCCTCCGCCTGCAGCTTCTCGGCGGCCTGGCGGCGGCGGGCGACCGTCTGCTCGGCGGCGGCGAGGTCGCCGTCGGCGATCTCGCGGGCCCGGGCCACCGTCTGCTCGGCGGCCTGGATCTGCTGCTCGGTCAGCGCCGCGAGCCGGGCGACCTGCTGCTCGGCGGCGGTGCGCTGGCGGATCGCGTCGGCCAGCTCGTCACGGGCCAGCGCCAGGCGCTCCTCCAGCTCGGCCGCCGTCGCCTTCGCCAGCTGCTCGGCGTCGGCCAGCACCGTGCCGGCCTCCGCCCGGACCTGCTCGGCGTCGGCCACCTTCTGGCGGGCGTCGGCGAGCAGCTGGTCCGCGTCGGCCTGCGCGGTGGTGCGCAGCTGGTCGGCCTCGGTGCGGGCGCTCTCCAGCAGGGTGTCGACCGCGGCCTGGTCGGTGGCGGGGGCGTCGGGCTCGCGGGGGGCGGGCACCGTGTCGGCCGCCACCGGGGCGGTGGTGGCGGTGGTCTTCGCGGGGGTCTTCGCCGCCGGGCGGCGGGCGGGGGTGCGGGTGCGGGCAGCCACAGGGGCTCTCCTTATATACGTGCGCGGGGAACGCGGGCGGTCGTCAGACGCGGTAGGCGGCGGTGGCGCGGGCGGTGAGCCGCTCCAGCAGGTCGGCCAGGCTGCTCAGCGGCTGGACGTCGTAGTCGACGGAGCGGGCGGTGAGCAGGCCGATGCGCTCGGCCGCCGGGTAGTGGCCGGAGCGGGCGGTGCCGGACCGGGAGCGGCCGGGGTGGTAGTGCAGCCACTGGCCGGCGCCGAGGTAGTGGACGGCGCTGCCGTCCGGCAGGCCGCTCCAGCGCTCGGCGAGCGCCAGGCCGAGCACGTTCACCGAGTCGGAGTTCTGCTCGGCGAAGTCGGCGGCCCGGCAGGCGGCCTCGTCGCGGACCCCCGCGTCGATGTAGCGCAGGACGGCGTCCAGGTCGCCGTCGACCGGCGGCTCGGCCGGCGTCCAGTCGGCCGGCGCGGTGAGCGTCAGCGCCGTCTCCAGCGCGGCGGCCGTCTCGCTCAGCTTGGTCTCGGCCTGCTCGGCCCGGTCGCGCAGCGTCTTGAGCGTGCGGCGGGAGGTGATGGTCAGCATCGGTGTGGCCTCCGTATATAGGGGAGAGAGGTGCGCCGCCGTGCCCGTCCCGGAATCCGGGGTGGGCACGGCGGCGCGGTGGTCGGTGAGGTGGTGCGGTCAGCGGCGGAAGAACCAGCTGACGCGGTCGGCGCTGCCGCCGTCGGCCTGCTGGACGGCCTGGACGTAGTCGACGACCTCCTGGCCGCGCGCCTCGCGGCCCCGCTCGGTCAGCGCGGCGGCGAGCGTGCCGGTGCGGAAGGCGGCGGCGGCCTCCTGGTCGCCGCCCGCGATCTGCGCCTTGATGTCCTTGGTGAACTGGTGCTGACCGGTGAGGTCGATGACGGTGCCGGTGACGGCGGCGCGCAGCTTCTCGAACATCCCGTTCTCCTTCGCGGTGACGGTGGTGGGGTGCGTCGGGCACCTTCGAACACCGCCGCGCCCTGCCCCCGGTGCGGGGCGGGCGCGGTGGCGAACGACAGCGACCGAGGCGGTCAGGCCAGGGCGGCCAGGCGCCGCAGCGCGGCGACCTGCTCCGGGTAGGCGGCCTCGTGCAGCACGTGCCGCTGCTCCAGGACCGCGCCGTCGGTGGCCGGCTGCTCCAGGAAGGCGTCCACCCGGTACCGGATGGCGTCGGCGTCGACCTCGATCTGCCAGGCGAGGTACTCCTCCTGGTCGGCGGCCTCGTAGTCGGCGTGCATCTGCTCCAGCTCGGCCTGGCGGGCGGCGTACGAGTCCTCGTCGAACATCGCGGGGTCCTCTCAGTCGTGGTGGTGGCTACTGCTGCTTCTCGGCCTTGGCCTTGGCGTGCATCTCTCGGGCCCTGCGGAGCAGCTCGTCCATCTGCTGGCTGGTCCAGGCGTCGTCGTCGGCGCTCATCGGCCACCGCCGGTCGGGGCCGGGGCGGGCGGGGTCGGCGGCACGGACGGCGTGGTGGTCGGGGTGCCGCCGCCGATGAACGAGCGGCAGATGCTGGGGTCGGTGACGGTCACTTGGTGCCTCCCGAGGTGGCCTTCTTGAGCGCGGCGGCGGCGGCCTTGGCGGCCTGGGCGGCGGCCTTGTTAGCTGCCTTGGCGAGGAGCAGCTGGATCAGCGCGTCGGACGCCACGGGGTCACCCGGCCAGGGCGAGGTAGCGGACGGCGGCGGAGACGGTGGCCGGCAGGGCCGGGGTGGTCGCGATCGTGCGGGTGTCGGCGTCGGCCAGGAGGTCGAGGTCGATGACGACGGAGCGGATCGCCTGGGTGGCGGCGGCCGCCCGGGCCCGGACGCGGCGGACCAGCTGGCGCAGCAGGACGAGCAGGCCATCCAGGCCGCGGTGCCCGTCGGGGTAGTGGCCGGCCTCGACCGCGTCCCAGACCTGGTCGGCGAGCTCCTCGTCGAGGTCGGTCGCGGCGGGGCTGATCGCGGCGAGCTGCTCGGCGGCGGCGGCCAGCAGCGCGGTGGAGTACCGGCCGTACAGGTCGTCGAAGTCGGTGTTCGAGGTCTCCGCGGTGTCGACGGAGAGTGCCATCATGGTGTCCACAGGTCGTTTCCTCTCGTCACTGCTGGTGGGCTGAGCGACCGACTGAAGGCCCCGGGGTTGCGCCCCCGGGGCCTTCTGCTGCTCTGTGCTGCGTACGAGCAGCCACGGCCGCCGCCCACCCCGTCGTGCTCAGGGGGTGGGCGGCGGCCGTGGTCGTTCGTGCTGCTGCTGGTTGGTCAGGCGATACGCCCGCTCGGCAGCGTCAGCGGCTCGGTGGGCGTGTGCTCCGGCATGGTCAGCGGGAAGATCGGGCTACGAGCGCCCTCAACCGACTCAGCCCGCTTGGTGTCGATGTCCTGAACCGTCCGAAGGGTGCGGGCCCACTCGCGGGTGCGCCGCTTGGCGAGCTGCCTGGCGGACCCGGCCGGGTCGTCCGAGCGCCGCTGCGCGATGTGGAGGACCGCCTTGGGGGCCGGCGCCTTCACCTTCTTGAGCACCGTGGTCGGCCGCCGGGAGGCGTTGTCCGCGACGCCCTCCGAGATCGCCAGCGACCACTGCTCGGCAGTGACGTCCTTCTCGACGCGCTGGGCGCTGGCCGGGCAGTACGTCGTCTCGTCGTCCAGGGTGTGCGGCTGGATCTTGCTGCGGTTAATCCGGCGCCAGACCCCGCAGTCGGGGCAGACCAGGGAGGCCGGCAGGCCGGGGGACATCTCGAGCTGGTGGGGGCGAAAGGTGCTGAGCCGAAGAGCCGGCCGGGTGTTGCTGCGCATCACGGTCTCCCGAGTACGAAGGGGCGGAGGCTTGCGGCTGTGTTCTCCACACCTCACGAGCGACGAATCGCCTGTGGGGCCTGGGCAGCACAGCTGCTGATGGGTGGAGCTCCTGCGCGACCCCAGGGTCTGGTCTTCACCGTCAGTCGGCGCAGGTCGAACTATGTAGATGTTTCGCACTTGGTGGATCTCACAAGAGGTGACCGCTCGTACTGCCTCGGTCACTGCCTTGTGGTACCCCACGGTGCCCCATGGCATCCCACGGTGTCAAGCGGTACAGTGGGGTTCCGAAGGGCGCATTTTTCGAGTCGCAGAGGAACTAGGGCTATGGCTGACCCGGTCGACAATCGACCACCGAACGAGCGCATCGCAGCGCACTACCGGGATCTGATCGCCTCTGGCGCTCTCCCGGCCGGGACCATGCTGTCGAGCAACAAGATCCTGGCGGCCGAGTGGAAGGTGAGCCCCGGCACCGTCGAAAAGGCCATGGCGAAGCTGCGCACAGAGGGGCTCGTACGGGGCATCCACGGCATTGGCACCGAGGTGATCGGGCACCCCGTGACCCTCTCTTCTGGCTCGCAGCGGCAAGACCGGGGCCAGCAGACGGGATCATCCTGGGGGACCGGCGAGCGGTCGGACTCGCACACCGGCGCCCTGGTCCCGGCTCCCGAGGATGTGGCCCAGGCGCTCGGTATCAAGGCCGGCGACTCGACGGTCCGCAGGACCCGCGTGTACCGCGACAGCCACGGAGTCGTCGCACATTCCACCTCTTGGATCCCGGGCGAGCTCGCCGCTGCAGTTCCCGAGCTGGCCCGAGGCGAGCGCCTGCAGGGCGGAACGTCCTTGGACCTCATCGCCCGCGCGACCGGACGCCGTGCTGAGCAGCGCCGCGACAGAACAGGGGCACGCATCGCTACGGCGGAAGACCTGGTTTTGCTGGAGCTGGGCCCGAACACGGTGGCTGCGATCCTCGTTATGACCGCGAGCTTCATCGACCGTGACGGTCGAGTCCTCGAGTACGGAGTCGACCTCGGGGCACCGGGGCGTACCCGCGAAGAGTCGTCGGAGTTGCTCCCATGACCAGCGCACCCTGCGTGCTGATGGCCGGCCTCCCCGGTTCCGGCAAAACCAGCCTCGCCCGAGCCCTGGAGTCCGCAGGGATGAAACGGATCTGCCCAGATGAGGAGATGTTCCGAAGGCACGGTCACTACGGGACGGACTTCCCCCGCGGCGAGTACCTCGTCCGGGAGCGACCTGTCTTGGACGACCTGGCTGGCGATCTGACCGAAGCACTGGCCACAGGCCACCCGGTTGTCTTCGACCACGGGCTCTGGACGCCAGCCGAGCGCACCGAGTGGAGGGACAGGGCGACCGCAGCTGGCGGTGAGCCACTGCTCGTCTATCTGCAGGCAACCCAGGACCTGCTTTGGTCCCGCCTCCAGATCCGCAATCTGAACACCCACAACGACCCGAACTCGATGTACATCTCCGAAAGCGACCTCGAGCGGTGGAGCGGTCGGTTCTACCCGCCTGGCCCTGACGAGCCGCACCTCGTCTACGACGGCAAGCCGCAGTCGGTGCTGACCGCTATAGCTCCCGACAACCCAACTTGATCCCGGCCTCATCAGCTCCCCCTCCGGCCTCCGAACGAAATCACCGTGCCCGGCCGATCGAGCCGTAGAAAGTGACGGGGAGCGGTGACAACCGGGATGTCACCGGTACTTGTCACCTCCGTAGGACCACACCGCACTGCCAGACTCGCTGCAACCGACTGTGGGAGGGATCTGCTATGGCTGACGACAGGCCCGCGTGGGCTCAACGCATGGTGGAGGAACGGGCCGCTCGGGGCTGGTCCCAGAGCGACGCGGTGCGCGCGATGATGGCCCGGCTCCCGATCGACCAGGTCGTCGTGGAGCAGGACCTCCTCCGGCAGTGGAAGAGGTGGGAGGCCGGGGAGACCCAGCCGACCAAGTACAAGGCGGAGATCGCCGCCACGTTCAGTACCACCACCGGCGCGTTCTTCCCAGAGCGCGGCCGGCGGGACGGCCGGGCCGAGATCATCCAGGTCAGCGGGATGGACACGGTGGACATCATCGCCCGACTCCGTGCCAGCGACGTCGACACCGCCACCTTGGACGCGCTGCGGATCACCGCCGACCGGTTGTGCTGCGAGTACGCCTACATGCCAGCGGACCAGTTGCTGGTCGAGGGGCGGGCGTGGCTGGCCCGGGTCGTCGGTCTCCAGCACCAGCGGGTGAACCTGGCCCAGCACCGCGAGCTGATCGCGCTCGCCGGGAAGCTGTCGCTGCTGGTGGGCTGTGTCGAGTACGACTCGGGTCGCCCCCGTGATGCGGAAGCGACCCGCCAGGCCGCCCTGATGCTCGGCGCCGAGGCCGGGGAGCTGAGCGTCCAGGGGTGGGCACACGAGATGAGGAGCTGGTTCGCGCTGACCCGGGGCGACTACCGCGGCGTCATCGCAGCCGCCGAGGCTGGCATCGCCATCGCACCGAACGAGAGCGTTGCCGCTCAGCTGTACGCGCAGAAGGCAAAGGCCTGGGCGCGACTCGGTGACCGGCAGCAGACCGAGGTCGCCCTCGACCAGGGCCGCCAGCTGCTGGAACGGCTGCCGTACCCCGAGGACATCGAGAACCACTTCGTCGTGGACCCGGCCAAGTACGACTTCTACCGGATGGACGCCTACCGCAAGGCGGGCGAGAACCGCCTCGCCGAGCAGCTGGCCTCCGAAGTGATCCGGGCCGGCACCGACTTCGACGGGACCGAGCGAGCACCGATGCGCATCGCGGAGGCCCGGGTCACCCTCGGGGTGGTGGCTGCCCGTGAGGGCGACCTCGACACCGCGTTGAGCTATGGGGAGCGAGCTCTGCAAGGAGACCGTCGGTCGCTTCCGTCGCTGGCGATGGTCAGCGCTGACCTCGGCCAGGTCCTCCAGACCCGCTACGCCCACGCGCCCGAGGCCGTGGAGTTCGTGGCGCACCTTCGTGAGCTGCGGAGTCCTCGCTGATGGGGGTGAACTTGTCCGGCCGTCAGATCGTTGGACCGTCGGATCGACACGGTGAAGATGTGGCTACGCTGCGAGTTGTCCACAGGGGTAGGGTGTCATCGTCAGTGATCCAAGAAGCACTTCGCCGCCCGGCCCCAAGGGACCGGACGGCGTTCAAGTGGACTAGCGCCCCCTGCCAGGGGCCTGTCCCGGTCAACCACGCGAAGGGTGGTGACGTGATGAAGGGTACCCGCAGCGGCGCCCCCACATGCGCACGGCACCCCGCCGTGGAGTTGACCGAACAGGTCCTCCGGCGGGGTGCCGTTGTTGATTTCGGGCGCACCTCTCCCCGAAGGGAGTTGGTGAGGTGATCTAGCCAACTGGGGCTCTGCCTATGGCAAGGCAGATGGCCCCGGCCGCTCCTGCATCTCGTGTTGGCGCACTTGATCAGGTACTGCGGCCATCAGTTCCGTAGACGGTTTGGCGGCCGGCTACGAGGGCTCTTCCGACGGCTTGGCAGCCGGCGTCCGAGCGACTTACAGGTTCTCGACGAACCGAGCACGACCCCCTCGAAAGAGGGGCGTACCACCGGCTCCGTGGCAGGAGCCGCCTTGCTGTTGCTGTACCGGCTCCCCCGAGGGGGTGCCGTGTCGTACCGACCCCCGGCGAAGGGGGCCGTTGCAGTACCCCCGCGAGGGGGCGTCCTACCGACCCCGTGAGGGGCCGTTGCCGTACCCGGCCTCCGAGAAGGCGGCCGGTGCCGTTCCTAGTTGAGAACAGGAGGGCTCTGTCATTTTGCAGCAGCCGCCCATGACGTTCCAGTCTCACGGTGTCCCCGTGGCGACCCCCGTCACCAGGGGTTTCAGCTCCAGTGGTGTCCCCGGAGAGGGGGGTGATCTCTCCTCCCCCCTGTCTGCCATGGGATTCGTCCCGGGACCGGATGGCGGACGGGTTGTCGGACCCGCCCTCGCCGACGCTGCAACTGTGACCCATATCACACGTTCGGGTGACGGTGTCGACCCTGTTGAAGAGGGCCTGTCGGGTGTAGTCCCGGCCGCGTCGATCGGTCTCGGCCAGTCCGCTGACACCTCCCCGACGTCCAGCGTGTGTGGCGGGCGTCACCTCGACCGCCGTCACACCCCGAGCTTCGCGGCGACCTCTAGTGGCATGACCCGGAATCCTCAGGCCGACGCGGCCGCTCTCGACAACCCCCTGTCCGCCTACCCGACCACCGCCCTCGTCCCCGGCCAGCGGTCCGGTCGGCCGGACGAGGCGGCTGTCCCTTCTCCGGGAGAGGCCGACGCGGCCGAGGCCAGGTTCGGCACCCGCTTCCCGGTGGCGTGGCTGGCCGCGTTCACCGGTGACCTGATTCGCTCGGTGACGGTGGTGGGTGACTACTGCCTGAGCAAGGCCGGGTACTGCTGGGCGTCGAACGCGACGATCGCGGAGCGGCTGGGCCTGCACGAGAAGTCTGTCGCGGAGATGCTGCGGGAGGCCGAGGGTGTCCTGGTGGAGTGCGAGCACCGGCCGGGTGGCACGGTCGCCCGCCGGGTCGAGCAGGCCGGCCGGGAGGTTCGCGCGGTGTGGATCCCCGCTGAGGTGCGGAACGCGCTGTCCGGGAACCTGTTCAAGATCTACTGCGCGTTGTCCTACCGGGAGCACCTTGAGACGACGACCTCGGGACGGCAGCTGGCCGCTCTGTGCGGTCTCGGGGCCGAGACCGCCCTCGCCGTCGCGGCGCAGCTGGTGGCGGAGGGCTGGGTCAGTCGGGAGAAGGACAGCGGCGGGGCGTACCGGTACACGGTCCACTCGGTGCCGGTGGCCGGGGTGGTGACGCAGGAGGCGTTGTTCGCGCAGCCGCAGCAGGTCCGCCGGCAGGTGTTGCCGGCAGGCGTTGAGGAGGAGCTGGAGGTGTCCGAGTGCCCGGGTCAGCTCGACCTGTTCACCCTGCTGGAGACGGCGCGGACCCCCCTGGTTTCGGCTCCCACCTCCCCCCTGGATCCGGCTCCCACCTCCCCCCTGGATCCGGCTCCACAAACAAGCTCTCTTGATCAAGCTCTTGTGAACAAGCCTGCTCCCGCCGTTGTCGGTTGCGGTTCCGGCGTAGCCGAGACGTCCGTAGCGCGTGACACGCGCGTGCGCGAGGAGTGCGCCTCGCCGGTGGCTGGCCGGGTCCCCGCCGTCGCCGTGCCGACCACCTCCGGGGCGGGCCGCATCGCGGCTTCGCCGGAACCGCGGAACACCCTCACCTCGACGACGGCCAAGCCCGCCAAGAACCCGGCGCCGACCCTGACGGTCAGCGCCGAGGTCCACCAGGTGCTGCGCCTGGTGCCCGATCTGGTGAGCCGGATGAACGCCTTCCAGCAGCGGGAGAGCGCCCGGGCGATCGGCCGGGCAATCCGCGACGTCGGCGGGGATGTCGACCGGGTCGCCCAGCGGCTGGAGCGCCGGTACGTCCTGGAGCGCGACGGGATCCGCGACCCGTACGCCTGGCTCGCCGACCCCAAGCGCAACCGGGGCCTGGTGCGGCGCGGCTGCAACCTGCCCACCTGCGAGTCCGGCCAGGACTGGGAGCTGGGCGGCGAGTGCCAGAGCTGCGCCTACCACGTCGAGGGCGCCCAGCACCGGTCCGCGGTCCGCCGCCGGGCCGCCCGGGAGCAGGCCCGCACCGAGTCCGGCACCACCCCGGTCGGCCAGGTCACCGCTGTCGGCCCCGCCGAGCAGTGCGGCCAGGTCGGGCAGCAGCGCCCGGCCTACTGCGACCGGCACGTGCGCACCGTCCTGCCGTGCGGCCTGTGCGCCGAACCGCCGGACGACCCCACCCCCGCCCAGGCCCCCCGGGCTCCCTGGCTGAGCACCGACGCCGACCTGCCCCCGGTCACCGTGCCGTCCTGGCTGAGCGCGGACTACTCCCAGGGCGTCGCCTTCCGCGAGGAGCGGGCCGCCCGCCGCCGCGAGCGCGAACTCGCCGGGAGCAGCCGATGACCACGACCACCGGCGCCGACCTGGCCCGCACCGCACTGCGGGCCGCCCGCCAAGCCGCCCGCGCCAACGGCAACACCCCTGCTCAACGCCCCCGGACCGTTCGGTCGGCGGTATCCCGGACTGCGCGCGAGCCGCAGCCGATCGCCGACGTGTTCCTCGCCCTGGTCGCCGCCCACGGCTGGACGCTCGGCGCCGCTGGCGGAGGCCTGCGCGACCGCTGGCCCGCCATCGTCGGACCCGACGCCGCCACCCACTGGCACCTCGCCGGCTACGACCCCGCCACCCGCCGCCTGCGCGTGATCGCCGACTCCCCCTCGTGGGCTGCCCAGCTCCGCCTCCAGCAACGCCAGATCCTCACCGTCCTCGACCAGCTCCGACCCGGCACCGTGACCACCATCGACATCCGCACCGGCCCCGCCCCCACCACCCAGCACGACCAGGACCCCGACGACCGGACCACCCGCCCCCACACCCAGCCAGCCCCACAGTCAGCCTTGCCCCCGCCCGTCTACCAGGAACTGCGCCGCCGGATGCGCGAGGACGCGGCCGCCCGCCAGGCCGAGACCGATGAAGGCCGGCGTTCGTAGCTGGTGAGTAGTCGCTCGTTCGTGCAAACCCCGGACAGTCCGCCGCAGTTGCGACAGGGTGTCGGCGAGAGCGCCACCCCCGACATCATCGGCCGGTCAGCGGCCAGGAGAGGACGACCGTGAGCGAGGAGACCGACCTCAGCGCCTTCGGCGAGGTGCCGCACGACCTGGCCGCCGAGAAGAAGCTGCTGGGCGCCATGATGCTCTCCAAGGACGCCGTCACGGACGTGGTGGAGATCCTTGACCCGGTCAGCTTCTACCGTCCCGCCCATGAGTTCATCTACGCCGCGGTCCTGGCCCTCTACGCCCAGGGCGAGCCCGTCGACCCCGTCACGGTCTCCGCGCACCTCGCCAAGCAGGACCTCCTCACCCGGGTCGGCGGCGAGGACTACGTGCACTCCCTCCACCACAAGGTCCGCACCACCACGGCCGCCGAAGCACTCGCCAGCCGGGTCGAGGACCTGGCGATGCGCCGTCGGCTGATCGAGGTCTCCGTGCGGATCGACCGGCTCGCCCGCACCGACGAACCGATCAGCGGACTCGTCGACGCCGTCCAGGCCGAGACGCTCGCCGTCACCACCGGCCGCGCCCGCAGCAGCGCCGACGCGAATCTGGTCAGCGACATCATGGAAGGCGCCCTCGACGTCATCGAGGGCTTCGGCTCCCACTACGGGACACCGAGCGGCATCTCCACCGGCCTGGTCGACCTCGACGCCCTGACCAACGGCCTGCACCCTGGGCAACTGGTCGTCATCGCCTCTCGCCCTTCCCTCGGCAAGAGCACCCTCGCCCTCCACCTGCTGCGCGCCTGCGCGATCCAGCAGGGCCTGCCCGCCGTCCTGTTCAGCCTCCAGATGGGCCGCAACGAGTTCGCGATGCGCCTGCTGGCCGCCGAGACCCGCGTCCCGCTGCACCAGATGCGGTCGGGCAACCTGACCGGCCGGGACTGGACCCGGGTCGCCGGCCGGATGCCCAACGTCACCTCCTCGCCGATGTACATCGACGACGCCCCCAACCTCACCCTGGACGAGATCCGCTCCAAGAGCCGCCGCCTGGTGACCCGCAACGGCGTCAAGCTGATCGTCCTCGACCACGTCCAGCTCCTCGACCAGGGCCGCCACAAGTACGGCACCCGCTACGAGGACATCAACCAGGCCAGCCGCCGCCTCAAGCTCCTCGCCCGCGAACTGGAAGTCCCGATCGTCGTCCTGTCCCAGCTCAACCGCGGCCCCGAACAACGCGACGACAAGCGCCCCCAGATCTACGACCTCCGCGACTCCGGCACCCTCGAGGACGACGCCGACCTGGTCGTCCTCCTGCACCGCGACGACGCCTACAACAAGAAGAGCAACCGGCCCGGCGAAGCCGACCTCATCGTCGCCAAGCACAGCACCGGCCCCTGCGCCACCATCACCGTCGCCTTCAACGCCACGCTCCCGGCCTTCGCCGAGATGCGGCACGACGGCACCGTCCCTCAGCAGCCGGCTCCCGACCACGCCGAGCACCTCGCAGACCCGGCACCGTGAACTGCTCCCGGCCCGACCACACAGCGACCCGATTCACCGCTCGCCCGCCGACCGCGACCAGTTCGAGCAGGACCTGGCCGCGGTCCTTGACGGGCCCGGCCGGGCCTCTCGCGCTCGAAGCGCGACGGGCCCGGCCATCAGCATGTCCACCAGCAAGACGAGCGGGACGGCATCAGCCCACGCGACGGCTCAGCACCAACGGACCGACACACGCCGCCAGCGCGGTCAGCACCGCGGCGAGCTGCTCCGCGCTCCAGCCACGTAATCCGGAGCACGCCAGAACAGCGGCCACCAGCGCGGCGACCACCGCCGTCTCGACGTCGCCCGGGCGCGGGCGCCGGGTGGCGGAGGACGGGGAAGGCAGGGCAGGAGACACAGTCAGATCCTTCGGTTGACGGGCTCCCACCGAATCAGCACGCCCCGGATCCGAACAGTGCATCCGTGATGCATAGATGTGGCATCCCTGCTGCATTTGCCGCTCTGAGCAGGGAACTTCTCCAGCGAGAAAGTCCCGGACTTTCTTACCGGACCCGAGCGACGACAGGCCCCCGACCGTCGACGGCGCGTACGGCGACCCATCCACGCCGGCGTTCGCGAGGGCCAGCGCCTGAGCCTGCCGGACCCGCCACGCACCCGGGCCAGTGGTGAAGCCCGCGTCGGTCGGGCCCGGCCGGGCGTGGCCGACCCCGCGGGGTGAAGGGCACGCCACCTCGCCCACCAGGGGTGTAATGGATTCCTTACGATCTGCCTTGACTTCCGGCAGGACGTAATGGAACCTTGACGGTATGACGACCCATCAGATCTACGACGGGCACGGCTACTCCTCCGTCTACGACGTCGACGACACCGACCCCGCGAGCCCGCACTGCCGCGGCCTCGTCGCGACGTGCACGTGCGGGTGGTCGAGCGACAAGACGCACCCCTACGCCACCACCGACGACCAGGGCGACACGGAGGAGGTCGACGCCCAGGCGGACTGGTGGGACAACCACATGCACGACCTGACCGACCAGGCCGTCCCGGCGGCGCTCGCCGAGCAGATCCGCTCGGTCGGCCGCCAGCTCGACAAGCTCATCGAGGACGACAAGCCGATGGCCGCGCTGGCCGCCATCCGGATCTCCGACGGCTACTTCGCCCGCCAGGCCCGCGACGCGGCCCTGCGCGCCAGCTACCTGGACCACTCCTGGGCCCAGATCGGCGAGGCCCTCGGCATCTCCAAGCAGGCCGCCTGGGAGCGCTACGGCAAGGCCCGCCGCGACCCGGCCGCCAAGACCACCAGCAACTGACAACCAGCACACCACCACCTGGAGGGGGAGCACAGCATGGGGATCGAGACGTGGCTGGGCATCGGCAGCAGCATCGTCGCCGTCGTCGGCACGCTGGCCGGCGCCGCGGTCGCGGGCCGGATGCAGAACCGCGCCGCCACCCAGGCCCGGACCGCCGACACCGCCCAGGCCCGCCGCGCCGAGGTGACCGGGGCCGTCACCGCCCTGGTGTCCGCGCTCGCCGACCACCGGCGCGCCCAGACCATCCGACTGAGGGCTCTGTTCCTGACCGGCAGCCCGCAGGAAGCTGACGTCCACACCGAGAACGTCCACACCACCCGCTCCGCGGTCACCACCCCGCACACCCTGCTGCGCATCGTCAGCCCCGACCTCGCGGGCGCCGCCCAGAACGCGGTCGACGCCACCTTCGCGCTGCGCACCGCCGCCGACCTGGACGACCTCGCCGTACGGCGCCGCCGGGCGCTGGACGAGTGCGACCGCCTGGTGGCCGCCGCCGGACAGCAGCTCGCCATCGCGGCCTGACCGCCCGGCCACACCGCGCCGCGGTTGCCACACCGAGCCGCTGACACCCCGTCAGCCGCTACCGTCATCCTGCGGGCCGTTGCCACGGCGGCCCGCCATACCCAGGAGGGTCTGATGAGTCCGCAGTCCGAACCCGCTCCCGACCCGGCCCAGGCGCAGCCGTCGATCACCGCGTCCGTGACGGTGTCCGGGGTGGAGGCGCAGATCCTGCGGGATCTGGCCGCGGTGCTCGGCCGCACCCCGGAGGAGCTGGCGATCGAGCACGCCGCCGGCGTCCTGCCGATCCCCACCGAGCCGCTGCCCCCGGTGGACTGGGCGCTGTTCGACGGCCCGCCCGACCTGGCCTCCCGCGCGGACGAGTGGCTGCACGAAGGCTTCGGCCGGTGACCGCTCGGTTCGGCGTCGCGGTCGCCGACACCTCTGTTCTGTTGGCCGCCTTCAACCGGAAAGATGATCTCCATCGGCAGGGCGCGGAGGCGCTGTCGGCGGCCCGGGTGCTGATCGTCTCCCCGATGGTGATGACCGAGCTCGACCACCTCCTGACCCGCCGGGCCGGCGAGGGCGAGGCCGTCAACGCCATCACCAGGTTGGGCGCGCTCGCCGGGCAGGGTGTCGTCGTCCTTCCGCCCGCCGACCGCCGCCTGTACGCCGACGCCGAAGCCCTGCTGCGCCGCTACCAGGGGCACGAGCTCGGCCTGGCCGACGCCGTCAACGCCGTCCTCGCCTGGCGGTTGGGTCACCCGGCGATCCTCTCCTTCGACCACCACTACCAAGATGTCCTCGCCCCCGCGAAGGGCGGCCCGAGGATCGACGTTCACCCGGGACCGCTCCACCGCTGACGCCCCACCCTCCCGCCTGTCAGGGCCGAACGGTAGCCTCGCCGTCACACCGAGCGACGGAGCGCGGTGCGGGGAGGGGAACGGCATGAACGAGACCGACCTGGCCGACGAGCAGGACACCGCACTCGACACCGACGCGGACGTCGCGGAGCCGCCGTTCACCTGGCACGCCACCCGCGTCGCCGCCTTCACCGTCCAGACCGACCTGGCCGACGCGGCGAAGGCCACTCCAGGCAGCGACGAGTGGAACGACGGCCTGCTCAACGCCTCGATGTACTACCGGATGCCCGCCCGCGCCGCCGAGGAGCTGCGCCGGATCGCTGACCTCGCCGACGGCCTCTCCCAGGGGCTGGAGAAGCTGGCCCGGGTGTCGGACGACGACGACTGGGTCAGCTTCGATCCGGCGGCCGTCGACCTGCCGGCCATGACCGCCGAGGTCCTGCAGTTCGGCCTCTTCGCCGACGCGATCCTCGTCGGCGCGGCCGACCAGCACCGCGAAGCGCTCTCCGAGCTGGCCAACCCGACGTTCGACAGCGCGTACGCCGCCTGGAACGCCGACAAGCACGACCTCGCCGAAACCCTCCTGGGCCACCTGCTCGTCCTGATCGGCACGAACCCCGGCGCCGGCCGCACCTACGTGCACCGCTGGCTGCTGCTGACCGAGTTCACCGCCCGGGCCATCGACGGCGACCTCGCCGCCGAGAACATCCTCAACGCGGTCGGCCTCGGCGCCGACCGCGTGCACCGCGCCAAGGCGCTCGGAGTGACCGACCCGGCCGACACCGCTCGGCGCAAGGCCATCGCCCAGGCCGAGTTCGACCAGGCCGCCCGTCGTTCCGAGTTCACCGCGTGGGCCAGCGCGGTCCTTGCCCGCACCAGCTGATCCGGTGAAAGAGCCGCCCGTACTTCAGCACCTGGATCCGAGTCGTTTGCCTTCTCCGGATTCCGCCCCATGACGCGCTGGGAACCGCGATCCTGGACGCAGGAGGGGGAGAGATGGACTTCGAGTTCGAGTGCTGGAACTGCGAGGCGAGCTGCTCGGTGTACGGCGAGCCGCTCGGATTCTTCAGCGTCCACAGCTACCGGCTGCCCTACGACTGGACGTGCTGGAACTGCGAGGCGGTCAACACGACCCCCGACGACTGAGCTCCCGCACCCGACGGGCCGTCAACATCCGTCCCCCGTACGGGAAACGACCGGCTTCGGTGTCGCCTGGTGGTGTTGAATGCGCCCAGGTCACCGAGGGCAAGGGGCAGCTGATGGGTCGCAGGAAGCCGGGCAAGCCGCGCAGGGAGCAGCGGGACGTCAGGTACTCGCTGCGGCAGTTGGAGCCGCCGGGCTACGAGCGGTGGTTGACTCCGGCGGTCGGCGTCGACCCCGACGCCCTGGCGGCCGACCCGACGGTCAGCGCGGAGGCGGTCGACCTGCTGCGGCGTCTGCTGCGGCTGCGGCCCGTGTACGGCAAGTCGATCCCGCAGCAGGCGATCGTCCTGGACCAGCTGGTCGACGTCGGCACCCTGCCGCTGCAGCGCCCGGACGGCGAGGTCATCGCGGTCCCGGTCGGGGAGCTCGCCGCCCGGATGGGCCGGGTGCCGGCCGGTGACGTGCGCGGCCACGTCCACGAACTGCACTCCTACGGCATGATCCTGGTCGGCGAGCACCAGGACCTGCCCGCTCCGGTGGTGCGGCTGGTCGTCGGCAAGCCCGCCAAGCCGGGCGAGCCGTGGCTGTTCGGCGGGGACATCGCCAGCGACCTCGTGCCGAAGGCATGCATCCCCGTCGACCCGGCCACCATGTCACCGGCCGAGTTCTCCGCCCTCGCCTACCTGCGCGCCCACCTGAGCGAGGGCACCACCGGCACGGTGGAGGAGTACGCCGGCTTCAACGGCGTCGGCACGGTGAAGCGCGCCCAGGAGCTGTTCGACGCCGTCGCCCACCTCGTCGACGTCCGTGGCTGCCCGTCCTGCCCCACCGCCCACCTGTGCACCCGCGACAAGAACGCCGACCGGCCGCCCCGGTCGTGACCACCGGGCCCGGCGACCGATCGCTTCACCGGTTCCGCTGACGAGACTTGGACACCTCGGTAGCCTCGGCGCCATGGACGATCACGACGCCCTCGAAGGAGCCGGCTACCTCGAGGAGCTCGCCGCGCTGGCGCTGGACTGGGCCGGCCGTGAACCGGGACCGGCCAGCGAGCACATCGTCCAGCTCGCCGAGGTGATCCAGAAGTTCACCGCCCGGGTCAGGGAAGACCGCGGACGCCAAGACCTCCTGGACGCCGTCGCCGAACTTCAGGACGCCGCCCAAGCAGCCGACCCGCAGGTGCGAGCCCGCCGACTGCGCGCGGCCGCCCAGTTCGTCACCACCGCAGAGCAGGCCGGCGCCGACCGGATCGACTCCCACCTGGCGGCGATCATCCAACCGAACGGCGACGTGCTCTTCGTCCGGCACTCGATGCTCATGTACGACACCGCCAGCGTCTCCCTGGTCACCGCGAAGATCTGCGGTGACATGAAGCTCGGCGACTCCTTCTCCCTCGCGCAGACCCCGATCGCCCGCAACGGCCTGTGCATCATGACCCGCGCCAACTCACCCGAGGAAGCCAACCTCTACGCCGAGCACATGCTCGACACCATCGCCGACCCGGACCTGCGCCCCAAGAAGCGCGGCCTCCGCGGCCCCGTCGCCTTCCTCTACTACCGCCGACCCGAGCCGGACACCGAGCCGGACTTCGCCCCCATCCCGTCCCGGCTGTTCAACCGGCTCGGCGACGCCCACCACGCCGCCGCTCTGGCCTTCCACCCGGCCGACGCAGAGCAGCCACCCGGCAGGCCCACGGAGTTCGCCGCCGGGTAGCCCGGGCGCCCCACCGCGACCGTTCTGGCCCGGCTGCGCGAGGAGATCCAGAGCCGGCCGTGACCCTCCCGGCGGTCCGGCCCCCCAGCCACGGCCAGGGAAGCGGGCAGGCCCGGGTGACCACCGCCCGGACTGGGCCGGCCGGTCCCCACCGGCCCTCCCGTCGGCGGGCCGACCGGCCACTCGTCAGCGCCGCCGACTACGATCCCGGGCGTGCCCGACACGATCACCCCCACCGAAACCCCCGCCACCAGCAGCGACACCGCTCCCGCACCCGAGGTGGTGCTGCACCCGGACTTCGTCGTCCCCGAGCTCGGCCCCTACGCCACCGCCGCCGAGAAGCGCGAGGCAATCAACGCCTGGTACGCGGCCATCGCCACCCAGGCCCGCGCCGCCTACCCCGACGAGGCCGACTGGCTCCGCCGCGCCTGCTACCCCGGACCGGTCCCCACCGTGCCACTCGACCAGTACGACGGCCCGCTGCGCCCCGACCACCTCACCGACCTCCTGGCCGAGCTCCAGCGCTCCCGCACCGCCACCGCTGCGCCGCAGCCCGACACCGACTCGGCGGACCAGACTGCGGACGAAGCCGCCGGCTGACACCCGCTCGGCACTTTGTGCGGCGCGAGGATGGGACAGACCTGGGACTGTCCCACCCCGTTTGCCCAGGTGGGAGCGTTTCGCAGGACCTGGGACAAGGCTGGGACAGCCCCCGCCGACCGGCCCCTGGTGCTGGTGGCCGCGCGGTGACTGCCACACTGAGGGCCATGACCCCGGACCGCCGCAACCTCTCGCTGCCCGCCTTCTCCGAGCCCGACACCGCCGCTCCCGTGCCCGCCCAGGCTGGTGGGCAGCGGCTGCTGCCGGTGGAGCAGGGCGCGGACTTCCGCGAGCCGCCCGCCGAGAGCGCCCCGGTGCCCGCGCCCGTGCGGCGTCCGCTCGCCGCCGGCGGCCTCACCTTCTCCGACCCCGACCGGCCGATCTGACCCGCCCCGGCTCCGCCGAAGCCCCTCGCGGCAGGCACCGGCCCCGCTACCGTCGGTGCATGACGATCCATCAGCAGCCGGCCCCCGCCGAGGCCACTGCCGCCTCCGCCCAGCCGGGATGCCCGCGCTGCACCGGACCCCTCGCCCAGTTCCCCGGCGACGTCGGCGCCGCCTCCCGCGTCACCCACGACCGCCGCATCAGCGTCTGCGGCGACTGCGCCACGGACGAAGCCGTCCGCGACGCGCGCGGCCAGGCCCCGATCCCGCCCACCGACTGGCCGCTGAAGGGCCACACCAACCGGACCTGGACCAGCCGAGGGTGACCACCAGCACCGACGACGACCCCGCCCTCGGCCTCGATCTGCCCGGCCCGAGGAAGGGCCGCGTCCCGCGCCTGGCCAACGCCCTGCGCGCCGAGATCGACCGGGGCCGCTGGAAGCCCGGCGAAGCCCTGCCGACCGGCAGCGAACTCGCCGCCGCCTACGGAGTGAGCACCGCCGCGGTCTCAGGCGCGATCGGCGTGCTGAAGGCCCAGAGGCTCCTCACCGGCCCGGCCGGCGGGCGCACCAAGGTCGCCGAGACCGGCCCGGACCAGCGTGAACTCGCCGAACACGCCCTCCAGCTGCACGCCACCCTCACCGCCGAGCAGCGGGCCGAGCTGATCGAGCTGCTCACCGACGGCCAGCCGACCGCGCTGGAGGCCGCCGAGGACCTGACCTGGTCGGCGGGCAGGCTGATCCGGGCCGTCACCGAGCACGGGGCCGGCGACCTCGACCCGCTGGCCGTCGAACTTCGCACAGCTGCCGAAGCACTGGCCACCGTCCTGAAGACCGCCGCCGGACGCGTCGGTGACGACCACCCGGGCGCGCTCTGGTGGCAGCGGGCCCACCAGGACGCCCAGAACCTGGCCACGGACCTCGCCAACACCCTCCCGCAGGCCAGCCGGTAGCCGTCCCCGGCGGCTACCAGCCGTCCATCGCCCGGACGTCGCCGGACATCGCGTAGCGGCGGCAGGCGAGCAGTTCGCCGGTGGTGATGCCGATGTCGCTGGCGAGACGGGCGAGACCGTTGTCCTCGGCCTGGAGGTCGGAGACGTAGGCCGGGACCACCTCGAGGGCGAGCTCGCCGAGTTCGCGCTGGCCCCTCCGTTGTTCGGCCACCGCGTCCCGGCCGGCACTCGCGTAGCGGCGCCAGGCCTCGGCGGTGATGCCGCCCGGTGCGGGGCCGGTCTCCAGCTCGGCGGGTGGGACGTCCGGGCGGGCCCTCACCTCCGCGATGGCCGCGGCGACCACCCCGCCGACCACCTCCGCCGCAAGAACGGCGCCGCCGGCGTCCTGGTGGACGTCGGCGAGGCGTTCGGCGATCAGGTCGGTCAGCTCGGCGGTGCGCCCCTTGAGGTCCACCACCGCGCGCACCGGCAGCACCAGGTCGGTGCTGTCCCACGCGTGGGACACCCCGAGCCCGTCGTGCACGGTCTCCTCGATCGCCTCGGCGACGGCCGCCAGGTCCAGCAGCCGGTACGCGGTCGAGCGCCCGATCCCGAACTCGGCGAGCGCGTACTCCGACCACGACCCGTAGTCCAAGACCGTCCACACCCGTGCCTGGTGGGCAGCGCGCACCCGGCGGGCCAGCACCAGAACCGCTGCCCGGACGTCCTCGATCGCGCTGCGCAGCTGCTCCGTCAGTTCCCGGGCCCGCACCTGGTCGACGGGACCGGCCTGCTCCTGGTGCTCGTTCATACCGGGATCGTTCCCCGTACGGGGCGGCCCGCACCGCCTGCCGGTCGCCGCAGGACCGGCTGTCCGAGCCCGTCCAGCGCTGTGTCTCAGGCGGTCCGGTTCAGGCTTTCGCTGGGACGGCCCTGGGACTGTCCCACCCCGTTTTCCCTGTTCACAGTGTTTCGCGGAGGTTGGGACAGGGGTGGGACAGCACGTCCTGGTCGGCTCGGCCGCCGCTGTCCGGCCGGGGCCGGCCACCGGTTCTGGTGCAAGCAGAGCGGTGGCCGGCCGGGGCCGGGCTGATCCTCGCACGACCCAGCGGCGGTCAGGCGCTGCCCGGGTTCTGGGCGTGGGTGAGGGCGTCGTCGATCGCCTCGCACAGCACCGGGAGTGCGGTGTCGAAGTCGCCGAGCACGGTGACGGGGGCGTCGGCGGCGACCGCGCCGACGGCGACCAGGGCGACGCGCTCGGCCGCGCTCAGGTGCTCGCGGGCGGCGGGCAGCACCACCATGTGCCGCACGCCCACGGTCAGCTCGTAGTGGGCCTGGGCGTCGATCTCGCCCTCCCCGGCCGGGTCGATGGTCGCCATCACCTCGGCCAGGGTGTCCGCCAGGCCGGCCAGCTCACCCCGGGCGTCCGGCCACCGGCCGCCGAGCGAGCGGATCCACTCCGCAGCCGCCGTCCCGGTCGCCGCGGCCTGCTCCAGCGCCGCCTGCTCCTCCTCGGTGAGGGCCTGGCCCTCCTCCGGCTCCGGGGCCGGCGGGGTCTGCTGCGGCTCGCCGTAGAGGGGCCACTCGGACAGCGGGGGAAGGTGCGTCGTCATGACCGGTGAACTCGTCCGGCGGCGGCCTGGTCACGGGCGGCCGGCCAGTGGGCTCGGACCTTTGCGGCGAACACCGTACGCCGCAAAGGGGTGGGTGCGGAGTGCGTGCGGCCCCGCACCGGCCTTTGCGGAACGCCCGCACACCCGGGTCCGCAGTCGGCGTCGCCGCAGGTCGGAGGCAGTGCGTTCGGGAACGCAGTCGGCCGGTTCAGGCCTGCGAGAGCGAAGTGGACGGTGAGCACCGGACCCGAGGCGGCGGTAGGGCGGACGAGGTGTTCGCGGCCGCTCGGAGGGCTGGGACGGGCTGTCCCAAGGGTGTCTCAGACCCTGTCCCAGCACCGTCCCAGCATGTCCGTTTTCGACCGTTTCGCTAGGACGTCCCACCCCTAAAAGCCCAGGTAGGAGTGTTTCGGGCCCAGCCTGGGACAGGGTTAGGACACTGGCCCGAGCGGTCGGCTACCGGCTCTGGGCGGCGGTGTCGATGGCGGCGAGCAGGTGGGCGTGGACGGCTTCGGCGGCGTCGCGGGTGGCCGGGTCCGGGTCCTCCAGCTGCGGGGCGATGAGGGCGGCGGCCGCGGCGAGAACCGGCACCGGCACGGTCGCCGAGCGCAGGTGCAGCAGCTGGGAGGCGGCCTGCTCGGCGGGGGTGGTCTGGGTACGGGTGGGGATCAGGGAGTGCAGGCCGCGCGGCTGGGTGCTGGTCACCGGCCCCATTCTTCCGCGTGCGGGCGGGTGCCGATCACCACGGCCGGCCTTCCGGCTCGGCGGCGGGCAGCACGCCGTGGTGGTGGCGGGCGATGGCCTCAAGCAGCGCGGCGCGGGCCTGCCGCCAGCGGACGTCCTCGGTCCGGCCGACGTCGGCCGCCCACCCGGGCAGCGGCCGCTCCTGCGCGGCCGCCGCCAGGTCGCGGCCGAGCACGCCGATCGCCTCCTGCCAGGCGGCGAGCGCTCGCAGCAGGGAGCGCACCAACTGGTCGACGGCGGCCGCCGGATCGGCGCCGAGCATCCGGGCCTCGCCGGCCGCCTCCGCGAGCAGGTCCTCGTCCAGGCCCTCGAAGTCCTCCCGCCACTCCTGGGTCCGTTCCTCGAAGGCGTGCAGCACCTCGCGCAGCACGGCATCGACGGCGGCCGCCGACCAGGGCGGCGGCCGGCGGGGAGCGCTCACGGTGTCGGCCAGCGCCCGGTCCGCCACCGGCCCGAGCGCCCGCCGCCCCGCCCGGCCACCTCGCCCGTTCGCAGTCATCGTCACACCGGTGCAACCGCCCCGCGGCCCGGCCGGTCACGGGAGCAGCGGGAGCAGCGGTGCAGCGGTGCAGCGGTGCAGCGGTGCAGCGGTGCAGCGGTCTCCTCGTGCTGCACCGCCCGGTGCAGCACCGGCTGTCGCAGTCGCACGGCTCCCGCTGCACCGGCCGTCGCAGTCGCACCCGGCCCGCTGCACCAGGCGGTGCAGCACCCGGCCGCCCGGAGTGCGACAGCACCTGGCGGCCCAGGCGGGACAAGCTGCAACGGCCGTTGCAGCGGTACCCGAACAGTTGGTGCAGCACGGTGCAGCACGGCTCCCCTTGCTGCACCGTGCAGCGAGTGCAGCACCGGGAGGTGCTGCACTCCGTGCAGCGGATGAGCGCTCATTGCGCAGCGCGCAGCACGGGGACAACCTCCTGCGCAGCGCTCATTGCGCAGCGCGCAGCGGGACAACCTGTGCGCAGGGCGGGACAACCTCCGGATGAGCGCTCATTGCGCGTGCGCAGGCCGGGGACAACGTCTGCGCAGGGCGGGACAACATGCGCTTGCGCAGGCGGTGGTGCGGGACAACATGGCGGGCGGGTGCGGGACAATATGGCGGTGAGCGGTACGGAAATCCGGCGGGCGGTACGGAAATCCGGCGGCCGTCAGGGCTCGACCCGGGGCGGGATACCGTACCGGTTCGGAATTCGGTTGCCGTGCCTGGCTACGATCAGCGGCATGGAAAACGGACCGGTCCGAAATG